>CBFHIW010000028.1:0-32863 GCA_965656065.1 Luminiphilus sp. | reverse complement strand
CTCGCTAGAGCCTCAGCAATGAGGAAAACCCATTTTTCTTTTGAAAAAAGGCAGCGCGAGATTGCCAAGCAAAAAAAGAAAGAAGCCAAGCGCCTTAAAAAAAGCGAGAAGGACAAGCAAAGTGATCAAGAAGAAAACTCTACAGACATCGTCTGACGCGAAGCGCGAGGAGATAGCTCAGGAAACCGAAACGTTTCTCAAGGCGGGCCGTGAAATCAACCAAATCCCATATGGCGTGTCAGGTCTGGATCCAATGGGCCGCGGTAAGCCCACAACGCATGGGCAACAAAAAAAATAGCACTATGTAGCTCTGCAGGCGTTAGATACTTATTGACGATAGTTGCGTGAGCTCCTGCTTTAATGCGCTAAGTGGACTACCGAAGCGCTCACTTAAATATGACTGCACGAAGACGCAGTGGGGGACATCGTGAAATCTGATCTACTCCGCGAGAAAATGCTCGCGGCTGAAGCAGTATTTATGCGCAACCAAATCGTCAATCAGCTTTGCCGTTGGCACCGTTGTCGCGACGATAAAGACCTACTGCTAGCCCTGGGGACAGTGGGGGAGCTGGTTGATATTGAAGACCGCGAAGCCACCGCCTAGGTAATACCAGGTGAACGACGAATTACTGGGCAAGATCATCACGTCTTTGATTCAGTTCAAGCTGACCAAAGAATCAAAACATTACCTCGATACGATCGATCTGCTAGATGAGCTGGTGCTTGAAACTACGGGCCCTCAAGACGATATTTTAAATAGTTGGGAGTCGGCTTTGATGGGGGTGGTGTTTGACGAAAACGGAGACTCTATACCTTGCTGCAGCTCTGCCGTAGTCATAGAGCACTACCTAGCGGAAGGCTTCTCTAAAGAGGAAGCCGCATCGGCGCTTTTTTCTGCTAGCGAGGGTATCAAGATGATGTGGATACATCCCGCCACATCTGCGGGCACAGAACCACCTGCAGAAGGTACAACCCTCAGACTAGTTTAAGAGCAGGGTAGATCTCTTTACGCCCGCTACATGACGAAGCCTTGGCGGATTATCAGAGCAGATACCGCGAAAGCTCTAAAGCCGAACGCGCCTGATTTACGTCACTACGAACCTATCTACCGAATCCCAGTTGTCGGTTTAGATTATTTGGTATCCACGCGTGTCTTGGTGCGGCCAATCGGCCTTGACATGGTAGAGGTCGCCAGTTCGAATCTGGCTGGTCCTACCAAATACGACAGACCCGGCCTTGTGCCGGGTTTTTCGTATTTGGCCCAGCCCTAGCCGGGGGTTCGAACTGGAGGTTCGAACAAATGCGACCCCAGGAGCATTTGACACCGAGCGCCCGTGGCGCGAAGCCCACAGGGACGAAACAGGCCTGAGCCTGTCTCGGGTAATCCGCCTGGTCCTACCAAACGTGAAACCCTCGCCATCGGCGGGGGTTTTTCGGCTGGGGGTGTAGGATTGCTCTGTACGTGGTCGCATTTCAGCGCCAATGCGGCAAAATACGCCGATAAAAAATAGATGAACCGCATCGCTATCGCGAAGACGCACTGGTTATCTTTAAGGAGGGGGCACAAGCGAGATGACAGACTCAAAGACAACAGACGTTCTCATTATTGGCGCTGGTGCTGCGGGCCTGAGCGCGGCTGTCGCTGCCCACGATAGCGGCGCAAAGGTAACGGTTATTGAGAAGGGCGCGAAACTCGGCGGCACCGCTGCTATCTCGGGCGGTATCGTCTGGGTGCCCAGCAACCCCAGCATGCAGGACAAGGGCATCGCAGACAGTCGCGAGGACGCGCTCGCCTATTTCCGGTCGCTGGATCATGGAGAAATGAACGACGACTCGCTGGAGGCGTTCGTCGACGAGGGCGCCAACGCGCTGCAGTTTCTGACCGAGCGCGGTGCGCTAGATCTTCAGCTTCTTGAGGGTTACCCCGACTACTATTTGGACAATCCCGGTGCGAAAGCTGACGGCGGGCGCGCATTGGATAACGCTTTATTTGATTTCACATCCTTGGGTGACTGGTCAGATAAGGTCTACAACGGCGGTGAAATCGTTCGCATGATGCTGCTTGAAACGCCGTTGGGGGGCGGCAGCGGCATCGTAGACCCAGACGAAATGAAGCGCCGCGTGGAAGGTGACTTGAGGGGTTGGGGTCAGGCCCTGATTGGCCGGTTGCTCAAAGCGTGTCTAGATCGTGACATTGAAGTCTTGCTGGAGACCACTGCTCGCAAATTAGCGATTCAAGACGGTCGCGTTGTTGGTGCGACAGTGACTTGCGGTGGCGCAGAGACAGCTATCTACGCGCACCGGGGAGTCGTTTTAGCAACTGGCGGCTTTGAGTGGGATGAGGAACTCAAAACGACCTTTTTAAGTGGGCCTCTGACTTAGCCCGCATCACCACCCACTAACACCGGCGATGGTTTGCGGATGGCGCTGACCGCCGGAGCAGGTCTGGGCAACATGACCAGTGCATGGTGGATACCCACTCTTTCAGAAAGCGGTGCGCAGTGGCCAGACAATGGTGCCCCCGAAAAAGACGCACAGCGTTCTGTTCCGGTGCTCATCGAGCGGACGCTACCGCATAGCTTGATGGTTAACGGTCAGGGCAAGCGGTTTTGTAACGAGGCAACGAACTATTCTGCCCTTGCTGGCGCGTTTCATAGCTTTGATCCCGCAACATACGGATACAACAATCTGCCCGCCTATCTAATTGTGGACAGTCAGTATCGCGGCCGGTATCCGATTGCTTCGGTGATGCCCGGCGACCCATCGCCTGACTGGATTATTGAGGCGCCGGATCTGGCGGGTCTGGCAGACGCTATTGGAGTCGATGCGGCTCAACTTGAGGCAACGGTGTCCCGATTCAATACGCACGCTGAAAACGTTAATGATCCCGACTTCGGACGAGGGGGCAGTGCTTACGACCGCTTTTACGGCGATCGCTCTCGCGACGGGGCCGCTGCCACTCTGGGGAAAGTAGAGGTTGGGCCCTTCTTCGCGGTACGGATCGACCTGGGCGCGCTGGGCACAAACGGGGGTCCAAGAACGAATGGGATGGCGCAAGTACTCAACGTTTACGGAGACGTCATTCCCGGTTTCTATGGCGCCGGCAACGTCATTAGCAACCCCACAGGTAGCGTTTATGCAGGCGCGGGCGGCACATTGGGGCCGGCGCTGACTTTTGGTTACATCGCCGGTCAATCGGTAGCTCGCTCGGAGGCCCACTCGTGACCCGTGTTCTGGTGTTGGGGGCAACCGGTGATCAAGGGCATCCGCTGATTGCCCGATTACTCGAAGCAGGCTTGACGCCTGTAGCGGCTCTCCGAAATCCCAATGCTTTTATGGGCACGGAGTTTGCGCATGTGGAGACCGTGGAGGCTGATCTGTTCGATGAGCAATCTCTCATTGCTGCAGCGGAGGGTGTAGAGGCCATCGCAGCGCATCTGCCCTTTGTTTTCGATCGGGAGGCGGCTGCGACATTGGGGCGGCGAATTGCAGCGGCGACTGCCCAAAATAACGTGAAGAAAGTCGTTTTCAATACGAGCTGCTTCGTTGCTGAGAAGGACAACGGCAATCCCGCGCACGATGGCCGCCGCGCGATTGAACAGGCCATCATGGATAGTGGCGCGGCATTCGCCCTCTTCGAGCCCAAAGTGTTTATGGATAACCTGATTCGCAGCTGGAACAAGCCCGCGATTGTGCAGCAAGGCATATTCGCCTACCCCGCCAAACCTGACCTGCGCATCTCTTGGATCTGCCTCGATGATGTTGCCGCTTACATGGTGGAGGCGCTCACCCGAGACGACATTCCGAGCGCTCGGTATGCGATCGGTGGTCCGGAGGCGTTGGTGGGTGACGAGGTCGCTGAGCGACTCAGCAAGGTGATCGGAAGGCGTATTACTTTTAACAGCCTGACACCTGATGAGTTTGCCTCGGATATGAGTCTTCTTGTGACGGGGTCCGCAACGGTAGAGCCGCACTCGATTTATGATGGGATGGCGAGCTTTTACCGTTTTTATAATGAGCAGCCGGTCTCGCCCCTCATTGCGGATAACGCGAGCATCGATAAGGTATTCAACTGCCGCCCTGTGTCATTTGAGCAGTGGGCGCAGCGGCAGGACTGGACAGATGTTTCTGACCCCGCCCTGCGAATCAGGATGGCAGGAGTCCGCTAAGGCGGCGGCTGGGTATTGCCGTTAGCTGAGAGCTTCAGCCTTCACTAGACATTTGAGTCGTTAGCCAGCTCCGATAGAGCGAAAACGGTCTGTATCACTGCAGACGCATTAAGCGCATTTTGTGCTGCGGAACGGTTAAATATTCGATCGGCTTGCAGATGTATGGAGGTAGGCTAGTTGCTCAACTATCGCCACTCTGATCTGGTCAGAGCCAAGGATTAGGTCAGAGCCAAGCGACTCCGCACACCTGTGAAATGAGTTTTCAGCGTGGCAGGCAAAGCCAGCAGGGCGGGCGTAGCCACCAGAGTCAGCACAGTCGCAAACGACAAGCCAAACACGATGGCCTGAGACAACGGTGCCCAAAACATCGCCATCTCACCTTCAGCTGTGATCGAACGACCTGCAAGATCCACCGAGAAGCCAGCGGCAAGAGGCAACAACCCACACACTGTAGTCACCGTAGTGAGCAGCACAGGCCGTAACCTTTGTGCCGTGGCTCTCACGATGACATCGCGGATATCTAAACCGGGATTTTGACGCCGCACGTGGTTGAAGGTGTCGATCAAGATAATGTTGTTGTTGACCACGATACCCGCCAAGGCCACCACACCCACCCCCGTCAGGAGCGCGCTGAATGGACTGCTGAGCACCAATAATCCCAACAGCACCCCCGCGGTAGACATCACGACCGCAAGCAAAATAAGAGAGCTTTGATAGAAATTATTGAACTGGGAAACCAGCAAAATGAACATGATCGCCAGAGCCAACAGAAAAGCGGCCGACACGAACGCCATGGAATCGGCCTGCTCTTCATTTGCACCCCGGAAACGAATTTCGACTTTAGGATCAAAAGACTGCCCGGCGAGCCACTGCTCAATTTCCGCAACCATGCCGTCTGCCATCACCCCCTCGCGAACGTTGGCTCTTATCAGCTCGACGGGTCGCCCATCCACGCGCTTCAATGAATCAACGCCCGGCGCGGGCTGCATCTGTACAAAGTTGCTCAGTGGCACCATGCCCTGCTCGGTGCTGATGCGCAGTTCATCCATTGCCGTAATACCGCGATCGGCCTTGGGAAACCGCACCCGAATATCGACAGAGCCCTCAGCATCATCTGGTCGGTACTCCCCTACCTTCACACCATTGGTCACTAACTGCACGACAAGCCCAGCTGACGACACATCAACTCCGTAAAGCGCCGCTTGTTGTCGATCCACCTCTATTCGCCACTCAATTGAAGGCAACGCGGCGGAGTCATCCACATCTACGAGTTCAGGCAATGTATCGAGGTGTGCTCTGACGCGCGCCATCGCGGGCTCAAGCAGATCGCGTTGGTTGGAGGAAAATTCAATTTGAATAGGCTTGCCAACCGGAGGGCCCTTCTCCAAGGGCTGTACCTCAACTTTGATACCCGCCAAGGATGCCGTCCGCTCGCGAATTGCGGTCATGATCGCTTTGCCACCTAACTCCCTATCGCTCTCGGCCATCAACTCGATGAAGATAGAGCCGATTCGATCCGAGCTACTGCCCATGAACCCGCCGTTGCCGTCATTGGCTCCCGGGAGCAGGCTTTGCGTGTTAACAAAGCGAATGCCTGGTATCGCTAACACCTCCGACTCAACCTCTCGCACCAGATCATTGACCTCAGTCGCAGAGAAATTGCCTCTGCCCAGCACGGATACCTGAATAAACTGAGGATCCGCGTCTGAAAAGAAAATTGTCCCCAGCCCGTACTTGCCATAAGCCCAGAAGACACTGCTTAAAATGCCAAAGACGATAGCCATAGTCAGAACGGGGCGGTAACAGACCTGCGTCATGAACCGTGCAAAACGCCCGGTAAGCGTTGGCAGTTGCGTTGGGTCGCCATTTTCCAGAATACGCTGCGCGTCCAAGTCCTCTGTGCTGTGCATCGAGGGCTTGCCAAACAAGGTGCCCAATACCGGCCCGAAGAGCAGCGCATAAAAGAGCGAACCAATCAGAACAGTAAAAACCGTGATTGGGAGATAGCCCATAAACTGACCCGATACGCCGGGCCAAAAAAGCATGGGTAAAAAAGCTGCCAGCGTAGTGGCAGTAGAGGCGGTCACCGGCCAAAACATCCGCTGTACCGCTGCGGTATACGCTTGCCTATGGTCCATACCTTCACTCATCAACCGGTTCGCGTATTCCGTGACCACGATACCGCCGTCAATCAGCATGCCCAGCGCCAACAACATGCCGAACATCACCATAAAGTTGAAGGTATACCCAAGAAAATAGATAACGGTGACAGAAAACAGGAGTGAGAAGGGAATCCCCAACCCTACCACCAGGCCACTTCTGAAACCCATCGATGCCACAACTAAAATCATGACCAGGGCCAACGCGGTCAGGATGTTGCCTTCGAGCTCTTGAACTTGCACCGCGGCAAACTCTGCCTGATTTTGCGATGGAACTATTCTTACACCACGGGGCGCCCTGCTAGCGGCCTCCTCGACCACCGTGAGGACCTGCTCCACCGCGTCGATTACGTTAGCGTCTGAGCGCTTGGTGACGCTGATCGAGATGGTGTTATTTCCGTTGTAACGGGCGTAACTGGTGCGGTCTTTAAAGGTACGATCAACCCTTGCGACATCTCTGAGCGTTACAACGCCCTCGTTATTACTGCGCACGGGCAACTCTAAAACTTCCTCAGCCCGCTCCACGACTGCGGGGACTTTTACAGCAAAACGACCGCTATCCAAATCAACCGTGCCCGCTGGAATCAGCCGATTGTTTCTCTGCAAAACCAGGACCAATTCGTCCACTGAAATGCGATAGGCATTGAGGGCGTCAGGGTCAATAATGACCTCAAGCACTTCGTCTCGATGCCCCTGTAATTCCGCGCTCAGCACAGAAGGGATCGCCTCAATTTGCTGCCTCAACCTGAGGGCTTCTCGGTAAACCACCTGCTCACTGACTCCTTCACTGAGCAGGTTGACCTGTAACATGGGGAAATCGTCTGCCGTCATCTCCTCGACGAATGGCTCCTCAGCTGTGTCAGGCATCTCAGCTTTGGCCGCATCGACGGCCTCGCGAACATCGGTGAGCGCCTTATCCAAGTCCTGAGAGACGTCAAACTCAACAAAGAAGCTCGCCATACCTTCGGAAGCGGTCGACTTTAGCTCGACGATACCCTCCAATTTGCGCAGCTCAATCTCCATTGGCTGCACCAGCAAACGCTCTGCATCCTCCGGGGATATCCCTTCCAGACTGACGCCAACATAAAACAGAGGCAGGTCTACATGAGGGTCATTGGCAATCGGTAGCGCTGATCTCGCTGCGAGCCCAACACAAACCATGAGCACCAATAGTGAGAGCGTGGTGCGGGTGCGGCCGATGATGCTCGCAATGATCATCGGGTAACGACCTGGCCACCTGCACTGTCGATGTACACGGGGCTAACGATCGTCCCCGCAGCAACGTACTCCTGCCCTACCGTGATGACCGCAGCGGTATCGGGCAGGCCCGTCACCCACATGCCATCGGGGCCGTCTTCAATGATCTTCACCGGGCTGAACACAACGCGGTTACCGGCGTCTATCAGCCGAACCCCCATCTCGCCTTTCTTGTCTAAAGTGAGGAGTGACGGCGCGATTTCGTGAGCTTTCACCTCATCAAGAACAACCCGCAGCGATACAGTCAAACCAGATCGAAGACCGTAGTCTTGGTTGTCCACAGTGATTTCAACGGTGTAAGTGCGCGTAACAGGATCGCTTTGGTTGCCGATAAAAGATAGCTCACCTTCCAGAGGGCGCCCAATACGGGTGCTGCCTTTCACAAGGCTTCCCAACCGAAGATATTCAACCTGCTCTTCTGTGACCTGCGCAGCCACTAACATAGGGTCAAGGTCGATCAACGTGGCGCAGGCATCGCCGGGCATCGCGTAGTCGCCCTCGTCGAGATGCAAATCCTCAACCACACCATCGAATGGAGCAGTGATCTGCGTTCGCGCGAGGTTTAACTTTTGCCGCTCAAGATGCGCCTCGGCAGCCTCTCGCCGCGCCGCAGAAGCAGCAATAGCCACTTCTGATAACAGCCCGCGTGCTGCAAGCTCCAAGCTGCCCTCGTTCTCTATTTCTGCTTGTTCCAGAGAGGCCTGGGCCTCTTCAACAGCCATTGCGCGATCATCGGTAGCAATCTCGCACAACAATTGGCCTCGCCGGACCTGCTGCCCGCGCTCAACGGATCGACTCACGATCTGGCCCGAGATTTCAGCAGTGACTTCAACACTGCGTTTGGCCTCTGTGCGACCCCGCAATAAAACACTCTGCGCCCGGGGCTCAGCTTGCCTGAGCTCCACTCTCACCCGGTTTTGCGTGGCCTTAAGCGCCTGCTCAATTGCCTCTGACTCAGCGGCCAACGCGAGCTCAGGAGCTACCGTTTGGTCTTCCCAAAGCCCTGAAGCCAACCAAAGGATTAGCAAGCCGGCAACGATCGAAGCCGAAGTGATATTTTTTGACATCTGTCCAGACCTTAAAAAAATAGATATTTCACGAACCAGAACCCCCGCGAGAACCCACACCGCGGGAACTGGAGGAGCGAAAAGATATATCGAGTATTTACGCAAACCAAGTCAGGTCAGACCCGCGTGACACGACTATTCACACTTCAGGAAAATAAGGGGCGCGTATTGACTCACCCAACGAGGGCTTAGCCTCTGTGAATATATCGTTCGCTACCGGGTCAGCTACCGACGCGATGTGCTGAGCGCTCATGGAACGCTTGCTCGTGCACATTGAAGTACCCGTAGTTAAAGAAGTCGCCTTTCACATCATTCTCAGATTGAAATCGCCATGCCGTCAGGGTCTTTCATGAACCCGGTCAAAATCACGACAAACCGTCACGCTGTACTGTGATGGACGACCTCTACATACTGGGTGTCACCGCGAAGTTCACTCAGTAGCCGTGATCGCACTGCCAACAGCGCGTCTCGATTTCTGGCTTTTACGTGACCATAGCCACGTAATGTCTCCGGCAGCTTCATGAGTTGCTGCGCAGTTCGGTAGTTGCCCGGCGCCACCCGGTCGCAGACTTCAGCCAGGTCTGCTTGATAACGCGCCAGATCCTCTCTCTCTTGCCTGCGCTCGCTACTGAGCGCAAAAACATCCCATCGTGTTCCTCGGAGCCACTTGAGCTTGGCAAGTACACGAAACATCGGCAGGAGCCAGGGACCAAACTCAATTTTTTTGACCTTACCCGTCGCTGGGTCGGCTCTGCTCAACAAGGGCGGTGCCAAATGAAACCTGACTGAGTAATTACCGGTGAACTGTGCATCAAGCTTCGCGCGGAAGGCCTCATCACTGTGCAGGCGCGCAACCTCATATTCGTCCTTGTAAGCCATAAGCTTGAAGAGTTGCTGGGCGACGGTACGGGTGAGCGAATCGTCCGCTTCTGGGTCATTTTCTACTGAACGCACCTTTTCAATTTGATCCAAGTAGCGTTTCGCATAGCCCACAGATTGATACGCCACGAGCCGCTCGAAGCGATCCTCAATCACTTGATCCAGCGTGAGGTCGTCATCGGCGTTTGACGATGCCGGGGGTAGCAGCAACTTAACCAGCTCCGGCTGATTGGCAAATCGCCGGCCTAGCAGAAACGCATTCTTGTTGAATTCAACCGCCACCCCGTTCAATTCAATCGCACGCTCCAGCGCCGCTTCACCGACCGGCACCCAGCCGCGTTGCCAGGCATAGCCCAACAAAAAGAGATTGGTGCCGATGGCGTCGCCCGTTAACTGCAGGGCGATGTCAGAGGCGTGCACAAACTCCAATTGCTCACCCACCTGTGCGGTGACCTTTTGCCTCATGCCCTTCGCCGGAAAATGCGCATCGGGGTCCTGAACAAATGCGGCTGTGGGCTGCTCGTTGTCATTAATGACTGCATGGGTACGCCCGTGGGCGACTTTGCCCATGGCCTCATACCCCGTGCTCACCACCAGATCGCATGCAATGAGCAGATCGGCTTCTCCCGCGGGAATACGAACCGCTTTGATGTCGTCCTGTGCGCTGGCGACGCGCACATGACTCACGACCGCGCCAAATTTTTGCGCGAGTCCCGTCTGATTCAATGTGGCGCAACCTTTGCCTTCGATGTGTGCGGCCATCGCAATCAGCGAGGTGATGGTTAATACCCCGGTGCCGCCGACGCCCGCCACAACCGTATTCCAGGGTTGATCGAGAGACGGCAAATCAGGCCGGGGAAGCGGGTCGAAGATGGGCTCCTCCGACTGCGCTGGCTGGGCTTTGCGCAGCTCTCCGCCAATGACCGATACGAAGCTCGGGCAAAACCCTTTTAGACAGCTGAAGTCGTGGTTGCAGGCGCTTTGGTCAATCTCTCGTTTTCTGCCGAGTAGCGTTTGCTTTGGGAGCACCGAGAGGCAGTTGGACTCGACGCTGCAGTCGCCGCAGCCTTCGCACACCGCCTCGTTGATCACAACGCGACGATCAGCATGGCGCATTTTTCCTTTTTTGCGTCGGCGCCTTTTTTCGGCTGCACAGGTCTGTTGATACACAATGACAGAGGTTCCCTTGAACGCTCTGAGCTCCAACATGAGAGCGTCGTATTGATCCCGGTGAGTCAGGCTAAAGCCCGGTATCGCGTCAAACCTCCCGCGCCAGCCCTCCGGGGCATCAGAAACTAGCGCGATGCGGCGCACCCCTTCGCCGCTCAACTGACGAATCAGATCGCCAACGCTCAAAGAGCCATCCACCGGTTGCCCGCCGGTCATCGCGACCGCGTCGTTGTACAGGATCTTGTAGGTGATATTGACTCCGGCGGCGACCGCCGCACGAATCGCCAGCACGCCTGAATGAAAATAGGTGCCGTCGCCCAGGTTCTGGAACACGTGCTGGGTCTCGGTAAACGGAGCCTGACCAATCCAGGTCGCACCCTCGCCCCCCATTTGCGTATAGGTATGGGTGGGGCGATCCGGCATCCAGGTGGCCATGTAGTGGCAACCAATGCCGCCCAGCGCATAGCTACCCTCTGGCACCTTGGTGGAAGTGTTATGGGGGCAGCCGGAACAGAAGTGCGGCACGCGCTCGATGGTCTGATAGGGCGCCGCGAGCGACTTTTCTTTTTCCTCAATCCACCGGATACGTTGCTCAAGTAGTTCATTCGAAAAGAATCGTCGTATCCGAGCAGCGATAACCAGCGCGATCATCGCAGGCGTCAGCTCTCCCACATTGGGCAGTAGATCCCGACCATCCTCATCAAACTCGCCGATCACTCTGGGCCGGCTGCCCACTGGGTAGTTATAGAGCTGAGAAGTCAGTTGATCCTCAATGATGGAGCGTTTCTCTTCGACCACCAGAATCTCTTCGAGACCCTCAGCAAAGTCATGGGTCAGCCGCGGCTCCAGCGGCCAGGGCATGCCCACTTTGAAAACCCTAATGCCGATTTCCGCGCCAACAGCCTCGGTAATCCCCATATCCTCAAGCGCCTGCATGACGTCGAGGTAAGCCTTACCCGACGTGATGATGCCAAAGCGGGGGTTGGGGCTATCCAGTACGACACGGTTCAGGCGATTGACCCTCGCAAATTCGCGGGCCGCATAGATTTTGTATTTGTTGAGGCGGAGCTCCTGCTCTAACGGCTTGTCGGGCCATCTGGCGTGCACGCCGTCGGCGGGTAATTCAAATTCGTCCGGGATGATGATGTTGACGCGGTCGGAATCAATGTCAGCAGAAATCGCCGAGTCCATATTTTCCGTGATGGCCTTCAGGCCGACCCAGCAGCCTGAATACCGGGAAAGCTCCCAGCCGAAAATGCCCAGGTCCAACACCTCCTGCACGTTCGCCGGTGCCAATACTGGCATAGAGGCGCCAATGAACATGTGTTCCGATTGATGGGGCAGGGTTGAAGATTTGCAGGCGTGGTCATCTCCTGCCACTGCCAGCACGCCCCCATAACGAGACGTACCGAATGCGTTGGCGTGTTTGATGACGTCCATGCTGCGGTCGACGCCCGGGCCTTTGCCGTACCACATGCCAAAAACACCATCGAATCGCGCACCTTCGAACAAATTGGTCTGTTGGCTTCCCCATACTGATGTAGCGGCAAGGTCCTCATTAACGCCCGGCTGGAAGTGAATCTGATGAGCGTCGAGATACGCTGAGGCTTTCCACAAAGCTTGATCGACGCCGCCGAGTGGGCTGCCGCGATAGCCAGAGACGAAGCCCGCAGTGTTAAGGCCCCGCTTCACATCCCGCTTTCTCTGCAGCATTGGCAGGCGCACCAGCGCCTCAATACCTGTCATATACGCGGAGGTGTGGTCGTGCGTGTACTTATCATCCAGCGACACCGCCCTTAACGGCGGCCGCTCTGCCTGCCCCATGTGCCTGCCTCTTTGCTTGAGCACGCCTCTGGTTATTATGTGTCGCGGCAAAGGAGAAATTTATTTTCAATATTTGCCTACAGCCCATAAACCGATTAATTTATTCTTATTAATAATTTATATAGGAATATCTATTTATGGTTATCGACTCAACAGACAAGAAACTGCTGGGCTTACTGCAGGAGGACGCCAGCATCAGCACCTCGGCACTGGCCGACAAGCTGCACATCTCACAGTCTCCCTGCTGGCGACGCATTAACCGGCTGGAGGAGCAAGGGATCATTCAAAAGCGCGTCGCGGTGCTGGATCGCGAAGCGCTTGGCATGACTGTTGTGGTATTTGCGACCGTCAATCTGACCCAAACTGGCAGACAAAACCTGATCGAGTTTGAGCAGATGATCAAAGGCCACCCGGAGGTGTTGGAGTGCTACACGATGACCGGCATTTGGGACTACGTTTTAAAGATCGTCACGCGTGATGTCCGGCACTACGAGGACTTTGTCAGGAACACCCTGAGTGCCAGCGACTTGATTAGAGAGCTGCATTCTCATATCGCCGTAACCGAAATTAAGAACACATCGGCGCTGCCCCTTGCGGCACAAGTCGACTAAAGCGACCCGGACTCTCAGGCGACAAAGAATTGGAATAACCCTGAAATTTGGTTAGCACAAAACCTGCGATCGGCATCGTCAGCACCACGCAGTAGGCGTTCCATAAAACCTGTCACACAGACAAAGAGACTTGGAAGCGACAACTATGGCGAAGTAGGAAACCAGTGCCGCGTGCGGTTAACAAAGGCTACCAAAGACAGCATGACCGGCACCTCTACCAACACGCCCACCACGGTTGCCAACGCAGCACCTGACTGTAGCCCAAACAGCGAGATAGCAACGGCAACCGCGAGTTCAAAAAAGTTCGACGTGCCGATCATGCATGCCGGCGCCGCAATGCTGTGCGGCAGCCGGAGAGATTTAGCAGCCGCATAAGCGATGCCAAAACTGCCATAGGTTTGTATGAGCAATGGAACAGCAATCAGCCCGATTGCGACAGGTTGTGCCAGGATCGTGTCTGCCTGAAACCCGAACAACAGCACTACCGTGGCGAGCAAACCGGCAATTGAGGCGGGCTTTAATGTGGCAAGCAAACGATTCAACCGGGAATGATCGTCTACTGCGTCCAAATACCGACGGGTGAAGTATCCGGCAAGCAATGGCAGAACTACGTATAGCAGTACTGATAGCAGCAACGTTTCCCAGGGCACTGAAATCTCACTTACGCCGAGGAGAAACGCAGCAATCGGCGCAAAAGCGAGGATCATGATGATGTCATTCACTGAAACTTGGACAAGCGTGTAATTGGCATCGCCCCGGGTGAGCTGACTCCAAACAAATACCATTGCAGTACAAGGCGCGACACCCAACAAAATCATGCCGGCAATGTATTCAGAGGCGGTTGACGGATCGACGAGATCAGCAAACAGGACGCGAAAAAATAGCCAACCCAGTCCAGCCATAGTGAAGGGCTTGATCAGCCAGTTGACCGCGAGAGTCAGGATCAATCCTTTGGGGCGCTTGCCCACGTCCCTGATTGATGCAAAGTCCACTTGCACCATCATCCATCGGATAGATCATGAGCCAAATCAGCACCGCTACCGGCAAATTGACGCTGGCGTACTCCAGACTCGCAAAAATCTGGAATACGCCAGGAAACAAAGTACCGAGCGTGATGCCCGATGCAATGCAGAGCGCAACCCAAAGGCTCAAATAGCGTTCAAATAATCCCATGCCGCTATTTTACTGCCTCCATACAAAACTAGAGGAGCGTTACGCTATACACCGAGAGTGTTCCCGACACCTCGTTTGAAACCAGCAGGTACATCTCATCATCCTGCGTGATGAACTTGATGTCTTCTGGGCCAAGTGGGCCCGCCAAATTTGCTTCAACGGCGTCATCATCTACCGTGAAGTCGCGCGGATTGACGTACTGCACAAACTTCGCGCCCTGCGGGTTGGTGATGTTGTACACCATCACTCCGCCGACGCGCTCAAGTGCGATGAAGGCAAAGGTGTTGCCATTGACTGTGGCAATTTCAACAGCCTCAGGCTCGGGGCCTTTGTCATCGGACCGATCATCGCCATCGTTGCTGTCGTTACTGGCATTGAAGGAGCCGCCCAGTTGCTGAGCAGTGATGACTTCAAAGTCGCTGCCGCTGTCGAATACCGGCCGGCCAGTATCCATATTCCAGATGGTGAAAGAGCGAGAACCGAAGGAATAGATATTCTCATAGACGCAGCCCGCTACCGGTGTTTCGTCGGGATAGGCGATCGGCTGGCCGGTCGTCGCCAGCGTAGTACATGCAGAGGCATCTTCCAGACCCAGGTCGGTAATCATTTTGAGCCGGCCCAGCTTGTCTTGATCCTGAAAATCCGCGCCCAGCTTGGCGACCAAATCGTCACTAAACTGGCTGGCATCCAAATCTTTGACACGGATTTCATCCAGATAGTGGAAGCAGTCTCCGTCATCGAACAAGAAGCCACCCTGAGCAGTACAGTCAGCCTCATCAGTCGCATCTGAGAGGTATTCACGACCATCTCCCTCGTTGGCTGTAACGAGATAGGTCATCCCATTGACCGCATAACTGTCAAAACCGTCCGGCATATAAGTCCCGAAGATAGACCAGCTGTTGAGGTTCACACCGCCGTCTTTATTACTGGCGTCGATGTCGTTGCCGGGCAGCCCGTAGTCCTTGAAGCCAATACCGAGAACAGTCGTGACCTCCGCGGACGCCAGATCGATCACCGCCACTGCGTTGTTTTCTTGCAGCGTGGCGTATGCAGTGCCGCTGTCGTCAGAAAACGCAATGAACTCGGGTTCCAGATCCTGCGCAACGCTTTCAGCCTTTGCCGAAATCCTGACGGGGCCAGACAGCGACTTGCTGCCACCGGCGTTGAAGTTTTTAAAGTCAGCGGTTGCCACCACCGGGATATCGAAGCCACCGGAAACGTCGATGACCGTAATGGTACCCTCGGGGTCATTGCTGTAGTCGTCGTTAGGCTCGCCTTCATTAGCAACCACGGCGTACTTGCCGTCCGGGCTAAAGCCGACTTTGTCTGGCAACGCGCCCGCCGGCACAGCGGAGATAAAAGTACCGTCTACGTTATAGAAAGCGATGTAGCCCGTGCCCTGCTTAGGTTTCGCCTCAATGGCGACCGCCATATGGTCACCGCTGACGTCGACACTGTTAACCCCGCCCAGATCACCGTCTGAGAGGTCGGCAACCGCCGTTTCAACGTCACCCGCCACATCAAGTTGCAAGGTAATGGCCGGGCTCGTCACGTCTGATAGATCTACGACATCGACGGCCTTCGCACTTGAATTCACGAGAAAGGCTGTTTTAGAGCCGGCGTGATACGCAACAATCTCGGCCGCTGATTCGTCAAAGTTTTCAGCTACCGCAGGTGTGCTACCGACCAACCTCAACGACACTGAAGCATTGGCGTCCTGGCCATCTGAACCATCCGTTCCAGGGCTCCCATCTGCGCCAGGGGCACCGGGGCTACCCGCCGCTCCGTCGTTTCCGTCGTCGCCCTCGCAGGCACCTAATAAAGATATAACCAAGGCCGCGAAAATCGCTACGCCCACTCGCTTTGCTTCCATTATGTGATCCCTTCAAACACCGAGCGTTCAATGTGGACAAACTAAATGACAGAATCGTGATGGATCGGTGACAGTTGCGTGATGCTTGCGTGACCGAAAGATGACGCAGCCGATGCAACGCATTTGCGCGGGCTTGCCGGGGTCGAGGCGTTACGGACTGCTTTGACAGGACTCTAATGGGCCCAGAGAGGACTCAGATGCCGAGTAGTGGAGCCTTCGTTACATTACTTTAGCATGAGAAAAGACCCTCAACAGAAGAGCAATCATGCTCTTCCCCAAGGCCATCAAATTGAAAAAGCATGCCCCCTAGATTGGGGTTGGCGAAGTAAACGATACCGTGACGAACCGGATGGCTGAACTGCTGGCTCAGCACCCGGTGCGTCACCGCGCTGACCGCGCGATCAGAGCGAGCGGTGATGAAGCTGAGCGCCTCGCCAAAGTTGATGATGAAATGGCCCGGGAACACGGGCACGTCCTCAAACTGGCCGTCGACCTCAATTTGCAGACCCGTTGCGCTGGCGTCGAGTGTCGTCACAAAACCTTAGTCGGTATGGGGTCGTAGCCCCCAGTCAGGGGTTCGGGTGTCATAGTGAACAAAATTAAGAAATGCATCACCGCCGCCTGCGGCGTAGCCCCCCGAGGCACGATCCCACAGCGCTTCGGGAATGCCGGATTGGCGGAATACCTCGCGGATAATGGCGATGCCGATGGCATCGAGCTGCCGCCCGAACGCGGCGATGCGTTCCGGGTAGTGTTGTTCCCAACGCTCGCGGCGGAGCGCCAACTTGGCTTGTATGCCAAAATAATCACGGGGAGTGTACCTTGGCCGTATCGCCAGAATGGAGCCTCTCGAGCCAACTAAAAGGGTAGCCAGTCAGTGCTGAGCCAGCGCAGACAGTTGGGTCCTGCGATGCTAGTGTTCTAGTCGTCGCGGCATAGTCGAACACGGGAGCGGTTTCTGAATTCCAACACTTCGCAAGGCCTTGCTGACACACAGTCCGTCGGCGGTGTGCTCGGCTGGATTGAAAGAAAGGGCAACCAGCTGCCCGATCCGGTCTTTCTCTTTTTTTGGTTCATTCTGTTTCTCATTGTCGTCTCGGTGGTCGCGAGCCTGACTGGTGTATCGGCCGCGCACCCCACAGAGATTGATCCCGCCACCGGCAGCCAGCGCATCATTTATGCCACCAGTTTGTTGTCGTCCGAGAACATTGCGCGGTTGTGGATCGACATGCCCAAGACCTTTACTCACTTCCATCCACTGGGCTATGTGCTGGTCGTTATGCTGGGTGCCGGGGTGGCAGAACGCTCCGGGCTGTTCGCCACGGCCATGCGGGCAGGAGTGCGTGATACGCCAAAGGCATTGCTCACCCCTCTGGTTGTGACCATCGGCATGCTGGGCAACCTCGCGGCAGACGCCGCCTATGTGGTGCTCATTCCACTGGCAGGGATCTTGTTCCATGCCGCGGGCCGGCACCCGATTGCTGGGATCGCCGCGGCCTTTGCCAGTGTATCGGGGGGCTTCTCAGCCAATTTGCTACCGGGCCAGCTCGATGCGCTATTGTTTGGCATCACCGAAGCCGCGGTCGAGACCGTCTTTGGCGACTTTAGCGCCAACATTGCCGGCAACTGGTTTTTTATTGCAGCCATGACGGTGATCTTCGTGCCCGTCATCTGGTTCGTCACCGACCGAATGATCGAGCCAAGACTGGGTGCCTTTGATCCGGCTGGCGCATCGCTCGACACCAGCGCTGATCCCGCCGCACCGCTCACACCGCTCGAGCGAAAAGGCCTGATCAACGCGGGCTGGGCGACCCTCTTCGTGATTGGCCTGTGGCTCTACTTTGTCTTCGGGCCCGGCACGCCGTTGGTCAACGAATCTGCCTCGGCTGAGGCGCAGCTGACGCCGTTTTATCGCAGTCTGGTCGCCGCTTTCTTTTTGCTGTTTCTGCTCGCCGGATGGGCCTACGGTAAAGGCGCCGGCAGCATCGGCGACCATCGCGATCTGGTGAAAATGATGACCGGTGCGATGGAGGATCTGGCCTATTACCTGGTGCTGTCCTTCGCCGCGGCGCACTTTGTCGCCATGTTTGCCTGGTCAGGGTTAGGACTGATCTTGGCCGTGCACGGCGCAGACTTTCTCGCCGCTACAGAGCTCCCGGCCTGGGTGTTGCTGACCGCCATCATTCTCATCTCTGCACTGCTAAATCTATTTGTTGGCTCAGCGAGCGCCAAGTGGGCACTGATTGCCCCGGTAATGGTGCCGATGCTGATGCTGCTGGGCATCTCACCTGAGATGGCCACCGCCGCCTATCGCGTGGGAGATAGCGCGACCAATATCATCACGCCACTGATGGTGTACTTCCCGCTCATTTTAATTTTCTGCCACCGCTGGCAACAGAGTTTTGGGCTAGGTAGCCTGGCAGCCACCATGCTGCCTTACTCCATCGGCCTCATGGCCGCAGGGTTACTGATGACTATCGGCTGGGTGGTGCTAGATATTCCGTTGGGACCGGGTGCAGATGTGTTTATTGATATTCCAGGCGCGGCCGTGAGTAGTCAGTAACCAAGCCGTCATAAAAAAGCCCGGCAAGTGCCGGGCTCTTTCGTTAGGGGACGCGCTCACACGCGTTCAATAATGATCGCCGGCGCCATACCGCCCGCCGCACACATGGTAATCAGCGCGTAGCGGCCGTTCTGGCGCTCAAGCTCATCGAGCGCTGTGCCCACCAGAATCGAACCGGTCGCGCCGATGGGGTGACCCAGTGCCATCGCACCACCATTGATGTTGACCTTTTCGCGATCCAAATCGAGTTTGCGGATAAAGCGCTCGGCTACTACCGAGAAAGCCTCGTTGATTTCCCAAACGTCGATGTCGTCTTTGGTGAGCCCGGCCTTCATCAAAACTTTCTCTGCCGCCGGTACCGGCGCGTTCAGCATCAGCGTGGGGCAATCACCCATGTTGGCAGTGGCCACAATCCGTGCCCGCGGCGTCAAGCCGCTCTTTTCCATGTAGGCCTCAGAGGCCAGCAACAAAGCCGCAGCGCCGTCGACTACGCCCGAGGAGTTACCCGCGTGGTGGATATGGTTGAACTCGGTGATTTCGGGGTACTTCTGCTGGATGAGCGCGCCATAGGTGGTACCCGCCTCATCCACCGGCACATCACGCACCACGCTAAAGACCGTCTTAAGCTCTGATAGACCCTCTTTGGTGGTTTCTGGCCGGGGGAATTCCTCGTGATCGAGCGCTACCGTGCCGTCGGGGTTCTTAACGGTGATCAACGACTTGTCGAAGCGGCCTTCGGCAATGGCCTGCGCGGCCCGCGCCTGACTGACCAGCGCGAGGTCATCTACCGCGTCGCGGTCAATGCCCTCAAGGGTGGCAATCGCATCAGCACAAACGCCCTGCTGTGACTGGGGGTGCATGGCGCGCAGCTCGAGGTTGCCCGAGTCGATCATGGGCGGCTTGGTAGGGTCCGCAATCTGGCCGTGGTAGCTCATCATCTCGGTACCACCTGCGATCACCAGGTCTTCCATGCCCGACATGATCTGCGCCGCCGCGAGGTTCACAGTAGTAATGCCCGAGCCGCAGAAGCGATCCAGAGTGACGCCTGAGGACCGCACGTCATAGCCCGCGTTCAGTGCGGCCATGCGGCCCAAATCACCGCCCTGCTTGCCCGTCTGGGATGAGGTGCCCCAGATGATGTCGTCGACTTCGGCGGTATTGAGGTCATTGCGCTCGGCCATGGCGGCGAGCACGGTGGAGCCGAGATAAGAGGGGTGCAGGTGCGCGAGTGCGCCTTTACCAACCTTACCGATGCCGCGGGGGGTGCGGCAGGCATCAACAATATAGGCATTACCCATGGTCATTCTCCTGAATCTTATGACTGTGGCGCGCGTGTGCGTGTCTCTGAGTTATTGATAACTGCCGGGGCAGTAAAGCGGATCCTGCACGCTACGTGGCGCAGTAAAGAGGGTCAAGTCTCGGAAACGAGCTCACGGAGCGTGGTTTTGAGAATCTTGCCGATGTGACTCCGGGGCAGCTCATCCAGCTGTTTGAGGGCAGATATACGTTGGGTTTTGCCCAGCTCGGCATTGGCGCGAGCGCAGACCGCCGAGAGGTCCAGCGCCTCACCGCCCGCCGCCACCACAAAACCCAGAGGTGTCTCACCCCACTCCTTGGAGGGAATGCCTATCACGGCGGCGTCCACCACTTCGGGCTGGTTCAGGAGCGCGTCCTCCAGATCCCGCGGGTAAATGTTGAATCCGCCGGAAATAATCATGTCTTTGGAGCGGCCAAGGAGTGTCACGAACCCATCCTCGTCGACACGGCCAATATCGCCCATCCGTTGCCAGCGCTCACCGCTGTCGTCGTACCAGCTGGCCTCTTCGGTTTTCTCGGGCTGATTCTGATAGCCCGACATCATGGTGGTTGAGCGCCCCACCAGCTCACCAATCTCTCCCGCAGGTAGCCGATTGAGTTGCTCATCGACCGTAAAGACCTCGCTCCCGCCCCAGGGAATGCCCACGGTGTGAAGCTTGTCGGGGTTGGTGTCAGCGCGGAGCAGGCAGACCACACCGCCCTCGGTCATGGAGTAGATCTCGATCAGTGCCCCGGGCATCCGGCGCACCACCTCTGCCTTGAGCTCTGCTGAAAACGGTGCACTGGTGCAGTATTTCAGCGCCATACTCGACAGGTCGTAATCATCAAACTGTGGAAAGTCCATCAGCCGTTGGTACTGCACCGGCACCAGAATCGTATGCGTTGCCCGGTGTTGCTGGGCCAGCTCCAGCCACCGCGCGCAATCAAACTTGCGCATCACCACGACGGTGCCACCGTAGGCCATAGTGGCCACAAAAATACCGAGCGTGGTGTTGGAGTACATCGGCGTCGAGAGAAGGGTTACCTGTCCGGGCAACCCCAGCCCACTCTCTTCACCCACCGCCATTTGGTACCAGCGCATCTGGCGGCTGTGCACGATGCCTTTTGGCGTGCCGGTGGTGCCGCTGGAATAAATGATGTTGTAGGGGTCGCTGGGGCCGGTCTCGACATCAAGAGGTGTCGCACCCGCATCAGCCATCCAGTCGAACAAGAACGGCGCGCCATCAGAGTCATCAGGCGCATCCATCATCACGTGCTTGAGGGAAGGCAACGCGACGCCACTTTCGGCAAGCTCCGCGCGCTTGGTGTGATCAATAAAGAGATGCCCCGCGCCGCTGTCCGTCATCATCGCGGCAAGTTGTTGTGGGGTCGCTGAGATAGTGAGCGGTGCAGCACAGCCGCCCGCGACAATGGCGCCGAGATACGTCAGCGCATAGCGAATGGAGGTCGTGCCGAGGATGGAAACCGCCTGGCCTTTTTGCAGGCCCTCGGCTTGAAGCTGCGCGGCAATCCGATTCACCAGCGTCGCAGTCTCGCCCCAGGTCAGCTGCTCCTCGCCATCATCGAGTGCAATACGATCTGGCTGGTTTGCGGCGTGGGCGTTAATCAGCCAAGCCAGTTCTCCATAAGACTGCTTCAGGTATTCCAGCGTCTCAGCGGCCGGTATTGAACTGTCTGGAGTCATAGCACGCTCGGTTTATTTTCGCGGTCAGGTGGCTAACCGCGTTGTATCACGAGCGTGACTTGAGTGGCAGGGTTTAGGCGCTGGCGCGTGCCGGTTTCCGGTTGCGGCCACTGCGATTCGCCGCCTGACCTTGACGCTTTGCCGATGGCCCACCCTGGCGGTTTTTGCCCTGTCCGTCGCGCTGTTTTCTGGCGCCGGGTTTTGCCTTCGCCTTTCTGGGCGGACGTTTGCCCGACGATTTCACCTCTTTTGTGGGCAATCGGTGCTCGGGCTCGAACCCTTCGACTTCTTCCCGGGGCAGCGATTTCTTGATCAGCTTTTCGATCTTCTGCAGCTGCGCCACCTCATCGGCGCTGACCAATGACAGCGCAATGCCCGCCTCGCCCGCACGCCCGGTGCGGCCGATCCGATGCACGTAATCCTCGGCCACATGTGGCAGGTCAAAATTCACCACGCGGGGCAGTTGCTGGATATCAATGCCGCGCGCTGCGATATCTGTCGCAACCAACACCTGTAGGCGCCCATCTTTAAATTGCTTCAGTGAGCGGGTCCGCGCACCCTGTTTTTTGTCGCCGTGAATGGAGTCACTGGTAATGCCCGCTTTCGACAGATTGCGGGAGAGCTTGTCAGCGCCGTATTTGGTGCGAGAGAACACCAACACTTGTCCCCATTGCTCGCTGGAGACCAGATGCGTGAGTAACTCGGTTTTTCGGGTTTTATCGACGGGATATACGGTCTGATCGATACGACTCACCGTGGTGTTGGCGGGCGTCACCTGAATCTTTTTGGGCTGATGCAAAAACTCCCCGGCGAGCTTTTCGATATCACGCGAGAAAGTGGCGGAGAACATGAGCGTTTGACGCTCTTTGGGCAGCTCCGCATGAATTTGGCGCATGGCGGGGATGAAGCCCATGTCCAGCATTCGGTCGGCCTCATCGAGCACCCACATCTTGACGTGATCGAGCCGCACCGCACCCTGCCCTAGTAAATCCAGCAATCGGCCCGGCGTCGCCACGAGGATATCGGTGCCTCGAGCCAAATTGCGAATTTGAGGGCGAATGTTCACACCGCCACACACCATTTGGCTATGCAGCTTGATGCCCGCACCGTAAGTGCGAACGTTGTCGGCAATCTGCGCTGCCAACTCGCGGGTTGGCGTCAAGATGAGGCAACTCACGTCTTTAGGTCCCGGGCGCCCCGCGTTTTTGAGCATCTGCAAAGCAGGTAGCGTGAAGGCAGCGGTCTTTCCCGTACCAGTTTGCGCCGCAGCCATCAGGTCGCAGCCAGAGAGCACTAGGGGGATCGCCTTCGCCTGAATCGGCGAGGGGCTGTCGTAGCCCTTTGCAGAAATATTTTTAACGAGCTTGGCGTTGAGGCCCAGCTCAGCGAATGCGGTCATGGTGTGCTCTTTGTTGGGTATCGCTAGAGGCGATTGGAATGAAGGCAGGAACTAAAAAGACCGGCCCCCTATGAATTGGAGCGCAGTATGGGTGGTGGCGTTAGCAATACAAGCTTTATTTCACTGCACTATGTACCGACCCTATACGCAGCGGCTACCGCCCGTGGACTACTGCTGCTAGACAATCAACCGCGCGATGGCGTTTCGAGACGCTCAGCCTGTTGGGAGCGATGCACTCGGGCGAGAATCACGGCTTCCTGAGCGGGGGCTTCATTGGTCATGCTTGATCGCTGCGAGGCCTCGCCACAAGAGAAACACCGCCATTGGCAGAACCGTCCCTCCCACCAGCGCCAGCGAGCTCCCGACCGCCTGCGTACTCTCAAAAATGTAATCGCTTGCCAGAGCCACACTGGTCGGCCCCAACGCTAGACCAATGAGGTTGGTACTTAGGACGTAACAGCCCGCCATCAATCCGCGCATCTCGTTAGGCGACGCACTTTGCAGCCCTGTGGCAAATAGCGCCAATGGAAACGTCACGAGGTAGCTCGCACCCGTAATCAAAGCTAACACCAGGGTCAGTGACTCAGCCAAGCCAGCGCCGACGAGAACGGGAACAAGGAGCGATGTAGACCCTATCGATGCGATGAGAGGCGCGCGGGCAGGATCCATACGCGTTGCCAACCAGCGCGCTGCCACCGGCCCGCTCAGTACCCCTGCAGAGCCTGCGACGAGAGCAATGGTGCCGTAGTAGCGGCCTGCGTCGACGATCTCCAGCCCGTGCACGCGAATCAGCAAGCTCGGCACCCAGGCCTGCAATGCGTAGAGCACCAGCACGATAAACGGCGCACCTAATAAATAGGCGCCAAACACACCGCGTCGTGGCCAGATGTAGCGTGCAACATCGCCCCAGCTAAGAGGTTCTGTTGTCTCAGTAAGTCGCTGCGTGCGAGGAGGCTCCCGGAGCAGCGGCAACAAGAACACTATGAATAGCCCGGGCAGCGAGACCAGCATGAAGGTGAGCTGCCAGGGCGCCAGCGCACCAACGAGGGGCAACTCGATGGTGCCCAAGCCGCTGGCCCAGCCCACCACTTCTGCGCCCAGAATCAGCGACAAACCCGCACCGAGATAGGGACCCATCAGAAAAATGCTCACCGGCAGCGCGCGCTTGTCCTCAGGAAAGTAATCGGCCAGCAGTGACCACGAGGCAGGCGTCACGCTCGCCTCGCCCGCCCCAACACCCATGCGGGCAACACCGAGCTGCCAGAAATTCTTGGCCAACCCGCAGGTCACACAACTTATTGTCCAGACCAGAATACCGATCACGAGAACACGAATACGGTTGGCGCGATCGACAATACGGCCCAACGGAATACTCAGAACGACGTAGGGCAACACGAAGGCCAGCCCTTGCAGGAAGCTAACTTGAGAGTCGGACAGCGACAGATCCGTGCGAATCGGGTCAACCAGCAGGTTGATGATCTGCCGATCAATGAAAGAGAAGGTATAGGTCGCGGTGAGCAGAATGAGCGCCCACCATGCGGCTCTGGTATGCAGCTGCTCACTCATCTGAACTCACATCCCATTCTATTCATATGATGGCCTGCACACTGTGCTCGCCGCCGTGCAGAGAGTGAACACCGGTGGGCCGAAAAAGAAAAGTGCAACTGCCTCGCGGGACCCCTCAAACCAGCTGGCTCACACATCGAATCGAGCGATGAGCAGATGGGAGCGCCCAATAAAAAAGCGCGCAAGTTGCGGGTTCTTTTGACTTAGCGCGCCAAGTGACAAGCGCGCCCTCTTTTTGGCCTTAAGGCATCGCAGTATCAACCGTGAGGCTCTTCACCAAGCCGGTAAACAGTCTGCAAAAACCCAACACGACTCTCGTCGCGCGTTATCACAAGAAAATAGGTAACCGCTGTCACCTATTGCTAAAAGTGTGGCTTAAAGGGCGATACACTCAGGCGAAAAGACCATCTTGGCCTTGGGTCAGGGGGACCCAGATGCACCACGAGCGGATTATCCAGAATGCTTACTACGTGCCTGATATCGATCAAGGCATCGCGCAATTCAATGCGCTGTGGGGGTTGGGGCCTTTTTTTGTTCGGCGCCATATCGAGGTGCAAAACGTCACCTACCGAGGCGCCCCTGCAGAGCTCGATATTTCGGCCGCCTATGCCCAATCCGGTGATCTCATGATTGAGCTGGTGACACAACACAACGACGCGCCCTCAACCTTTCGTGACCGGTTTGCAGCGCATGAAACCGGCTTTCATCATGTCGCGCTCGACTTCGGTGACCACGATGAGCGTGTGGCGCAATTCTCGGCGGCTGGGTTCGAGCCAGTGACCAGTTTCGTGACCAGCGAAGGACGGGGTGCGACGTTTATCGATACCACTGCCCTGCTGGGCCATGTGACAGAAATCTACCGGGTGAACGACAGCCTGAAGCAACTCTATGCCGATGTGAGAGCAGCCGCCGAAGGCTGGGACGGTCAGCAGCTCTATCGGGATTTGTGAGGGACTCTTTTATCCATCCGCCAAGGCAACAGCGGCTAAAGCCCTGAACCATCCTCCGAATAAATAACCCAGATCTTGCGATACCCCTCTGTCTCCCAACGGCCCATCCACTCCTTGGGAATGGTCACTGCCTCGCCCGCATTGATCGTAGTCACAGCGCCATCGGCGGAGGTGAGCGTCACACTACCCTCGAGGAAGAACATGAATTCATCGACGCCGTAGGGCTCGGTGATATCGAAAGTCTGCGGCCCGGCTTTGTACATGCCCGAGGCGAACTTGCCGTCGCTCGATTTTAAAGAGGTGAGATCCAAAATGCTGTGACCTCCCTGCTCAGTAATGACGGTCTCGGGCCTATCGAAAGCCGCCCCCTGGAGGTCTGACGTCGACAACTTCGCCGGATAGAGGCCCTCCGCATACACGGAGTTGCTCTCGATGACGGCCACAAAAATGAGGAGTGACATGGCTTGGAGGAGGTAGGTTTGAGTCTTTGCCATTACGCGATACCTTTTCGGAGAATTCGGAGAAAATAAATTCAAACAAAACAAGTGATGACTGTCAGGGGCCAGTCATTGTGCCCCCGATCACTCGCGAAAAAAACAATCTGCCCGCTCAAGACTCATTCGAATCCAGCAGCCTGGTGGCAGCCAGCTCATCACGAGAGCCCTACCTTCAACCTGATTCGCTATTGCTGTTACCCTGCCCAAAGCTAACCGCAACAGCGCCACCACAGAAAAGCTCTCGCGACGAGCATCAGAAGCCAAACGATGAAGCGAAAAACAGATAAACAGCTTGGCATGTTTAAGCCCATACGGCGTCGGGATTTTGTTCAGGGCGCGGCAGTCGCCGCCGGAACAGCCCTGACAGCGGGCTCACTTCGTGCTTCAGATTTCTGGAGTGATCAGTCGGAATCTCCGGGTGCGATGCGCGCTGACTACCCTCCTATCAAAACAGGGATGAGAGGCTCTCACCCAGGCGCCTACGAAGTTGCCCACGCCCTGGGGCGCGACGGCACCAAATTCGCCAAACCCGCCGAGGCGGCTGAGCACTATGACCTTGTCGTGGTGGGGGCAGGCATTTCCGGGTTAGCCGCAGCTTATTTCTATCGGCAGCAAATGGGTTCAAGCGCAAAAATATTATTGCTTGAGAACCACGATGACTTTGGTGGTCATGCCAAACGTAACGAATTTCATCAGAGCGGAGAGATGGTGCTCTCGCTGGGCGGCACCCACAATCTGGAGTGGTGGAAATTTAGTGATGTGGTCAACAGGCTTCTTTCCGAGCTGGGCGTGGACCCTCAGGCAATGCGTCGAGAGATGGCCTTTGAATACGGGCGGGACGCACCTAACAGCCCGGCAATGTGGTTTGACGCCGATACCTACGAAGAAAGCCGGCTGATACCGAACTTTAGCTTACGAAATCACCTGACGAGGGAACAGATTGACCAAATTCCCATCTCGGTGGAGGGACGCAAATCTCTGCTGCGGTTGTACACAGGTGACATCTCGCATCCAAAGCTTTCCGAGGCCGAGTTAGAGACGCTGCTCAGCGAAATAAGCTACCCGGATTTTCTCCGCAAGTACGCAGGCCTCACCGAGGACGCGGTCCAGCTATTTGATAAAGACCAGCACGGATCTTACGGCCTCGAAATGCGTGCGCTATCTGCAGCTGAGGCCATTTGGGAGGGCTACCCGGGGGCGCATTTGTTTGGCCAGGACTGGGAAGTGGACGACTTTCAGTACCCCGTTGCCATGTGGCCGGACGGCAACGCCAGCCTTGCTCGGCTGCTGGTCGCCAAACTGATTCCTGAGGTAGCGCCTGAGGCTGATGCTTTGAATATTGCTGCGGCAAACTTCGATTACTCCCGGTTGGACCAAAGCGCCAACAACGTGCGGTTACGGCTGAATGCAACCGTAGTCAATACCGAGAACACGGAAACCGGCGTTTCGGTGACGTACGCATCGTCGGGAAAAATCCGTCGCGTGACAGCCAAGCACTCGGTGCTGGCCTGCTATCACAGCATCATTCCCCATCTGTGCCCCTCTATATCTGAAGCGCAAAAAGACGCGCTCAAATATCAGGTAAAGATGCCGCTTGTGTTGACCAATGTCCTGATTCGTAACCGCGACGCGCTCGACAAACTGGGCATTGACGCCGTCTCCTGTCCCGGCCGCCTACACGGCAGGCTGTTCCTCTTCCAAGGCATCCATACCGGGGGCTATGAGAGCAAAAGCGATGCGGTATCGCTCGTATTTTGGGGATCGGTCTCGCCACCGGAAGACGCCATCGACCTTAAGAGCCAGCTTCGAGGCTCGCGGCAAAAGCTTCTTGAACTCTCGTTGGAGGACTTCGAACGCGAGGTTCGCTCTGTACTTGATGAATTATTGAGTCCGGCTGGCTTCGATGTATCCGAAGATGTTCTCGCGATCACGGTTAATCGCTGGCCACACGGCTACGCCTATGAATACATGCAGCTGTGGGATCCCGAGTGGGCGCCAGGTGAAGCGCCACATGAAATTGCGCGCCAACGGTTTGGCTCAATTACGATAGCGAACGCGGATGCAGGCGCCTCTGCCTATACTCATGTCGCGATTGATCAGGCCTATCGCGCGATCGATGAATTAGCGGAAATAACATAGGGCGCATGCAACGCCGGGCAAGTGAGATCCGGCGACGCGCACCACACATCAAGGAGCTCTAACCTAGTGGAACACGCCTGCCAGTGCCCTTGCGGTACCAATCAATTCTCAGCCCTAGGTGAGCCTATCGTTCGCTTCTTCTGCCACTGCACGATTTGTCAGGATAAATATCAGGCGCCTTTTGCGGACGTGACCTTGTTCAAACTGCCTGCGATAAGGCTACCTGAGCAGGCGATCACCTACGGCAAATACAAACGCTTTGTCGCGATTGACCGTGGTATCTGCGACGCCTGCCACAAACCCGTGATGGCCAAAATGGGTGAGAGAGAAAAAGGTTATGCGTTTATCTCGACACAGAATTTTATCGACCCCAGCGCGCTCCCACCGAGCGCCATGCACGTTTTTTATGGCACCCGCACCGCTGATATCGGCGACGACCTGCCGAAATACAAGAGCTGGCTGAGCAGTCAGTGGGCGTTTTTGAAAATTTTGAAAGCGGCGGGCTAGGCTACGCCATCATCAGGGCACTGAAACCATCACGCGCTGACGGACTGACGTAGCTTGAAAACAAGCGTGGTACCAGAGCGGGCCCTAGCCGGAGCGGCCTCTATAGCCGGCAGAAGTCTGTGCGATGAGATGCGTCTTGAAATAAGAAGCCTTTTTGGGGCTCAGGAACTGGCTTCTGTGCAAAAACCGACCCTTACAGATGCACGGTGACGGTAGGTACTTTTGAGGCGCGGAGCAGGTCATTGGTTTTGCTGCCGAGGAACAGGCTCTTGAAGGGCGAACGGCTGTAGGCCCCCATCACCAGCATATCGATCTCGCGATCAGCGATCGCCTGCGTAATCTGTTGCTCCGGATCGCCGGGCAGATAGGCGGTCTCCACCTCGAATCCGCTTTTCGCCAGAGTGCTGCTCGCCCACGCCAAGTGCTTGTCTGCCTCACCATTCTGTTTACCCGACATGACCACGTGCACGGGTAAATCGGTGAGCGCGGGGTTGGCAGCCAGCATAGTGATGCAGTTGCGCGTCATGCGCTTACCGTCATAAGCCACCAAAAAACTTTTTGGCTCGGAGAAAGTGTTGGCGACAGTCAGAATCGGCCGGCGAATCTTGCGGCTGATGCTTTCAACGTGCCGCCCGAGGTCACGTTGCGTTTGCTCGGCTGATTTACCGCGGCGGCCCAGTACATAGAGCCCGACATCCTGCTGCTGCTCATCGAGCGTCTCCAGCAGCTGCCCATAACGTTGCCGGACATCAACCGCAATGCCGTCGCGTTGCTCACACCGCTTCTTCAACTGGTTGAGAAACAGTCGCCCCTGCTCCCGGATCGCCCGCGAGCGCTCGCCCTCTTCCTCGGTGAGGCGGTTGAGAAGGTTCTCCTGCGCATCAAAACCAATGGCGCCGCTGTGATCGTCACTGGTCGCCGTCTCCTGATGCCGATCGATAATGTGCAGGAGCTCCAGCGGCAGCGAAAACCGCTGCGCAGCCCAGGCACTGTAGTCAGCCACATAATCGGCGTAGGGCGACTGATCAACGCAGGCGAGGACTTTTTTGGGTTGCTTCATGACCGGTGCTTACTGAGGCAGGAGCAAATCTTCAGCCCCTTCCTTGTCGTGCAAACCGAAGCGATCCACCATCGTGGCGCTCGCTTCGTTGAGACCGATCACCTCAACGTCCGCCCCTTCTCGACGGAACTTCAGCACCACCTTATCCAGGGCGCTGACTGCGGTGATATCCCAAAAGTGGGCCCGGCTCACGTCGATCCGCACGGTGTCGATCACCTCTTTAAAGTCGAAAGACTGGGCAAACCGATCAGCGCTGGCAAAGAACACCTGGCCCAAAACGGTGTAGGTGCGAACGCGACCCTCGTCCTCAGACTGGGAGCGAATGACCAGAATGCGACCTACCTTTTGGGCGAAGAAGAAACCCGAGAGCAGGACCCCTGACAATACGCCCTGCGCAAGATCGTGGGTAGAGACCGTCACAGCAACCGTGACCACCATCACTACGCTCGAGCTCGGTGGATGGGTTCGCAGGCTGCGAATAGAATCCCAGTTAAAGGTACCGATAGATACCATGATCATCACAGCGACCAACGCCGCCATGGGAATCTGTCGAACCCAATCGCTGAAAAACAACAAAAGCAGCAGCAGGAAAATGCCCGCACTGAGCGTGGACAAGCGCCCACGACCACCCGATTTCACGTTGATCACCGACTGGCCGATCATCGCGCAGCCTGCCATGCCACCCAGAAAACCGCTGGCAATATTGGCCACACCCTGCCCCATACACTCGCGGCTCTTGTTGCTGGTGGTATCGGTTAGGTCATCGACGATGGTGGCAGTCATGAGCGACTCGAGCAGCCCCACCACCATTAACGTGACGGCGTAGGGGAAGATGATCTCCAGCGTTTCCAGATTGAGCGGAATATCTGGGATCAGAAACACAGGAAGCGTCGACGGTAGATCGCCCATATCGCCGACCGTCCGGACGTCGATACCGAAGTAAATCGAGACTGCCGTGAGCAACACAATAGCCACAAGGGGAGACGGCACCACCCGCGTGATAAAGGGCAAGCCATAAATGATGCCCAGACCAGCAGCCGCCATGACATACACCGCATAGGGCACATCGATGAGTTCGGGCAGCTGGGCCATAAAAATCAGAATCGCCAGCGCATTCACGAAGCCGGTAACGACTGAGCGCGAGACAAACCGCATTAATTCGCCGAGCCGAATCCAACCCGCAATAATCTGCAAGATCCCCGTGAGGATAGTGGCGGCGAACAGATACTCGAGGCCATGCTCTTTAACCAGCGTCACCATCAGGAGCGCCATGGCGCCCGTGGCGGCCGAGATCATGCCGGGTCGCCCACCCGCAAAAGCGATCACCACAGCAATACAAAAGGAGGCATAAAGCCCCACACGCGGATCCACACCCGCGATGATGGAGAAGGCAATGGCCTCGGGGATGAGTGCCAATGCGACTACCAATCCCGCAAGCAGATCGCTGCGAATATTGGAGAACCACTCCTGACGAAGTTTATTCATGAAAGACCAGAAAAAGGGTGCGCCGGATTGCCATGGCGATACGGCCCAGCGAGCGGAATGGATTGTTATCCGCACTAATGGGCTCTCCTGGGCTCTCCTCGAATCCAATGTGTTCACTCAGGTTGGTGATGATGAGATTCTTCTAAATATTCGCTAGACGCTTTTAGACACAAAAGTGTCGGCTTGAAGCACTCTGGTTTGCTGCTCGCACCGTAAAAAGACGGCGTAAAAAAATGACGGAAGCTGGCCCCTGAGCCCAGCCTTTATCCTAAGGAAGAACATGCCCTCCACCACAACTAAAGACTTTGGGTTTGGGACCCAGATCCGGAAGTCACCATTTTTTAATGGGACAGTCAGGTGGGGCGCCACCGACTTCTCGGTCTACAACCACATGTACATTCCGCGGTCATTCGGCGACCCCGAACAAAACTTTTGGAACTTGGTGAACGACGCCATCCTTTGCGACGTGGCAGTAGAGCGTCAGGTCGAGATTGCCGGGCCAGACGCGGCCGCCTTTGTGCAGTTGCTGACACCCCGCAATCTTTCGCAGTGCGCAGTCGGTCAATGTAAGTACGTACTCATCACCAATGAGGCGGGCGGCATCTTGAATGACCCGGTGCTGCTACGCCTTGAGGAGAACCGGTTTTGGTTGTCGTTGGCGGATAGCGACGTGCTGATGTGGGCACAAGGCGTTGCCACCCACGCGGGCCTCGACGTCACCATTTGTGAACCCGACGTCTCACCACTTCAGCTCCAAGGCCCCAAGAGTGGCGACATCATGGCTACGCTGTTTGGCGAGACGATCCGTGACCTCAAGTACTACTGGCTAGATCATTTCGAGCTCGACGGTATTCCGCTGGTGATCTCACGCACCGGTTGGTCGAGCGAGTTGGGCTACGAGCTTTATCTACTGGATGGCAGCCAAGGCGAAGCGCTTTGGGAGAAGCTGATGGCAGTGGGTGAGCCAATGGGATTGAAGCCGGGTCATACGTCATCGATTCGACGTATTGAGGGCGGCATGCTCTCCTACCACGCGGACATGGATGCCCACACCAACCCCTTTGAGCTCGGTTTGGACAGGCTGGTAGATCTTGAGATGCCCGCAAACTTCATTGGGAAAGCCGCACTTAAACAGGCGCAGCAGCAAGGGATTTCCCGCCAGCAGGTTGGCCTCGAGCTTGACGGTGAGCCGCTCCCGGGCCCCAACACGCAGTTCTGGCCCGTTGAGGTAAACGGCGAGGTGATCGGCAAAGTGACCTCGGCGGTGCATTCGCCACGCCTGAAAAAGAATATTGCGCTGGCGATGGTGGCGATTGGTCATAGCGCTGTTGGCACCGCCTGCACCGTCCAACTGACTGGCGAGACGCGGAGCGGAACGATCGTCCCCAAACCGTTCTACGACCCCAAAAAGCAAATCACCGCCGGCTCGACGACAGGAGCGTAATAAACCGCCGCAGGCCAGTCATTAGCGGTTGGCGGTTGGCGGTTGGCGGTTGGCGAAAGTAATCTCAATG
>CBFHIW010000027.1:0-33218 GCA_965656065.1 Luminiphilus sp. | reverse complement strand
CTCGGAGCCCGAGAATAATGTGATCGATTGCGGGGGCCTGCAGCTCCTCAAAACTCACACCAAATGCGAGCTTTCGCGCCAAATACAAAGTGACCAACCCATGCAGACCGGACCAGACCAGATGAGCACCCAGTTCAACTTCAATTGGCAGCGCCTCTGCCTCAACGAAGGCCTTGACCGCCTTGACGTTCACCGCCCAGCTGCCAACTTCCCGCTTCGCCTGCGGTCCGAAGTCACGGTCTATCTCGATCTGCTTGTCAAACTCCCAGACGTCAAACATCAAACGGTAGGAATTTGCATTTTCACTTGCGAAGAGGAAGTAGGCCGAGCACACAGCACGGAGTGCCTGTTCGGGATCTGTTGAACGATTGAATGCCGACTCGAGTTGAGCTCCGAGGTCATCGAACGCCAATAAACGCAGCGTCATAATGATATGGTCTTTGCTTGGAAAATATCGATAAGGCATCATCGGTGACACGCCAAGCCTCTTAGCAATGTCCCTCATACCAACTCGCCCCTGACCACCGAGCATGAACAACTCTTTAGCGGCCATAAGGATGCTTTCCTCGGCGGTATCGGAGCTCGTAAGAGCGATGTTCGCGGACATTGTTTTTTTCACTGCAGGACCGACCCTCTACAACCCACTAAGTTGCTGCCAGTACATGGCCTTGTGCAAACTTCCAACGCGATAATCTCTGGGTCGATGGGAGAGAGAACCGCTGATCGCCCAACTCGATCCGGCAAAAAATCGACCGTTGCGGCCAGTTCACTCACCGTGTCTATTCGCGCGATTTTTCCCCGGAACATTTCTTTCTTCTCTTTTTTCTTTTCTACGCATAATTAGTTTACACTGTAAGCTTACAATGTAAATACTTTTTGAAAAATAACTTCTCCAATGGATGTCATTGCAAAGCTGAAGACTGGTCGGCGTATTGTGAGAGTTCAGACACCCTCTGAAGCCTCCGAGAAAACGGGGTAAAGTCCTGCGAACATGCCAGTGCCCGTCGCTTTGCTGGGTTCTGACAGCTTCTGCTCTTCCGCCGTAAAGAGGGTGCTCTTCCGCTAGGAAGGACTAGGTAGTTGCTAGGCGCTTACTGCGCTATTTATGCAGCCTGGTATTGCTCATCAATAAAGCTAAAAGGTTGCTGCTGTCTTGCTTGCCTCGATAAGTTAACGCACTCATAGAGGTAAGCGTCATGACCTATGTAGCAACGTCAAGTATGGTCGGTACTAATATGTACTACTTGTGATGCGCAGTAATCGCTACCGTTTGTAACTTCGCTTGTAAAAAAGCCCCAAAAACGGGGCTCTTTGTAGCTTCTTTGCAACTCGCAAACCTATATAAATCAATAGGTTAGGTTCACCCTATTACTCCCACTCAATCGTGGCCGGCGGTTTGCCGGAAATATCGTAGGTGACGCGGGAAATGCCGGAGATCTCGTTGATGATGCGGTTCGAGACGGTCTCCATTAGCTCATAAGGTAAGTGCGCCCAGCGGGCGGTCATGAAATCAATCGTCTGCACCGCGCGGATGGCAATCACCCACTCGTAACGGCGCCCATCCCCCACTACCCCAACAGATTTCACCGGCAGGAACACCGCGAACGCCTGGCTGGTTTGGTCGTACCACTCGGCGTTACGCAGCTCCTCAATAAAAATGGCGTCGGCACGCCTGAGTAGATCGGCATATTCCTTTTTCACCTCGCCGAGAATCCGCACGCCAAGACCTGGCCCCGGGAAGGGGTGGCGGAACACCATGTCACTCGGCAGGCCCAGCTCGAGGCCAATGCGCCGAACCTCGTCTTTAAAGAGTTCCCTCAGCGGCTCGACCAGCTCGAGCGCCATATCCTCGGGCAGCCCACCGACGTTGTGGTGGGATTTGATCACGTGGGCCTTGCCGGTTTTAGCGCCAGCTGACTCGATGACATCGGGATAGATCGTGCCCTGCGCCAACCACTTCACTCCTTCGATCTTTGCGGCCTCCTCATCGAAGACATCGATAAAGGTGTTACCAATGATTTTGCGCTTGGCTTCCGGATCTTCTACTCCACCGAGTTTGGCGAGAAAGCGCTCCTCTGCATCGGCGCGAATGACCTTCACGCCCATGTTTTGGGCGAACATCTCCATCACCTGGTCACCCTCATTGAGCCGCAACAGGCCGTTATCGACAAAGACACAGGTCAGCTGATCGCCAATCGCCCTGTGAAGTAGCGCCGCCACCACTGAGGAATCCACGCCACCGGACAGACCCAGTAGGACCTTGTCATCGCCCACCTGCTCGCGCACCCGCGCGATGGCATCCTCGACAATATTGGCCGGGGTCCATAAAGCCTTACAGCCACAGATCGACAGCACAAAGTGGCGGAAAATCTCCTCGCCTTTCAGGGTATGAGTCACCTCCGGGTGGAACTGAATGCCGAACCAGAGTTTGTCGCGGTGCGCCATACCGGCGATCGGGCAGCTGTCGGTCTCGGCAATCAACTCAAAGTCCGGTGGCAGCTGTGACACTTTGTCACCGTGGCTCATCCAGACGTCTAACAGCTGTTGTCCACTGTCATCGGTGCCGTCAGCCAGCTCGGAAAAAAGCCCGCCGTCAGCGGTGCGCCGAATCTGTGCGTAGCCGAACTCTGAGGTATCCGAGCCCTCGACGGCTCCGCCCAACTGCGCGGCCATGGTTTGCATGCCGTAGCAAATCCCGAGGATGGGCACATTAAGATTGAAAACCACCTCAGGGACCCGAGGTGAATCGGGTGCCGTGACGGACTCGGGACCACCGGACAAGATGATTCCGCTGGGACCAAACGACTCGATATCATGGTCGTCGGAATCCCACGGAATGATCTCGCAGTAGACCCCCACCTCGCGAATGCGGCGGGCGATCAGCTGCGTGTACTGGGAACCAAAGTCGAGGATCAGCAGACGATGGCGATGAATATCCTGTGTCACGCTCTAGACTCCGCGCACCGTTCTGAGTGCCTACACTGAATGGAGGTGTTACCGAACGGGGTAATTCGGTGCTTCCTTGGTAATTGAGACATCGTGTACGTGGGATTCCGACATGCCGGCAGACGTCACGCGAACAAACTGTGGCTCGGTGCGCATCGCGCCCATCGTGGCGCATCCCGCGTAACCCATCGCTGAGCGCACGCCACCCATCAACTGATGGATGATGGCGGACACGGGGCCCTTGTAAGGCACCCTACCCTCAATGCCTTCTGGCACGAGCTTCTCAGCTCCCACGCTTGAATCCTGAAAATATCGGTCGGATGAGCCCTGGTTTTGGGCCATGGCACCAATGGAGCCCATGCCTCGGTAGGACTTGTAGGTGCGTCCCTGATACAGCTCCACTTCTCCCGGCGCCTCTTCAGTGCCCGCAAACATGCTGCCCATCATCACCGCGTCGGCGCCCGCTGCCAGCGCCTTGGCCAGGTCACCCGAGAAGCGAATACCACCGTCGGCAATGACCGGTACGCCCGAATCGGCAAGTGCCTCTGACACGGTCGCGATAGCGGAGATCTGGGGTACACCCACTCCCGTCACGATGCGGGTTGTGCAGATGGAGCCCGGGCCAATGCCCACTTTTACGGCATCGGCTCCTGCGTCGCGGAGTGCCACGGCGGCCTCGGCGGTGGCAATGTTGCCGCCGATCACGTCAACCTCGGGATACGCGGCCTTAATCATGCTCACCCGATCCAGCACATTTTTTGAGTGGCCGTGGGCGGTATCCACCACCAGCACATCAACCCCGGCGCGAATCAGCGCCTCTACCCGTTCATCGGTATCAGGGCTCGTGCCCACAGATGCGCCGACGCGCAGCTGCCCGAAGCCGTCTTTGCAGGCGTGGGGGAAAGACTCTGCTTTGTCGAAGTCTTTGACCGTAATGAGGCCCTTCAAACCGAAATCGTCATCCACGACGAGAATCTTTTCGATCCGGTGCTCGTGCAACAGGCTCTGCACCTCCTCAAGCGGTGCACCCTCTTTGACGGTGACCAATTTTTTCTTCTTGGTCATGATGGCGGATACCGGCTGCTCTGTGTCGGTCTCGAAGCGGATGTCGCGTCGCGTCACAATGCCAACCAGATTCCCCGACTCCATCACCGGCACACCGGAAATACCGTTGGCTCGTGTTAACTCAATCAACTGTGCAATGCTCGCCGTGCTCTCGATGGTGATGGGATCTTTGACCACACCGCTCTCGAACTTCTTGACCCGACGGACTTCCTCGGCCTGTTCCTGAACAGTCATGTTCTTATGAATAATGCCGATACCGCCTTCCTGGGCCAACGCAATGGCCAGGCGTGCCTCGGTGACGGTATCCATCGCAGCGGATACCAGCGGAATGTTGAGCGGAATATTGCGCGTCAGGCGCGTGACCAGCGAGACATCCTTGGCAGTGACCTCGGAATAGCCTGGCAGGAGGAGCACATCGTCGAAAGTGAGCCCTTCGTGTGCAATTCGGAGCATGTTGGCCTCGTGTTGCCCAATAGACAGCAATCTGTCGTATCGGGTCTCCCCAAACGCGCTAGTATACAGACGGGCCCGTGAACCGACAATGTCGGCGCCGCCTGAGGCCCTGTTGACCCGGTCACAGTGAGCGTTTGTTGCCCATGTCCTTTGAATCGCACAACCCGCCCTCGCTTTCGGTCAGTGACTTGAACCGGGAAGCAAAGCGGCTGCTGGAAAGCCATTTCGACTGGGTATGGGTTGAGGGCGAGATCGGCAATTTCACGGCCGCGAGCTCGGGGCACTGGTACTTCTCATTGAAGGATGCTGACGCACAGGTGCGCTGCGCCATGTTTCGGCGCGCTAACAGTCGCGTCAAAGTCCGCCCGAACCAGGGTGACTCGGTGCGGATTCGGGCGAAGGTTTCGCTGTACGAGGGCCGCGGCGAGTTTCAGCTGATTTGTGAGCACCTCGAGCCTGCGGGTGCAGGCGCCCTACAACTGGCTTTTGAACGCCTCAAAAAACAGCTAGCTGACGAAGGGCTCTTCGCGCCAGACACCAAAAGGCCGATTCCCAATGATGCAGACACTGTAGGGGTCATCACGTCGGCAACCGGTGCTGCCTTACAAGATATTCTGACGGTACTTGAGCGGCGCAGCCCCCACACCCGGGTCTACGTCTTTCCTGTTCCTGTGCAGGGGGACGGTGCCGCCGAGCAGATTGCCGCCGCTATCCATCAGGCCGATCACATGGTGAGCGGCGGCAAACTGCCCCTTGATGTCTTGATCGTCGGTCGGGGTGGCGGTTCACTCGAGGACTTGTGGGCCTTCAACGAAGAGGTGGTGGCGCGCGCAATCTATGCGGCGACAATACCAACGGTATCCGCCGTGGGCCATGAGATCGATTTCAGCATCGCGGATTTGGTGGCTGATGCGCGGGCCGCAACACCTTCTGCAGCGGCAGAGTTGATTTCGACAGATCAGAACGAGTTGCTATTGCACCTTGATAGCCTGCGGGACGCGCTAGGCCGATCGCTAAGACGGCAATTCAAGCGCCTGAACGAGCAACTGGTGTCGCTGCGCAAGCGAGTGCGTCATCCTGGTCACGCGCTGAACCAACAGCGCACCACCCTGACGAGCCTCCTGACCAACCTGCGACGCGCTACCGAACGCCACATCGCTTATCGCAAATCTGAAGTAGGACAGTTGCGCACCCGTCTGGCGACGCAGCATCCGCAGCAGCGGTTGGCACGACATCAGGTGCAGGCCCAACAACTGAACCAACAGCTACAGCAGCGCATCCAGCAACGGCTTAGAGACATGCGCTCAGAAGTGACACACCAGCAAAAGCTGCTCGCATCGCTGGGTCCGGAACAGACCCTGAATAGAGGTTATGCGATTGTCACGGGCAAGAATGGGGCAGTCATCAGGCGCGCCACGCAGGCCAAAGCCGGCGATGCACTGCGTGTGAAATTAGGATCGGGGGCGCTTGCGACTACCGTAACCGGCCACCCCGAAGACTGATCAATACTTCGCAGGCAACCGGGTGTTGATCACAATGTGGCGGCCTTCGAAGCGAATATACTCGCCGATTGTCAGATCCTTGAGGATGCGTGCCACCATCTCCCGTGAAGCGCCCACCCGGTCCGCAATATCCTGCTGAGTGAGTTTCTCGGGAATAAACAGCGTTCCGTCTCCACGCTCTTCCGCCAAATCCATCAGCACATTGGCCACGCGACCGTAGACATCCTGTAGCGCCAGACTTTTGACGTCTGCGGTGAGCTTACGCACTCGGCCAGCCAGATTACTGATCAGCTGCTGGGTAATGCCCGGGTGATCCTCCAGCACACCGGCGAAATCTTCTTTCATCACAATTCGGAATTCAGATTTTTCCACTGTGCGCACCGAAGCGGAGCGAGTGGAGTCATCCAATAACGCCAATTCACCAAAGTAATCCCCCGCGCCGAGGGTATTCATGATGAATTCCTTGCCGTTCTTGTCGCTGCAGTAGACCTTGACCTTGCCCGACTCAATGACAAATAGCGAATCGGCGGGGTCATTTTCATGAATCACAACGGTGTTCTTGGGGAACGCCCGGGTCGTGCTGCTGCCCTCAAGCGCCTTCAGTTCTTCGTCCGACAGACCATGAAATATTTCCACTTGATCTAGCATAAGTGGTGTGCCTCATTTTCTCCCCAAGTTGGTGCGATACTACCCCATGAACCGCGTGCCGCCTATCCCTAAAGGTGACTGCGCCGCGCGAACAAACGTTCATCGGTATACTTCGGGCGAGGGCTCACGAGGCAACCCCTTTGGCGGCAGAGACAGACCAACCAGATCAATGGGCGGGCCGGATTTTGGCATCCGCCGAGCCCCTGTTGGCCGCTGCGGCGCGTCCTACCGTGACGATCGACGCCCCCATGGACAGCGACGTCGAAGCCTTGCAGGAAGGCCTCGAGCGCATCCGCGAATTGCTGGCATCGCCCTCCAGCGATATGAATCACGACCTGCTGAACCTGATCGGCGCGATCAGGGGCTATGCCGAAATGCTCTACGAAGATATCGCACTGCTGCATCCGGCACTGAAAGAGACTCTGCCCGCGGTTTTATCCGCCGTAGACAGTACCCAAATCACGCTGGAAATGCCGGCCTCTGACGGTTCTCCTCTCCCCAAAACCGAGGCACCCGGCGTCATCCTGGCGGTCGACGATATGCCCGAGAATCGCGAGCTGATCAGCAGACTTTTGTCGCGGGCAGGACATACCGTCATTTCCGCTGAATCGGGTGAAGAAGCGCTGGAGCTTCTCGAGACTCGCGGAGTAGACGTTGTACTGCTCGATCTCATGATGCCGGGCATTGGCGGGGCCGAGGTGCTGCAGCGCATGAAAGAGCACGACAGTCTTCGTGCGACCCCAGTGATCATGATCAGTGGCCGTCAGGATATGGACCAGATCATTGCCTGCATCCAGTCCGGTGCCGACGACTACCTGCTGAAACCCTTCAACCCGGTGCTCCTGCAGGCACGCATCTCCGCGGGGATCGAGCGCAAGCGCTGGCACGACCGAGAAGAGGATTATCGACACCAGCTGGAGCGCAACGAACGCTTCATCCGACAGACCTTCGGTCGTTATCTTTCCGATGACATCGTTGCCCAGTTACTGGAAGCGCCCGAGGGGCTGGAGCTCGGCGGTGACCTGCGCGAAGTGACCATCATGATGTCCGACATTTGCGGGTTCACCAGTCTGGCGGAGCACCTGCCGCCACCTCAGGTCGTGGCGCTGCTCAATCGTTACTTTGAGCATATGACCGGCATCATTTTCGATCACGAGGGCACCATCGATGAGTTTCTCGGTGATGCGATTCTTGCCGTATTTGGCGCGCCCAAGCGGCAGGAGAACGACCCCGAGCGAGCGGTCCGCTGTGCGCTGGCCATGCGCGAGGCGATGACCGCGGTCAACGCCGCTAACAAGGCGGCAGGCTTACCCGAGCTACAGCATCGCATCGCGCTCAATACCGGCTCCGTGATTGCCGGGAATATCGGCTCGGAGCAGCGCGCCAAATACGGCTGCGTGGGCCACGCCATGAACGTCACATCCCGGATCGAGGGGCATACCGAAAACGACGAGATATTGATCTCTGATGCCACCCGACAGGCGCTTCCTGCCAATATTTTTGAGCTGGGTGAGCCCCGAGAGCTGATCATCAAGGGCATCGACGATCACATCCTTGCTTACCCGGTGTTGGGATTGAGTTCATGACAGGTTCCGAACCGATCATCCTGTTGGTAGAGGACAACGAGGTGAATCAGGATATGTTGGTGCGCCGGCTGCAACGCGCCGGTCACAAGGTGGCGACCGCTGGAGATGGCGAAGCCGCGCTCACTGCTATGCGCGAGCAGCACCCGGCTGTTGTGCTCATGGATATGAATCTACCCGTCAAGGACGGCTGGACAGCGTGCCGCGAAGCACAACAGGACCTATCGATTGCCGGGATCCCCATCATTGCCCTGACCGCGCACGCCATGGAGGAAGACAAACATCGAGCGCTTGAGGCGGGATGCAGCGACTACGCCACCAAGCCGGTCGACTTTCCCGATCTACTGACAAAGATCGCAGCACAACTCGATGCTCACCACTGACGCCGTCTCGCAGCTGCGCCCGCGGCTCAGTCTGCGCGGCCGCCTCTATCTGTTTTCCGGCGCCATTCTCATTCTGTTTGCCATCAATGTCGGCACTTCCCTATGGGGCAGCTTTGCGCGAAACGAGAGTTTGATCGCTTATCAAGAGGCGGTGACAGCAGCGCAACTGACGGCAGAACTGGAACAGAATCTGCAGAACAAGCGCCAGCAGGTATTGGTGCTGGCTACGTTGAGAGAGACCACTGACGAGCCATTGGATGCCGCGGCCTTGGGCCAGGCCTTTGCGGACCTGGAGATCATCACCGAGCGTCTCAGACAACTGGGTGGTTTTGGGGGTGAGGATCTCGAGGCGTATTACCGGCGACTGCACGACAGCATTACGGCGCTGCTTGCGGAGTGGCGCCAATTTTATGACGGTTATAACGAGGCCACGCCACTTTCAGACGTTGAGTCTGCCGTCTCCTATAACGACACGCAGCAGCGCCTGCAGGAGCTCGATCAGCGGCAGTCTTTTGTCGCGGTTCAGCGCGCCAACGCCATTGACGCCACGATCACCCTCACGGACCAGATTACTGTCATCGGGTTTATTGCATCGATCGCCATTACGCTGGCGCTGGTGTTTGCCATGATCCGCAGCACCAATGCCTCGCTAACGCGCATGAAGCGCGGCGTAGAGCGCTTTGGTTCCGGAGACCTCACCTATCGCATCGACGCGCAGCGTGATTCTGGAGAAATTGGCGACCTGGCCCGGACCTTCAACGAAATGTCGACCAAATTGCAAACAGCGATCGAGGAGATGAATACGGCGCGCGCCGACGCAGACTCAGCCAATGCCGCCAAAAGTATGTTCCTCGCCAATGTCAGCCACGAGCTGCGAACGCCGCTCAATGCCATCATCGGTTACTCAGAGATGCTTCAGGACGAGCTCGGAGATGGCGAGCAAATCGATCGCCAGCAATTTCATCATGACCTCGCGACGATCATCTTTTCAGGCAAGCAGCTGCTGACGCTCATTAATGACATTCTCGACCTGTCGAAAATCGAAACTGGCAAGATGCAGGTCAGCCGCGAGGTCTTCAGCCCCGCGGGTCTTCTGGTACAGGTGTGTGATGCCCTGTCGCCACTCCTTTTGCAAAACAATAATCGCCTGACGCTGGATATCGATAAGGACAGCATGCGCGATATGAATAGCGACCGGGGAAAACTGCAGCAAATTGTCACCAATTTGTTTTCCAATGCCTGCAAGTTCACCAAGGACGGAGAGATCACCGTCTCAGCGCGAATGAGCGAGGATTCACTCATCGTGTCGGTTGCGGATACCGGCATCGGCATGACACAGGCTCAACAAGACAGGGTGTTTGAGGCGTTCACCCAGGCTGAATCGAACACCGGCTTGAAGTACGGCGGCACCGGCCTCGGTCTTGCCATCGTGAGAGAGTTTTGCGCGATGCTGGGAGGCAGAATTACGTTACAGAGCCAACCCGATCAAGGCTCCCTGTTTCAGGTTACGCTTCCGGCTGACCCAGCGTCAGTTCCCGCAGGCGCTTGAGCGCCTCTTCGCGCTTGTCTAGATCAGCTGACAACGCGGCGTTCTCCGTGCTCAGATCCGCTACCTGCTGCTCAAGCCCAGCGATCAACACCAGCACGAGATCAATGAGCACTGACCGATCAGTGACCTTGTCTGCCGAAGAGGGGTCTCCCTCGACAGGGTAGTTAGAAAGCGTGTCTACCAGCGCCTGCCCCGCAGCCGCCTCTTTGGAGGCTTGCTCGCCACCGCTAGCGGCATGTTCCTCAAAGTGCTCTCTGGCAGCCGCGTAGTCGCCCTGAGAGAGCGCCTGCAGTCCGAGCATAAAGTCATCTGAGGGGGAGGCACTGGGACATTGGCAAACGCCCGCTTCCAATTCGCCTGCCTTACTCTGATCCGCTCCACTCTGGTCAACGCTACCCGATGCGGCACCTGAGGGCAGTAAGCTGCAGCCAGAGAGCAGCAACAATGCAGAAAGAAAAAGGAGATGAACGAGACGCTGGTGCTTCACCACAATGCGGGCCCCTATCGGTTTGACCGAGAATAGCACCACGCAACGCGGCCAGACTAGCGCTGTGAAAAGATTATTCGTGTCGAAGATGAGGGAAGAGAATCACATCCCGAATAGACGGCGAGTTGGTCAGCAACATGACGAGCCGATCGATGCCGATCCCCTCACCCGCGGTCGGCGGCAGGCCATACTCCAGCGCGCGAATATAATCGTGATCGAAATGCATCGCCTCGTCGTCCCCGGCCTCTTTAGCCGCGACCTGCGCTTTAAAGCGATCCGCCTGATCTTCCGCGTCATTAAGCTCGCTGAAACCATTGGCCAGCTCGCGCCCGCCGACAAAAAACTCGAAACGATCGGTCACAAAGGGGTCGTCGTCGTTGCGTCGCGCCAAGGGCGACACTTCGGTGGGATAAGCGGTGATAAAAGTCGGTTCCTGAAGTTGTGCTTCCGCCGTCTCTTCAAAAATCTCGATTTGGATCTTACCGAGACCCCAGCTCTTCTCCACCTTGATCCCTAACCGCTCGGCGACCGTGGCGGCGGCATCCCGCTCTGCGATATCGTCAGCCGTCAGATCTGGATTGTGCTTGAGTATGGCCTCCACGACGGTCATGCGCTCAAAGGGACGATCGAAGTGGAAGGTCGCATCGCCATACACCACCTCTGTCGAGCCCAACACCGATTGCGTGAGCTCTCGCATCAGTTGTTCTGTGAGGTCCATGGCGTCACGGTAATCCGCATAGGCCCAGTAGAACTCCAGCATCGTGAACTCTGGGTTATGCCGGGTCGAGAGTCCCTCATTGCGGAAATTACGATTGATCTCGAACACTTTCTCCAGACCGCCGACAGTGAGGCGCTTAAGATAGAGTTCCGGGGCCACCCGGAGGTACATCTCCATGTCGAGCGTGTTGTGGTGCGTAATAAAAGGTCTCGCCGTGGCACCACCGGCAATGGGATGCAGCATGGGTGTCTCCACCTCGATAAACTGCCGCTCAACCAGAAACTGCCGAATACATTGCACCGTCGCAGCACGAATACGAAAAACCTCACGCGCTTCGGGATTCACGATCAGGTCAACATAGCGCTGGCGATAGCGCATCTCTTGATCGACCAAGCCGTGGTACTTGTCGGGTAAGGGTCTTAACGCCTTGGTCAGCAAGCGCCCCTCTTCCATGTTGATATAAAGATCGCCCTTGCCACTGCGATGCAGGAGGCCCGATGCGGCAACGATGTCTCCCAGATCCCAGGTCTTGATGGCCTGAACGGCCTCCTCAGAGAGGGTGTCACGATTGAGGTAAAGCTGAATGGTGCCCGACCCATCCTGAATGAGGAGGAAGGCGCCGCGGTTACGGATCAGCCTGCCGGCCACCGAGAATCGGTGATCTGCTTCCTCGAGCTCGGCTTTGTCCTGAGATTCAAAATCGCTTTGCAAGTCACCGGCCAGCGCTGTACGGCGAAAATCATTGGGGAACGCCGGGCCCGCCTCACGCAATGCGGCGAGCTTGGCGCGGCGCTCTGTGATCAAGCGATTTTCGTCTTCAGGCTGCTGTGGATCGTCCACGTGTGTGTTCCTTTTGTTCTGCCTTACAGGCCCTGCTTAAGGGACGCCTGGATAAAGGGGTCCAGTGCACCATCCAGCACTGACTGGGTGTTGCGGGTTTCGACCCCGGTGCGGAGATCCTTGATCCGGGAGTCATCCAGCACATAGGACCTTATCTGACTTCCCCAACCAATGTCTGCCTTACTGTCTTCCATCGCCTGTTTCTCGGCGTTTCGCTTGAGCATCTCCATCTCGTAGAGTTTCGCACGGAGCTGCTTCATCGCGTTATCGCGGTTTTGGTGCTGCGAGCGCTCCGTTTGGCAACTGCTGACCAGCCCGGAGGGTTCATGGGTAATACGGACCGCGGAGTCCGTGGTGTTAACGTGCTGCCCCCCCGCACCAGATGAGCGATAGGTATCGATCCGCAGATCCGCCGGATTGATTTCAATTTCAATATTGTCATCAATTTCCGGCGACACAAAAATGGAGGCAAAGGAGGTATGCCGCCGCCCGCCGCTGTCAAAGGGTGACTTGCGCACCAACCGGTGCACACCGGTCTCGGTGCGCAACCAACCAAAGGCGTACTCCCCTTCAAACTGAATGGTCGCGCTTTTGAGGCCTGCCACTTCACCTGCAGAGGCTTCGACCAGCGTCGTTTTGAATCCCTTGTCCTCGCCCCACCGGAGGTACATCCGCAGCAACATCTCGGCCCAGTCCTGGGCCTCGGTACCTCCTGAGCCTGCCTGAATATCGAGATAGGCGTTGTTGGGGTCGGTCTCACCAGAAAACATGCGGCGGAATTCGAGCTTCTCGAGCTCACTCTCGAGCCCGGCCAGATCCTGCTCGACAGATTGCGCGGTGTCTTCGTCGTCTTCCTCGACGGCAAGATCCAGTAAATCACTGGCATCATCGCAGCCGGCATCGAGCACTTCGATGGTCGTGACAACCGCCTCCAGTGAGGCCCGTTCGCGCCCCAATGCCTGGGCTTTCTCGGGGTCATCCCAGACACTGGGCTCGGCCAATTCGAGTTCGACCTCTTTTAGTCGATCCTGTTTAACAGCGTAGTCAAAGATACCCCCTGAGCACGTCAGTACGTGCGCGGATATCTTTGATTTGATTAATAAGAGGCGCTATTTCCACGGGTTTTCCAAGTTTGTCAGTCCCCACCAGGGAACGGTTGAAATAAGGGGCGTGAGTCTATCGGGTTGCGTGCGCGACTGCCATGTCCACGTGGGCTGCGGCGTCACTCACAGGGCCAAAAAGACTGAATAACCAACTGTGCGCGGCGTTCACCACGATACTCATTCACATCCAGCCGATAGAGCGCGTGGAACGTCTCAAGCGGTGCTGCCAGCCATGCCGACACATCAATATTGAAGGCGATGCCCTCGATTTCTGTGCCGTCGGCATCGAGGGTGAGCCTGAGGTGTTTTTCCGCGACGATGCGATGGCTGCGGACAGAGAATTGCCCGTCAAAAAGCGGCTCGGGAAACTGCTGGCCCCAGGGCCCGCCACTCGCCAACTGCTCTGCCAGCAAGAGCCCAAAGTCATCGGGCGCCAGCGCGCCATCGCTCTCTTCGGTTCGCTCGGGCGGGATATGACCCAGCGCTTCAGCCACCGCATTGTTGAGCGCCTGCTTAAAGCGATCCAGATCGTCCCGCGCCAAACTCAGGCCGGCCGCCATCGCATGGCCGCCAAACTTCGTCAGCAAGCCGGGGTGACGGGTCGCCACCTGATCAAGCACGTCTCGGAGATGAAGACCCGCAATCGATCGGCCTGAACCCTTCAGCATGCCCTCCTCTGCGTCAGCAAACACCAACGTCGGTCGATGCACACGCTCCCGAATACGGGAAGCCAGAATACCGATCACACCCTGGTGCCAGGCAGGGTCATAGAGCGTCATCGCAAACAACGAATCGTCGCCCTCCAAATCAATAGATTCCAGCTGGGCCAGTGCGTCCTGTTGCATAGATTGCTCGATATCCCGCCGCTCCCGATTGAGCTGATGCAATTTTTCGGCAAAGCCTCGTGCCGATGCAGAGGACTCTGCCAACAAACATTCGATCCCGATCGACATATCGTCGAGACGGCCCGCTGCATTCAGCCGGGGGCCAACAATGAAGCCGAGGTCACCCGCGCTCGCCTGCCGGTGATCACGGCCTGCCACTTCAAATAGCGCCTCGATGCCGGGCCGCGCGCGGCCGCTGCGAATGCGCGCCAGGCCTGCGGCGACCAGAATCCGGTTGTTGCGATCGAGCGGCACTACGTCAGCCACCGTGCCAAGCGCTACCAGGTCCAATACGTCACCAAGATTGGGCGCTTCAATGCCCTCGGCGCTGAACCAACCTCTCTCGCGAAGTGCAGCACGCACGGCGCTCAGCACGTAGAACATGACGCCAACGCCCGCGAGCGATTTACTGGGAAACTGACACTCCGGCTGATTGGGGTTCACGATGACATCTGCCGTGGGCAATGCATCTCCGGGTAGATGATGGTCCGTGATCAGCACGCTGATTCCCATCGCCTGGGCCGCTGACACGCCCTCAACGCTGGAAATGCCGTTATCGACCGTGACAATGAGATCCGGCATCTGTGCGGCCGCCATCTCGACAATCTCGGGTGTCAGCCCATAGCCGAACTCGAAGCGGTTGGGGACCAAATACGCCACCTCGCGTAGGCCCATCTGCTGTAATACCGAGACCGCCATCGCGCAGCTGGTGGCACCGTCCGCGTCAAAGTCACCGACAATGAGTACGCGAGCCTCTCCCTCTATGGCGTCAGCCAATAACTCGGCGGCATCTGCTACGCCTTTGAGACTGGCCGGCGGTAACAACTGATTCAAGCCAAGCGCCAGTTCACCGGGGTCTGTAATACCCCGGCTCGCATACACCCGCTTCAGTACTTCGGGTAACGCCGCATTTTGGAGGGCAGAGGAGACGTCGGCGTGGCGCCGACGGACGGTGGGTGGGCTCAGGTTCGACACTGCGCCGCCATAAAGGCATGCACCGCGGCGATATCGTTGTCCAAGGTATCAAACCGCTCCTCGCGATCAAAAAGATCCGCGAGATGATCAGGCAATACAGGGGTTTGGCTCGTTTCTGCCCGGGCCACAGCGGCCGGGAATTTAGCGGGGTGAGCAGTGGACAGTGTCACCATCGGGCCCTCGCCTTGCCGCGCACATCGCCGGGCTGCAAGGGTGCCAATGGCAGTATGGGGATCCAAAAGCTGCCCCGTTTTCTGCCATGCGCGCTGAATTTCCTCACAGGTCTCCTCATCAGAGACCTTGGCGCTGGTAAAAAGCTTTTGGGCCCGCGCGAGCGCGGAATCCGTCAGATTAATCGCGCCCTCGGAAAAATCAGCCATCAGCTTTGCAATCTGGGCGGCATCACCGTCATAGAGATCAAACAACAACCGCTCAAAGTTGGACGAGATCGAAATGTCCATACTCGGGGATAGTGAGGCCTCAATCGGTTGCCGGGCATAGGTGCCCGTGGTCAGCATGCGGTGCAGCACGTCATTGCGATTGGTGGCGATCACCAAATTGTTGACCGGCAGACCCATGCGATGCGCCAGATAGCCCGCATAGATATCGCCGAAGTTGCCGGTAGGAACGGAAAAATTGACCGGCCGGTCCGGCCCGCCCAATGCGAAGGCGGCATAAAAGTAGTAAACGATCTGGGCCATTATGCGCGCCCAATTGATCGAGTTGACGGCGACCAGAGAGCGGCCCTCAGGGAGGAACGCGTCCGCGACAAAGCTCGCTTTCACCAGCGCCTGACAATCATCGAAGTTACCGCGAATGGCTAGGTTGTGAACGTTGTCACCCTCAACCGTGGTCATTTGCCGACGCTGCACGTCGGAGACCCGACCATCGGGGTAGAGAATAAAAATATCCACGTGCTCGCAATGCCGGCATCCCTCGATCGCCGCACTTCCGGTATCACCAGAGGTGGCGCCCATGATGACAACCTTCTCACCGCGTCGGGTCAGCACGTGATCGAGCAGTCGTCCCAGCAGCTGGAGGGCGAAATCTTTAAAGGCCAGCGTCGGGCCGTGAAATAACTCCAAAAGCCATTGGTCGTGATCCAGCTGCAGGACCGGGGCAATCGCCTGGTGTCGAAAGTCGCGGTATGAGGCCTCAACCAGTCCTGCCAACGTCTCGCGATCGATGCTGCCCTCGACGAAAGGCGCAATCACGGTCGTGGCCAATTCGGTGTAGGACATGCCCCGCATGGCCTGAAGTTCCGACGCACTGAAGCTGGGTAGCGACTGTGGGAGGTACAGGCCTCCATCCTGAGCAAGACCCGCCAGTAGCACTCCCTCAAAATCGAGAACGGGTGCTTGGCCGCGGGTACTGAGGTATTGAAGGCTCACTGCAGTCTATCCACCATGAAAGTGCTTTCGGTCACGCGCTATGTTCAGCAATCAAAGGCTTCAACGCGCATCAGCGCGGCATCCGCATCGACCTCTGCCAGAGCCGTGATTTCACTCAATGCGCCAGTCATTACGGATTGCGGCGCCACATGGGTCAATAACACGACGGGGACCTTATCTGATCCCGGGGCCGGCGGTTTCTGGATGATTGATTCAATGCTGATATCGTGGCTGGCCAAAATCTGCGTGATATGGGACATCACGCCAGATTGATCACTGGCAGTGAGCCGCACATACCATTCGCTGCTAATGTCCCCCGCCGGCACCCAGTTCGGTGCCTCCAAGGCCGCTGCTGCAATACCAAGCGCTGGGCCAGAGCCCGCGGGATTCCGCGCGACATCGACAAGGTCTGCGCAGACCGATGAGGCGGTCGCAGCACCGCCGGCACCGGGGCCAACCAGCACCACCTCTCCCACCGCGTCACCCGAGATCATGACAGCGTTCAGGACGCCGTCGACCGTGGCAATTTGCTTGTGTTCGGGAATGAGCGTGGGGTGCACGCGCATCTCGATACCCTGCTCTGTCCGACGCGCAATACCCAAATGTTTGACGCGATACCCCATCGAGGCGGCGTACTCCAGATCTACGGGAGCGACCTCCTGAATACCCTGTTTCATGGGCGCATCGATGCTCAGGGGAATACCGAAGGCCAGAGATGCCAGTATCACTAGTTTGTGCGCGGCATCGGTACCGTCGATATCAAAAGTCGGATCCGCCTCTGCGTAACCCAGCGCCTGTGCCTCAGAGAGCACGTCATCAAAGGCGCGTCCCTTGCTGCTCATCTCAGTCAGGATAAAGTTACCGGTGCCATTGATAATACCGGCGACTTCGGTCACCGCATTGGCTGCCAGCGATTCGCGCAACACCTTGATGACCGGTATACCCCCCGCCACAGCAGCCTCGTAGCGGACCTGCACACCGGCCGCCTCTGCCAACGCAATCAGCTCATTACCGTGCTCAGCAATCAGTGCCTTATTGGCGGTCACAATGTGTTTGCCCTGCTGAATGGCAAGCTTGATCAGATCGTGGGCCACGGTCGTGCCGCCAATCAGCTCCACCAGCACATCGACGTCGGGGTCCCGGGCCACGTCGAGGACATCGCGACTGACACGGGCTTCTCCATAATCATGGTCGTGGTGCTCACGTCGCGCACCGACGTGACTCACCACCATCGCCTGTCCGGAGCGCGCCAACAGTGTCGCCTGCTGATCTCGCAGGATTCCGATCGTCGCCAGGCCCACCGTGCCCACGCCACAAACGCCGATGTTCAGCGGTTTACGGCTCATGCCGACAGCCCTTCCGCTTTCATCGGTGGCCCCTGGCGCAATACCTTCTTGATGCCACGAATGGCCTGACGGGTGCGGTGCTCATTTTCTATCAGGCCGAAGCGCACGAAACCCTCACCATATTCGCCAAAGCCAACGCCCGGCGAGACAGCAACGCCGCCCCGCTGCAGTAGCAGCTTGCTGAACTCCACTGATCCCATATGCCGAAACGCCTCGGGGATTTGAGCCCACACGAACATCGTGGCTTTGGGCGGCTCAACCGGCCAACCCGCCTCGTTGAGGCCTTGGCACAGCACGTCGCGCCGGCGCCGATACATGTCGCAAATATCACGAACGCACTGCTGGTCCCCTTCCAGAGCGGCAATCGCAGCCACCTGCACAGGTGTAAAGATGCCGTAGTCGAGGTAAGACTTAATGCGTGTCAATGCGGCAATGAGCTCGGGGTTACCGCAGCAAAAGCCCACTCGCCATCCCGGCATGTTGTAGCTTTTGGAGAGCGTAAAGAACTCGACGGCAATGTCTCGCGCGCCAGGCACCTGCAGAATACTGGGCGCCTGATATCCGTCAAATACCAGATCGGCGTAGGCGAGATCGTGCACCACCCAAAGGTCATGTTGTTTTGCGATCTCCACCACCCGCTCAAAGAACGGCAACTCGACACAGTGTCCAGTCGGATTGGAGGGGAAATTGAGTACCAGCATTTTGGGCTTGGGATAGGTATTGCGAATCGCGGACTCCAGTTCCTCAAGGAAACCCGCTTCGCTCTGCATCGGCACGTGGCGCAGATCTGCACCCGAGATCACAAATCCATAGGGGTGAATCGGGTAGCTGGGATTCGGTACCAGAATCGCATCACCGACACCGGTCGTCGCCAGAGCCAGGTGCGCGAGACCTTCTTTGGAGCCTAACGTGACGATAGCCTCTGTCTCGGGATTGAGGGATACCGAGTAGCGATTTTGATACCAGTCGCAGATCGCTTTACGGAGTCTGGGGATACCTTTGGACTGGGAGTAACGGTGCGTGTCGCCGCGCCCAACCGTCTCACGCAACTTCTCCACAATGTGTGGCGGTGTGGGCTGGTCGGGGTTGCCCATACCGAAATCAATGATATCTTCGCCGCGCGCACGTGCGGCCTGCTTCAGTTCCCCAATAATATTGAAGACGTAGGGCGGGAGACGCTCAATGCGTTGAAAATGGGTATCCACAGAGTCGACGCTCGTTTCAAATGCCGCTTAATCAAGCCCTAATAAGGCAACCAGATCGTCTGCAGGGCGATAGCCTGGCACCATGATGCCAGAGCTGGTAACAATCGCCGGCGTTCCAGAGACCCCCATGTCCTGACCCAACTGATATTGGGCAGCGATGGGGTTATCGGCGCAATCATTGACGGGCAGTTCCACGCCAGCCTTGAGCTCAGTCAGCGTGGTCTGCTGATCTTCTGCACACCAAGCGGTGGCGAGCTTTTGCGCGCCCTCGGAATCCACTCCGCCCCTGGGGAACGCCAGGTAACGGACTTCAATACCCTTGGCATTCAGCTGGTCGACTTCCCGATGCAGCTTTTGACAGTAAAAGCAGGTAACGTCGGTGAAGACAGCGATGTAGTCGCGGGTCTCTCCCTGAGGAGAAAAGACCACCATGTCCTCAACCGCCACAGCTGCCAGCTGCTCCTTGCGGGTCACCGCGCGACGCTCCTCGGTGAGATTAATAGCGCCCGTGGCACTGGTCTGATGCAAATCGCCATTGAGGAAGAAATAATTACCATCCTCTGTCGCATAGATCATCGGACCATTCTCGATTTGGACTTCTGCGATACCGGGCGCCGGGCTTAATCGCACCGCTTCAACACCAATGGGCTGACCCGCAAAGCCCGTCAGGGCGGCCGCCATTTTTTCCTTGAGATCGTCCGCCAAGGCGAGTGAGCCAAACAACATGGCAAACAGGCCAAAGCCGAGCGCACCATATCGGTGGGCTCGCCTTAAAATGTGGCTAAAAGGGCTCATCTTCCTGATTCCTCCCATGGTCTCAATGACGGTCCCGGCTCAGCGGGGCCCTGTTTGCAGCGCTCGGGGCGCCGCTGGTTCAATTGGTGCCTGCGCCGCAAGCAACCGTCGGGAGTGTAAAGGATCGCTCTGAGGGGCGCGAATAGCCCTGGCCGATAGTGATGCGGGCTGGATGAGCTCGCAAAGCGGCGCTGCTCCTCAGGAAGAGAGCTTTTCCTTGATCCGCGCTGCTTTGCCAGACAGTTCACGCAGGTAGTAAAGCTTCGCCTGTCGGACATCGCCGCGTCGCTTCACGTTGATGCTGTCCACTAGCGGGCTGTAAGTCTGGAAGGTCCGCTCAACGCCCACACCGTGAGAAATCTTGCGTACCGTGAAAGCCGAATTCAGACCACGATTGCGTTTGCCAATACAAACGCCTTCAAACGCCTGCAGTCGCTCGCGATTGCCTTCCTTCACCTTGACCTGAACGACAAGGGTATCGCCCGGCGCGAAATCGGGTAACTCCCGACCCATCTGCTCGGCATCAAGCTCGGCAATAATTTTGTTGGTGCTCATGACCTTCTCCCATCACCGTCCCGCAGGCGGTGATCGATTTATCCGAAAACTGTCTATACGCTCGCCCTGATTCATCAGTTTAAAACGGCGTCGCACCGGCTTTTTCGGCTCGTCTGAGCCCGGGTTTTCTGACCGGCTTTCCCGCGAGCGCGCGATCATACCTGTTCGGATCCAGCTTGTCTGCCCCCGTCAGCCGGTAAAAGACCCCATTTCTCCAGTAGCGCACGGTCCACCTCAGCCACCTCATCCCACACCAACAAGTCGGGACGCCGATCCAGTGTCCGACGCAATGCCTGCGCCCGACGCCAGTCTGCAATCGCGCCATGGTCGCCGCTCAAGAGCACATCGGGAACAGACTCTCCCTCGAACACCTCGGGTCGTGTGTAGTGTGGGCAATCCAGCAGTCCATCCGTAAATGAATCCTGCTCCGCAGACGCCTCATGGCCCAACACACCGGGCAGCCAGCGGGTCACCGCGTCAATCAACAGCATGGCAGGTAGCTCGCCGCCGCTCACAACAAAATCGCCGATGGACACCTCGAGATCCACCTCTCGCTCAATAAATCGCTCGTCCATGCCTTCGTAGCGACCTGCCACCAAGATCAGGCTGGAAGCCTCTGCAAGGCGACGGGTCAGCGCCACATCCAGTTTGCGCCCCTGAGGTGTCAACGCGATCACCGCTGAGTCTGAGCCCACCGCAGACCTCGCCTTATTGAGTGCACTAGAGAGTATCGGTGCCTGCATGACCATACCGGGCCCGCCACCGTAAGGCCTGTCATCGACCGACCCGTGTCGATCGGTCGCCTCAAGGCGGGGGTCCTGCAGGTGCAATTGGCACAGACCGTTCTGAAAAGCACGACCGGTAACACCCCACTCGGTCAGCGCAGCAAATGCCTCGGGGAAAAGCGTCAACACCGCAAACCGGAAAGCCAGGCTGTTCTCAGACATCGACATACCAAACCACCTCTATTCTGCGGTCAGGGAGGTTAATATCTGTGACCACTTCGTCGGGGATCCAGGGCACCAGATGCTCGCGGTCATCGATACTCCCTTTGCAGGGCGCAACCACCAGCACGTCGTTCGCTCCGGTCTCGAGCAACGTTTTCACCCTGCCCAATAGTGAACGCAACCCGTCTTCGGTGCACCACACCTCAAGCCCCTCTAGGTCACGCCAATAAACTTCATCATCACCCGCAGCCGGGAAATGAGCGGCGGCCACCTGAATTTCGTGGCCTCTGACCGCCTCGGCTTGAGTACGATCTGCAACGCCACTCAGCCTGGCAATATGCCCCTTACCGTGAACCTGCAGCGCTTCTACCACGACAGACTGACGGGCAGACCGGGGTGCTTCCGGCGCTGCAATCAGCGTCAGATCAGACAAGGATAAGAGGAGGTTTGGATCATCAAGGCGGACCCTGAGGCGGACCCAACCCTTGATACCGTAGACGCCGACAATGTCGGCCAGTGTTAGAAAATCGTGGCTGGGGGACGAGGATTCATTCATCGGGCCCCTCCAGCCGCCAGCGACGCTTTAGGCAGCAGTCGCTTCTGCGCCAGCCTGATACTCTTTGATCAGCTTTTGTACGCGAGGGCTGACCTGAGCGCCTTTGGCGACCCAGCCTTCAACAGCTTCAACGTCAATGCGCAGACGCTCTTCCTGGCCGCGAGCGACAGGGTTGAAGAAGCCGAGTCGATCAATAAAGCGTCCGTCACGCGGCTCGCGACGGTCCGCTACCGTCACGTGATAAAAGGGCCGCTTCTTGGCGCCACCTCGAGATAGTCGAATGACCACCATAGTGTCTTGTCCTCAATATTGGCTAAAAGCCCCATCATTGCTGGGACCGATATTAAAAGAGCGCGGAGGATACAGTAAACCGAGGAGCGTGGGAAGGTGCACTCTGACCGCTGATATCACCCTCTACCGACGCGTAAAGCCGGGCGGTAAGCCGCCGCCGGGGCCGCCCGTCATCCCACCGAGACCGCGCATCATGCGTTGCATGCCTCCGCCCTTCATCTTCTTCATCATTTTCTGCATCTGCTTATGCTGTTTTAGCAGGCGGTTGAGGTCCTGCACCGCAGTGCCCGAACCTACGGTAATGCGCCGTTTACGCGACCCGGAGATCACATCGGGATTTCGCCGCTCGCGGGGCGTCATGGAGTTGATCATCGCCTCCATGCGATCAAACTGCTTCGTATCGACATTCTGGGCCGCCTGCGCCATGCCCCCCATCCCTGGCATCTTGTCCAACATGGCGCCCATGCCGCCAATATTTTTCATCTGCTGAAGTTGGTCGCGAAAATCCTCCAGATCAAAACGGCCACCTTTTTGTACCTTGCTGGCGAGTTTTTTGGCCTTGCCATGATCGACCTTGCGCTCCACCTCCTCGATAAGAGAGAGCATGTCGCCCATGCCCAAAATGCGCGAGGCAAGCCGGTCCGGGTGAAAGGGATCAAGCGCATCGGTCTTTTCACCGACCCCCAGAAACTTGATCGGCCGCTCTGTCACCGTGCGCACGGACAGGGCTGCGCCACCGCGTGTATCGGCATCCACCTTGGTCAGTATGACGCCGGTCAAAGGCAAGGTTTTGCCGAACGCCCTGGCCGTGTTGGCCGCGTCCTGACCGGTCATGGCATCCACCACAAAAAGGGTCTCGATGGGATTCACGGCCTCATGCAGCGCCTTGATCTCAGCCATCATTTCCTCATCGATTGCCAGACGACCGGCGGTATCCACGAGCAAGACATCGGAAAATGCGACCCGGGCCTCTGCAATCGCCCGCTTCACAATGTCGACAGGCTTCTCCTCGGCATCGCTGGGTTCAAAACGCGCGCCCACCTCAGCTGCAAGCGTCTCCAGCTGGGCGATCGCCGCTGGGCGGTAGACATCGGCACTGACGACCGAGACCTTTTTCTTCTCCCGCTCAATCAGGTAGCGCGCCAATTTGGCGACCGAGGTAGTTTTACCCGCACCTTGGAGACCGGCGACCATCACCACCGCCGGTGGCTGGGTAGCGAGATTCAGCCCCTCAGACTCGCCTCCCATCACAGCCTGAAGTTCGGCCTGAACAATTTTTAAAAACGATTGCCCCGGGGTCAGGCTTTTACTGACCTCCACCCCTACCGCGCGATCTTTGACTCTATCGGTAAAAGTTTTGACCACCGGCAGCGCTACATCGGCCTCAAGGAGCGCCATGCGCACGTCGCGCAACGTGTCACGGATATTGTCTTCAGTCAGCTTCGACTTGCCCGAAATGGCCTTCAGGCTGCTACTCAGTCGGTCACTCAATGATTCAAACATGGTGTCAGCTTACTCCGCGGGGATACCCAATCTCGTCTCGAACGGCGTAGTATAAGGATGCGATGAAAGAACCCCAAATCGGTAGCCAGCCCGTCATGAGCCAGAGCACTGCGGAGACACCATGGACAGCACACCCAGCCTGCTGACGGCTGGCCTTGCCATATTCTCTGCGCTGCTTTATCTATTGGCGGTGTGGCGCCAGGTGTTGAACCTAGAGACTGGCGAAGACCGTCAGCGCCAGCAGATCGCGCTGGTGGGTGTCGCGGCCCTGGCCACCCATGCACTCGCCGCATACCTGCCCGCTCAGGCGGGGGAGTCGAGCCTCGGGTTCTATCGCGTCGCGTCGCTGATGTTTCTCAGCATGGGGGCGATCAGCCTGATCGCACTGGTGGTGCGGCCCCTGCACACGCTCCTGATCGTGCTGTTCCCCCTCGCGGCACTGTCTATTCTGGTGGCCACCTTCGCACCAGATACCAGTCGCCCGATGAGCAACTTGCCCGCGGGTATTCTGTCCCATGTATCCGCCTCGATCGTGAGTTTTGCGGTACTCGCGCTGGCGGTGTTACAGGGGCTTTTAGTAACAGTGCAGTCGCGGCAACTGCGCCAGCACCGTAGCCGTGGCGTGATTCGCAAGTTACCCCCACTCGAAGCCGCATCCACCCTGTTTTACGAGCTGACCGGCGCCGGCTTTCTGATTCTGACTATGGCAATTGGTACGGGCGTGGTCTTCATAGATGACTTGTTCAGTCAGCAACTGGTCCACAAAACGGTACTGACTCTGCTGGCGTGGTGCCTATATGCCGTGCTGCTGGTGCAATACTTTAGGCGGGGCTGGCGGGTGCAATCAGCGATCACAGTCAACCTGATTGCTTTTGGCCTAGTGGTGCTGGGCTTTTTTGGCTCCAAGCTGGTATTGGAGCTACTGTTACCGCTCACGCAATAGCGTGGCTCGACAGGGCACGAAGCCAACCAAAACAGGCTTGTGTCACCACCGTTTTTTCTCCACCATTTCGTCTCCACAGTCATAGAGGTGTAAGCCACTCTTGAACGAGACATCGCTAGGTCTGCTCTTCGGGGCGCTGGCAATCCTGATTTTGGTCTCCGCTTTTTTCTCAAGCTCCGAGACCAGCATGATGTCGCTGAATCGTTATCGGCTGAAACATCTCAAAGGCACGGGCCATCGCGGAGCGCGACGAGCCATACAGTTGCTTCAGCGACCGGATCGACTGATCGGTCTGATCCTGATCGGCAACAATCTGGTCAACATTCTTGCGTCGGCCATCGCCACCGTCATCGCGATCCGGTTGTTCGGAGACGCGGGTATTGCTATTGCGACGCTGGTACTCACACTGGTCATACTCATTTTTGCTGAAATCACCCCCAAGACGATCGCGGCACTTCATCCAGAGCGGGTCGCCTTCCCAGCCAGTGCATTGCTGCTTCCACTGCAGAAATTGCTGATGCCTTTGGTTGTGGCGATCAACTCACTCACGAACGGTATTCTGAAACTGATGGGGTTCTCCCCCGATGAAGCAGGTGACGACGCTGTCTCGCAGGAAGAACTGCGCACCATCGTGACCGAATCAGCATCGATGATTCCCAGCCGCCACCGCCGGATGTTGGTCAATATCCTCGACCTGGAACAGATGACCGTTAACGACATCATGGCGCCGCGAAATGAAATCTACGGCATCGATATTGAGGCGCCTGATGAGGCAGTCATGCGTCAGCTTAAAAACAGTGGGCATACGCGCTTGCCGCTGTATCGCGACGATATCAATCAGATTGAGGGCGTGTTTCACATGCGCAACCTGAGCCGCGTCTTGGATGGCGGCAGGCTAAATCGGCAAGCGCTGAGAGAGGAAGCGGAGGCCCCCTATTTCATCCCAGAGAATACGCCTCTCAATACCCAGCTCCTCCATTTTCAGCGGCAGAAGAAACGCCTGGGAATGGTGGTAGATGAGTACGGAGATATTCTGGGTCTGGTGGCGCTCGAGGACATCCTCGAGGAAATTGTCGGCAAGTTCACCTCAAACCTCGTTGAGGAAAATGAGGAGATCACCAGTCATGCTGATGGCAGCACCACTTGCTCGGGCACCGTGAGCATTCGTGACCTTAATAAACAACGAAAGTGGGATCTGCCCACCGACGGACCCAAAACAGTGAGCGGACTGGCGCTAGAGGCGTTGGAAGCATTCCCCAACGCCCGGACTTCGGTCCGGATAGCCGGCTACCAGCTAGATATCGAAGAAATTGAAAAAACGCAGATCAGCAAAATTCGGATATGGCCGCTAGCAGCCGAAGCATCAACTGACGGCGAGAGCCCAGAAGCCGAATCATCCCATCCTTAGGGCTTGGACCGCCTCTGATCAACCGAGGCCAATATCTCCCGCTTGCGCTCATTTGGGGCTGAGAACCACTCAATAATCTCGTTGGCCGTGCGGTAGCAGCCTATACAGACGTCCTGATTATTGAGCGAGCACACCTCAATACAGGGGGATTTTACGGGTTGCGTCGTGTCGGTCATTCTCACCCCTCCTCGGCCTGAGCTGCGTAAAACCCGCGAGCAAACTCGCCCAATTCACCCGCTTCAATCGCGCGCCGAATGCCCGCCATGTGTTTCTGATAAAAGCGCAGGTTGTGAATGGTAGCCAACTGGGAGCCGAGAATTTCGTTGCATTTATCTAGGTGTGCGAGATATCCCCGGGAAAAGTTTTCGCAGGTATAACAGTCACAATTTGCGTCCACCGGTTCGGTACTGCTTTTGTGTTTGGCATTGCGCAACTTCAGTACGCCGGTACTGGTAAACAAGTGGCCGTTGCGGGCGTTCCGGGTGGGCATGACGCAGTCGAACATGTCGATACCGCGCCTGACGCCTTCCAGCAGATCCGCAGGTGTACCCACCCCCATCAAGTACCGGGGTTTTTCCGCAGGTAATTGTCCCGCCAGACCATCGAGCACCGCCATCATCTCGTCTTTGGGCTCACCCACCGACAGTCCACCTACCGCGTAACCATCAAAGCCAATCTCCGTGAGACCTTCTAGGGAACGCAGGCGGAGTTCCGGATACATGCCGCCCTGAACAATACCGAATAGCGCGGCAGGATTGTCGCCATGGGCGCGTCGGCTCCGCTCAGCCCATCTCAAGGAGAGTTGCATGGACCGCTCCGCCTCCGCCTCGGTGGCCGGATACGGCGTGCACTCGTCAAAAATCATGACGATGTCACTGCCGAGGTCTCGCTGGACGCGCATGGACGTCTCGGGGTCAAGAAATACCCTGTCACCGTTCACCGGCGATTTGAAAGCGACCCCCTCCTCGGTCACCTTCCGCAGCGCATCCAAACTGAATACCTGAAACCCACCGGAATCAGTCAGGATGGGCCCTTGCCACCCCATGAAGTCATGGAGGTCGCCATGAGCCTTGATGATGTCGGTGCCCGGCCGCAGCCACAGGTGAAAGGTGTTACCGAGGATAATTTCGGCACCAATCTGGACAATATCCCGCGGCAACATGCCTTTAACCGTGCCGTAAGTGCCGACCGGCATAAATGCGGGGGTTTGCACCGCGCCTCGAGGGAAATCGATCTGGCCACGTCTGGCCAATCCATCCTGATGGGATACCTGAAACTCCATCAGCCATTGCGCTCTTTGGTCAGGAACATTGCATCACCATAGCTGAAAAAGCGGTAGCGGTTTTCAATCGCTGTGCGATAGGCATGGCGGATGGTGTCGGTACCCGCAAAAGCAGACACCAGCATGATCAACGTTGATTCAGGCAGATGAAAATTGGTGATCATCGCGTCCACCACATGAAAAGTCGCACCCGGATAGAGAAAGATATCCGTGTCGCCGCTATAGGGCTTTAGCGTCTGGTCTTTGCCCGACAGTTGAGCGGCGCTCTCCAACGATCTGACGGCGGTGGTCCCGACAGCGATCACTCTGCCACCTCTGGCCCGACACGCTGCCACGGCGTCGCAGCAGGTTTGATCTACTTCGATGTACTCGCTATGCATGGTGTGATCTTCGACGTGCTCCGCCCGCACAGGTTGAAACGTCCCCGCCCCGACATGGAGGGTCACCTCAGTCTTGGCGACACCCGCTGCATCGAGTTGCTCCAGCAGCGTTTGATCAAAATGTAGCCCTGCGGTCGGCGCCGCCACCGCACCATCCCGACTGCCATACAGTGTTTGATAGCGATCACGGTCATCAGCCATATCCTCCCGCTCGATATACGGCGGTAGAGGCATGTGGCCATGGCGGCGCATCATGTCTTTGAGGGTGCCCGTCTCGGGCACGAGCAGAAACAGCGCGCCCTCCCGACCCAGCACTCTGAGCGCCAAATCGGAGACATCGCTCTCGAAATCGGGGGTGATGAACAGTAACGCACCGTCACGCGGACTCTTGCTGGCGCGGACGTGTGCCAGTGCGCTGCCATCACCCCGCACCCGCTCAATCAGGATCTCTACCCGTCCGCCCGTCTGCTTCTGGGCAAACAACCTCGCCGGAATGACCCGCGTGTTATTGAACACGAGCAAATCATCAGGACTGAGTAGTTGGGGGAGGTCCCTAAAAGTCAGGTGCGAACATGCTGCTGAAGCTGTTTCAACCGCGAGGAGTCGGGAGGCAGAACGCTCGGGGAGTGGCTCCTGCGCGATCAGTTCAGCGGGGAGTTCAAAGGCAAAGTCGGCGGTCTTCATCGATCTCGGCGGGAATTCAGCACTGAGTGGCCGTGGCGAACTTCATCGCAACCTGCCCACAAAAAAGCCGGCGTTGGCCGGCTTTAGTTGCGATTCCCATCGGCGCCGCGTCACTTGTCCTTCTCTTCACTCTCTTCTTCGGGCTCTTCTGCTTCAGCCTCAGCCTCTGGCTCAGCTTCGGGGGCTGGCTCTTCTGGCGCCTCCTCAGGCTCGGGTTCGGGTTCGGATTCGGGTTCGGGTTCGGGTTCGGGTTCGGGTTCGCCAGCATCGTCAGCTCCGCCTTCTGCCTCCTCCGCTGCATCACCCGCCTCAGCGGCAACCTCTGCCGCCTCGTCGCCACTATCCGCTGCATCCTCAGACTCGGCAGCTTCTTCCTTGGGACTCGGCAGGGTGACTTTAATCAGATCCTCTTCAACAAGAATCCGCACCTTCTCCTCGCCGTTCACGGGCTTGCCGTTGGCATCTTGAATCGCGTAGCGGTCATCGCCGCGCATGAAGATCTTGTACTCAGCCGTCTTCTTGATCAGTTTCATCGCCATATCTTTTCTCCCTGAAGATACTCAGATCCACCGGACCGACCGGGTGTGGCTCGGCTGAATCGCGCCGAAGTATACAGCACAGGGGGAAATTGCCTAGCCTCCCATTGCCGCGTGGCTTGGAGTTGGTATACTCCGCGCCCTCGTCTACGCGAGCCGGAGTGGTGGAATTGGTAGACACAGGGGATTCAAAATCCCCCGCTGGCAACAGCTTGCCGGTTCAAGTCCGGCCTCCGGTACCAACCACCCGCTCTCGGCAGTACAATCGACATTGCGTTTCACCCCGTGGCATCGGATTCTCACCCCGCTGCTCAGGACGGGTTGCTGTCGTTTCCGGCTAAATCGCACCCCCTTCTCTGGTGCTACACTTTTTGCTCGTTGTGGCGGTTTGCAAGTTGTGGTCAGGGAGGAAAAATGACGGCGTTTTTAGACCTGCTGGATGGTGTGCTCGACGCCGCCATGATGCTGTTGGCGCTGGCGATTCTCATGGCACTGATCGCCGTGGTCGTGCTGTATGTCATCGACGTGACACAAAACAGCCAAGCCATCCGCAAAAACTATCCAGTGATCGGCCGACTCCGTTATGTATTCGAACATCTGGGCGTCTTCTTTAGACAATATTTCTTCGCCATGGATCGCGAAGAGCTCCCTTTCAACCGGGCTCAACGATCTTGGGTGGCACGCGCCGCCAAAAAACTCGATAGCACGATCGCCTTTGGTTCAACAAAACCGCTCAATCGCCCCGGCGACATATTCTTTCTCAATAGCGCCTTTCCTCCCACGAAAGATGAGATCACAGCGCACACTTCAACGCCGATGGTCTTTGGTGAGGGCTACGTGCGCGAACCCTATGGTGCCCCCTCCGTCTTTAACATTTCAGCCATGTCCTACGGTGCGCTGTCAGGCCCTGCGATCAAGGCGCTCTCGATGGGAGCCGCGACAAGCCGCGTATGGCTGAATACTGGAGAAGGCGGATTATCACCGTTTCACCGGACTGCAGACTGCGATCTCGTATTCCAGATCGGCACCGCGAAATATGGTGTGCGGGACGATGGCGACAATCTGGACATCGAGAAAATCGCAGGGCTCGCAGCAATCCCACAGCTAAAAATGTTTGAAATCAAACTGTCTCAGGGAGCGAAACCCGGAAAAGGCGGCATTCTGCCAGCGGAGAAAGTGACTGACCTGATCGCGACGACCCGCGGCATACCGCCAGGTGAGGATTCAATCAGTCCCAACCGTCACCCAGAGGTCACCGACGCTGACTCCCTGCTGGATCTGATTGACCGAGTTCGTTCGGCATCGGGGAAACCCACCGGCATCAAACTGGTTTTGGGGCAGGCCGGATGGCTAGATGATTTTTGTGAGGCCATCCACGCACGGGGCCTGGCGTCAGCACCCGATTTCATCACCTTGGATAGTGCGGATGGCGGTACAGGAGCCGCCCCCCAGGGCTTGATGGACAACATGGGGCTGCCCGTGGCGTCCAGCCTGCCGCTGGTGGACGAGAAATTGACCTCGGCCGGTCTGCGAGAGCGCATCAAATTGATCGCCTCGGGGAAAATGATCAATCCTGCGGGAGTGGCCGCGGCACTGTGTCTGGGTGCTGACGTGGTCTGCTCAGCGAGGGGCTTTATGTTCTCCCTCGGATGCATACAAGCCCTGCAATGCAACGAAAATACCTGTCCCACCGGCATCACTACCCACGACCCTAAACTGCAAAAAGGCCTAGATCCCACCGTCAAAGCCGATCGCGTCGCCAACTACGCGATCTCGATGCGAGAGGGGGTTGAGTTGATCGCGCACAGCTGCGGTGTGCTTGACCCTCAGGCCCTGTCAAGGGAGCACGCCTTCGTCATTAACGACCAGGGTCACCCTTCACCGTTAGACACTGTTTTGTCACCGTGAAATCCGTCCGCTCATTCCCACTACTGCCCCACTGACGGCGGAGCTTGGTCAAGTGACTTTTCACAGAAACATTGCCGTGCATGAGAAGCGAATCATCACTAGGTGTATTACGCTCCCTGCCAACTTCCCCTGAACCCTCCTGATGCACACAAAGGCTTTCATTGCTCTTGCCAGAGCCCTGTTGCTGATAACGGGTTGCCTATGCGGCGCCTCGGCATCGGGGGCCGACTTTGACCTCGAGTTAGCGGCGGGCTACGCCTGGGATGACAACGTCGGCCTCGATGAACTGGAACGAGCGACGGGTGAGTCCGATGAAGTCACCACGCTGGAGATTCAGGGGTCAGCCTTGTTCAGCTATGAAGATCGCGCGTCGCTGCGTGTTTCAGCAGGATTGGTTGATGACACTTACCAGGAGTTCTCGCAGGTTGATCGACGCACCGAATCACTCGGGGTGAATTTGGAGGCGCAGTTGGGCAAAGCCACTGTGGGCGTTAACTGGTTCGATGTCTCCGCGGACCTCGATGATGAAGAATTCCTGACCTACGAGCGACTGTCTCCCTACTTAGCGGGCTTTTTGAGCAAGCAATGGTTCTTGCGAGGAGAATACGTTTACGGCGAGAAAACGATCGCCCGCCGCTCTGGCCGGGAGGCCGACAGCCACAGCGTTTCTCTGGACAGCTACTATTTCATTCAGGGCCTGAAGCGCTATGCGGTTGTGGGTTATACCTTCCGCGTAGACAACGCGCGCGCGAATCGCTATGACTACGACTCACATGCGATCAAGGCACGTTACGTGCATCGCGAAAATCTGGGGCGACTCCCTCTGGAGCTTGAGATCGAGGGTAAGTATGAGGATCGACAGTACAAAGCACCCGATCCGATGATCGGCACCGAGCGCGAGGATACCCGCTGGCGTTTCTCGGCCGAGCTACGACTTTCATTCACCGATTACGCGTCTTGGGCAGTGATGATCAAGAACTCTGATTACGACTCGAACCTGCCGACCGCGAGTTATAGCGACCTGGTGGTGGGTACCGAAATTCGATTGTCCTTCTAAGTCCTCGCTCAGAGGAAGAGCGGTGATTCAATAGGCTTGAGACAAGGACGCGTTCAGCACTACTGGAACTGTAATTGCCCGTAGCCGTAGATTTGATCGCGCCCCGGGGCGCCTATATCAACGGCACTGGCATACAGCGCATCCAGCATCACAGCGGGCTCACTATTTGATTGCAGCAAGCGGGCCGCAGCGACGGTGACAAAAGGTACCGCATAGGAGGTGCCGGATGAGGCCGCATAACCCCCTCCAGCCTGCGCATGCCGAACATTGACTCCGGGCGCAGCAATATCGACGTACTCACCGCGATTGGCCAGGCGAAACGCGCGACCGCGGTTGTCGGTTGCCGTCACGGCCACTACCTCCGGATACGCCGCAGGATACATAGGCTGTGCCATCGGGCCTCCATTGCCAGCCGCCGCAATCGCCAGGACACCGCGCTCGCGCACACGCGCCAGCGCGGTCTCAAGCAGTCGGTTGGGGGGGCCCGCCAAACTAATATTAATCACAGACACCTGTTCGGTTATGAGCCAATTGAGTGCTTTGATCAGGCTGACCGTGCTGGCGAATTCGCCCTGCTCCTCGGTTTGATCGAACACCTCTGCAGCAAACAACTCAGCTCGGGGCGCAAGGCCCAGTGCCGATGGGTCATTGCTGGCAATGATGGAAGCGATCGCCGTGCCATGGAAGTTGGGTGGCGCGTCGTTCTCTACAAAGCGTCGGGTCGTAATCGAGGCCTGAGAAAACGCACTGTGCCCCTGATCCACGCTGCTGTCGATGATCCCGATGCGCAACGACAAGTCAGATAGATCGGTAGGTAAAACCAGCAACTCACGAGGGGCGACACCCGCTATGTCGACATCTGGATCATCTGGCACGCCAGCGGTGTAGAGGTGGTTGAGATCGACATCCGCCCTGTCTCCACCAATCACCTCATAGATACCGGCGCGGGTCGCCGACAAATCAAAGCTGGCGGGCGCCGCAACCTCCGCCAACAGAAAGCCAAGACCATCGAGTTCACTGACTCGGTCAAAGAGGTAGCCTTCCTGCGCCAATTGTTCAAATACATCCGCCTCTGCCATGACCAACCAATGGTCAGTCTGAATACGGAGGGCATCTTCACTGATCCGGGACTCAATATCGGTGAGCAGATCCTCCATAGCCTGCTCTATGCGCTCTTCGGTCGCCTCGGACACAATATCGGAAACCTGGTCCTCAACCTCCTGTGTCACGCCGGGCTGAATCAGCGCGAAACCCAATAGCCACGCCATCACGACCCGAAATCGGCGGTTGATCGG
>CBFHIW010000026.1:0-34386 GCA_965656065.1 Luminiphilus sp. | reverse complement strand
CGATAGGCGGCGCACGTATCCTGCTCAAGCGCGAGGATTTGAATCACACCGGTGCCCACAAAGTGAATAACACGATCGGGCAAGCACTCCTCGCCAAGTATATGGGCAAGAAGAGGGTGATTGCCGAGACGGGTGCGGGTCAGCACGGTGTCGCCAGCGCGACGGTCGCGGCCAGGCTGGGTCTCGAATGCCATGTTTTTATGGGCGAGGAAGACATTCGCCGACAAGCGCTGAATGTGTATCGAATGAAGCTCCTGGGAGCACAGGTTGTCTCTGTGACTTCAGGCTCGCGTACTTTGAAAGACGCCATGAGTGAAGCCATGCGCGACTGGGTCACGAATGTCGACGATACCTTTTACATTATTGGTACGGTCGCCGGCCCCCATCCTTATCCTATGCTCGTGCGCGACTTTCAGAGCGTCATTGGCCGTGAAGCACGGGCGCAGAGTCTGGCGCAGTGCGGCAAGTTGCCGGACGCACTGGTGGCCTGTGTCGGCGGAGGCTCCAACGCCATTGGGCTCTTTCATCCGTTTTTGCAGGATGAGGGCGTTGCGATGTATGGCGTTGAGGCAGGGGGCAAGGGTCTCGAGACTGGCGAGCACGCAGCCCCGCTGTCAGTCGGCAGCCCGGGCGTGCTCCACGGTAACCGTACCTACCTCATGCAGGACGATGACGGACAGATTCTTGAAACCCATTCGGTGTCTGCCGGACTGGATTATCCCGGCGTGGGCCCCGAGCACGCCTGGCTTAAAGATATCGGCCGGGTGCAGTATGTCGCGGCGAACGACGATGAGGCCTTAGCAGCTTTTCATCGACTGACGCGGGTTGAGGGCATCATGCCTGCCTTGGAGACGGCGCATGCGATGGCCCATGCTGAGAAGCTCGCTGCCAGTATGGCGCGGGAGCAACACATCGTGGTCAACCTGTCCGGGCGAGGCGACAAGGACATCCTCACGGTGGCCGCCCTCGAAGGGATCGAGGTCTGATCGTCCTAATGAGCCGTATCAAGCGGGTCTTTGTCGACCTCCGATCTGCCAAGCGCAGAGCCCTCATCCCTTACGTTGTCGCGGGCGACCCGAGCCCTGAGGGTACGGTCTCTTTGCTGCACAGCCTGGTTGATGCCGGTGCGGATATTCTGGAGTTGGGGGTGCCATTCTCTGACCCGATGTCAGAGGGGCCGGTTATTCAGAAGGGCCATGAGCGTGCGCTTGCCAACGGCATGAGCCTGCAACGGGTGCTCGGTATGGTGGCTGAGTTCCGTAAAGATAATGATCGAACGCCGATCGTGTTGATGGGCTACGCCAACCCGATTGAACGCTTTGGCTACGAGGCTTTTGCTGCGGCCAGTGCTGAGGCTGGCGTCGACGGTTTGATTACCGTTGACCTGCCGCCCGAGGAGGTCGATGCGATCGACGGTGCACTGAAGGCGGTCGGGCTCGATAATATTTTTCTGATCTCGCCGACCACGCCCGAGCCGAGGGTGCAGAAAATCGTGGAGCGGGCGCGCGGCTTTATCTACTGCGTTGCGGTAAAGGGTGTCACCGGCTCGGGGCAGTTGGATACTGACGAAGTGGCCCGCAGTGTGTCCCGGATCCGGGAGAAAACCGCGCTGCCCATTGCGGTCGGTTTTGGCATCAAAGACGCGGCCAGCGCGAGTGCAGTGGCGGCCTCGGCTGATGCAGTCGTCGTCGGCAGTGCCCTGATCGCCGAAATGGCGCAAAAAGCCCATTCTGCCGAGGATCTGGAAGAGATCCAGATCCATGGCGTCGCGGTACAACTGCTACGAAGTATCCGCGCGGGTGTGGACTCTTCACCTTCATAGAAAAACTGCACCCTCGTATACTCTGCCGTTTCCGCGTTGGGGGATCCCATGAGTTGGATTGACAAAATCCTGCCGTCCGGTGTCAACAAAGATGAAAGCGCTAACCGCACCAGCGTCCCTGAGGGGCTCTGGAAAAAATGCGTGAAATGCGATGCGATCCTCTACAAGCCCGATTTGGAAAGAAACGCCGAGGTATGTCCGAAGTGCGACCACCACATGCGCATCGGTGCGCGCCGCCGCCTTGAGCTCTGTCTCGACAGGGGCGCGACGGAGTTGTTCGCCGATCTGGAGCCGGTCGATCACCTCAAGTTCAAGGACAAGCGCAAATATCGCGATCGTCTGACGGCTGCTCAGCGCAGCACAGGCGAGAAAGATGCGCTGATCGCCATGCGGGGCAGTATTCTCGGGGTCGACGTGGTGACGCTGGCCTTCGAGTTCAATTTTCACGGTGGCTCGATGGGCTACGCGGTGGGCGAAAAGTTCACCCGCGCTGCAACCGTTGCCCTCGAAGAGGGCCTGCCCCTGATTTGTTTCTCGGCATCGGGCGGTGCCCGGATGCAGGAAGCGTTGATCTCGCTGATGCAAATGGCCAAAACCTCAGCGGTGATCGAGCGTCTCAAGGGGCAGGGCACGCCCTATATCTCGGTGTTGACCGACCCCATTTATGGGGGCGTGTCCGCGTCTCTGGCGCTGCTGGGTGATATCAATATCGCAGAGCCCGACGCACGTGCCGGTTTTGCGGGTCCCAACATCATCGAGCAAACCATTCGCCAGAAACTCCCCAAGGGTTTCCAGCGCAGTGAGTTTTTGCTTGAGCACGGCGCGATCGACATGATTGTGCATCGCAATGACATGCGCGAAACCCTCGCGCGCGTGTTGGCCAAGCTCACCAACCTTTCGCCGCCCGGGCGGCCCGCGCCGGTTTTGGAAGGCGAGGTGATTGAAGCCGATGGGGGCGCTGCCTAGGCTCGACATGGCCCCACTGTCGCTGAGCGCGTGGCTGGAACGTCTCGAATCACAGCATCCGGTTGAAATCGAGCTGGGGCTGGATAGGGTCTCTGCTGTCGCCGATAAGCTGGGATTACTCGCTTCCCCACCCACAACACTGACCGTCGCCGGCACCAACGGCAAGGGTAGTGTCGTCACTGTCCTGTCCGCGGCCCTGGTGCTCTCTGGCAGACGGGTAGGCCGCTACACCTCACCCCACCTCAACCGTTTTAATGAGCGAATCTGCATCGGCGACGTAGAGGTCCAGGACGCTGAGTTGGTTGCCGCGTTCGAGGCGATCGATGAAGCAAGTGCCGCCATCAGCTTGACCTATTTTGAGGTCGCCACGCTCGCTGCGCTCTGGATTTTTCGAGAGCGAAACGTCGACGTTCAGGTGCTGGAAGTCGGGCTGGGAGGACGCCTCGATGCGGTGAATATTATCGATGCCGATGTCAGCGTCGTGACCAGCATTGGTCTCGATCATACGGACTGGCTCGGAGACAGCCGCGAGCTGATTGCGATCGAAAAAGCCGGTGTCGCCCGAGCGGGGCAGCCCTGTGTTGTCGCTGACCCTGAGCCTCCCCATGCTCTGCTTTCAACCCTCGACGCGCTGGGTGCACAGACCTCTCTGATAAATCGTGATTGGCGTGTCGTTGCAGGTGAGATGGAGACTGCATCCCACCAACGCTATCAGCTGCCGGATAACACCGGTCTACTACCCGTAAACATGGCTGCGGCCATTCAAGCGCTTGAGCTCAGCGGCTTGGTGACCGTCGATCAGTCTCTGGTCGACCATTTAGCGTCGGTGTCCCTCACCGGGCGGCTCAGCAGAATACAAACGGAGCACTACGAGTTACTGTTGGATGTAGCGCACAACGTTGAATCGGTGTCTCGGTTGGCGCAATTTCTCAGGGATCATCCGGTCTCTGGCAAGACCGTTGCGATGTTCGGGGTCATGGGGGATAAGCCCATTCGTGATATGCTGTCTCTGTGCGAAACGGCGTTTGATGAGTGGAATCTGATTGATCTTTGCCACGTGCCCAGAGCCATGTCCACCGATCGCCTAGCGGAGTTTCTTAAGCCAATGGGCGCGGCAGTCAATCACGGTCCCTTCCCGGATTTGTGGCAAGCACTGATGACGCGCGTCGCAACCGGTGACCGAATAGTGGTCTTTGGGTCGTTTTTTTCGGTGGGCGAAGCAACCGCCTATCTGGCAACGCATCACCATGACGGGGAGCAGAACTAGGTGGATCCGTTATTCAGGCAGCGGCTTGTCGGAACCCTGGTATTGGTGGCGCTGGGGATCGTTTTCTGGCCCCTGATCTTTGTGACGCCAGAGACGCGAGAGCCCATCGTCCTGCAGCCGATGTCACAGCGGCCTGCCATTGATCAGACGCCGATCCCGGAGCCGGAAAGTTATGAACCTTTGGTGTCCCCTCAGCTACCGGAGCGGCCTAAAACTCCATCGCCGATTCAAGAGGCCGCTGATACCCAGACCCAGACCGACGCTGAGGGTAGCGCGCTTGCTGCTTTGCCGGACAGCGGCTCGGTCGCTGCGCCCCAACCCAGGGTAGCGCCTCCATCTGAGGACCCGCTCATTGATGAGCAGGGGCTGGCGATCTTTTATGTTCTGCAAGTCGCGACGGTAGGCAGCACGTCTCGCGCCAATGAGCTGGTAGAGGGGTTGCGGGCGAGGGGCTACAAAGCATTCTCGACTCGGTATGTCCGGGTGGACGATGAGCTGTTTCGCATACAGATTGGACCGAATGCAGAGCGTGCACCGTTGATGCGTATCAAGCCTGAGGTCGATGCGGTGCTAAAGGTCGATTCCCAGATTCTGAGGTACGAACAGTAGCGTGGCGGACCTATTGGATCAGCTTGGTTCAGCAATCAGCAGCTTTAACCTGTTTGATTGGTTCATTGTGCTGGTCTGGTTGGTGTCCGCGGGCTATGGCATTGCAAGGGGTTTCGCGCGAGAGGTGCTCTCGATCACTGGCTGGGTGAGTGCGTTCCTGTTGGCCAATATAGCGGCCGACGCGGTCTCTGATTTGGCGCGCGACCTGATCGACGAGCCGACCACCCGTTATCTGCTCGGGTGGGCGCTGACCTTCATTGCCGTGCTAATGATGTTTGGCGTCATCGCCGCTTTTTTGTCCAAGCAGATGCGACAACCAGGCTTCAATGTCGGAAACCGCTTGCTGGGCGGTATTTTTGGCCTGCTTCGGGGGGTGATCATTGTCGCGGCAATCAGTATCCTGCTGCGCGCGGCGCTGCCCGATTCAGACGAGGATTTGCTGGACGCGGCAGTGCTGATGGAGCCTGTAGAATGGGTCGCCGAGTGGATCGGCGCGAACTTTGATCGGGTGCTGGAGTCGGAGCCGACTGAGGCGGTGAAGGACACCATCGATTCGAGCGAGATGCTCTAGGGCTGGAGAGGCGATATGTGTGGACTGGTAGGGTTGGTCGCAGAGCGGGATGTCGCCGCTGACATCTACGATGCCCTGACTATGCTTCAGCACCGGGGTCAGGATGCGGCCGGGATCATGACTTGCTCAGAGGGCAAGCTCATGCAGCGCAAGGGCGAGGGCCTGGTGCGCGATGTGTTTCGGGCCAGCCACATGTCTCAGCTGCTGGGCCGCTTTGGTATCGGACACGTTCGCTATCCCACGCAGGGTAGCTCGGGCACGGCCTTGGCCCAGCCCTTCTATGTGAACTCCCCTTACGGTATCGCGCTGGCGCATAACGGCAACCTCACGAACTCCGCGTTTTTGTCCGAAGAATTATTCCAGTCCGATCTTCGCCACCTTAATACGGACTCGGATTCAGAAGTGCTGCTCAATGTATTTGCCCATGAGCTGCATCGCCTGGGCAAGCTACAGCCCACTGCCGGCGACATTTTTGATGCCATCAAGGTGGTCCATAAGCGCTGCGAGGGTGGTTATGCCGCAGTGGCGTTGATTTCCGGCTTTGGTCTGGTGGCCTTCCGAGACCCTAACGGCATACGGCCGCTGGTGGTCGGGCAGCGTGAAGGCAAGGGCGGCGGTATTGAGTATATGGTCGCCTCGGAGAGCGTGGCGCTGGATGTATTGGGTTTTGAGCTGTTGGGTGATGTGCTGCCAGGGGAAGCCATTTGTGTCACGCAGACGGGTGAGCTTCATCGAGAGCAGTGTGCCGATGCGCCAAAGCTGACCCCCTGTATTTTTGAGCACGTCTATTTTGCGCGGCCGGATTCTCTCATCGACAGTATCTCGGTCTACAAGACGCGCATGCGTCAAGGCGCGGCGCTGGCGAAAAAGATTCTGCGTGAGCGACCCGAGAACGACATTGATGTCGTCATTCCCATTCCCGATACCAGTCGGGTTGCCGGGCAGTCGTTGGCCTACGAATTAGGCGTCAAGTTCCGCGAAGGGTTTATGAAGAACCGCTATATCGGACGCACGTTCATCATGCCGGGGCAAAGTGAGCGGAAAAAATCTGTGAGACAGAAGCTGAACCCTGTACCGCTGGAGTTTCAGGATAAAACCGTCCTGCTCGTTGACGACTCTATTGTGCGTGGCACGACCTGTGGCCAAATTATCCAGATGGCCCGCGAGGCGGGGGCGCGACAGGTATACTTCGCGTCTGCGGCGCCACCGGTGCGGTTCCCCAACGTGTATGGCATTGATATGCCCGCGGCTAACGAGTTGATTGCTCACGGCAGAACCGTCGAGGAAGTGCGCGAAGAAATCGGTGCTGATTGGCTGGTCTATCAGGATCTTGAGGATCTGATTGAGTGCTCCCGGGAGGGTAACCCCGAAGTCGACGGTTTCGAGTCGTCAGTATTTGATGGCCAGTACCTCGCAGGGAACATCGATGATCAGTACCTGCAATCGATTGAGGCTGCACGTGCCGACGGCGCCAAGGGTCGCGGCCCGTTCCTGGGCGCCAGTGACGGGGCGGTTGTTGGCCTGCACAACGACAACTGAATCATGACGAAAGAGACTGGCAAGTGGCTTGATGATGCCGGGCCTCGCACCCGAGCTATCCGCTCTGGCATCAGGCGGACCCCGGAGGGCGAGCACGCTGAGCCGATCTTTACCTCCTCCAGCTTCCTTTTCGATTCGCCCGAAGATGCCGCCGCAAAGTTTGCGGGTGAAGTCGATGGGAACGTGTATTCCCGCTACACCAATCCGACTGTCAGAGTTTTTGAGGAGCGATTAGCTGCACTGGAGCAGGGCGAGGCGGCAGTGGCGACCGCATCGGGGATGTCGGCGATCCTGGCGCTGTGCCTGACCCATCTTAAGGCTGGCGACCATGTACTGTGTTCGCGCGACGTCTTTGGCGCCACGGTGGGGCTGTTCCAGAATACGCTTCAGAAATTCGGTGTTGAGGTCGGCTTTGTCCCCCTCACTGATCCCGATCAGTGGCGTGCGGCGGCCAAGTCGAATACTCGACTGCTCTTTATTGAGACGCCATCGAATCCGCTCAACGCCGTGGCAGATGTCGCTGCGCTGGCCCAGATCAGTCGTGATATCGGCGCCATGCTGGCTGTCGACAACTGCTTCTGCTCTCCGGCGCTGCAGACCCCCCTGCTGCTGGGTGCTGACATCGTGACCCACTCTGCGACCAAATATCTGGATGGGCAGGGCAGGGTGTTGGGCGGCGCTCTGGTGGGGTCAGAGGAATTAATTGCGCCGGTTGTGGCGTTCAACCGCTCCTGTGGCCCGACAATGAGCGCGTTTAATGCGTGGGTGATGCTCAAAGGGTTGGAAACACTGGACCTGAGAATGCGTGCGCACTCAGAGAACGCGCAGCGCCTGGCGGAATGGTTGGCTGAACAGTCCTTGGTAGAAGCCGTGCACTACTGCGGGCTGCCGGACCATCCCGGTCACGCCTTGGCGGCGCATCAGCAGCAGGGTTTCGGCGGGGTGTTGGCGTTTGAGGTGAGGGGCGGCCGCGAGGCGGCATGGCAGTTCATCAATGGGACAGAGCTCATGTCACTCACCGCTAATCTAGGCGACGCCAAGACCACCATCGTGCATCCCGCGTCGACAACCCATGGGCGCTTGACAGCCGAGCAACGTGAAGCAGCGGGCATCTCCGAGGGGTTGGTGCGGATTGCCGTGGGTCTCGAGGATCTGGAGGATTTACAGTCCGACTGCTCGCGCGGCCTTGCGGCGCTGACGCGCTAGGGTTTCACGGCCACCGTCTGGCGGCCGTGTTTGGCCTCGCGACTACTCCAGTTTCGGGGGGGGCAGCCCGACTTATAGCGGCGCTCAGGCGACTTCATCGATGATCGTTGCCGCAATGCGTTCACCGTCCTCGGCCAGCTTCTGGAAGGCCACCACCTGATCAAAGTTCATGTAGCGGTAGATCTCATCCGCCATGGAGTCAATCTTGCCGGCGTACTCGAGATACTCGGCTGGGGTCGGCAGTTTGCCGAGTAGCGCACCGACCGCGGCGAGTTCAGCGGAGGTGAGGTACACATTCGCGCCTTCGCCAAGGCGATTTGGGAAGTTACGGGTAGAAGTCGACAGCACCGTCGATTTCGGTGCGACCCTGGCCTGGTTGCCCATGCACAGCGAGCAGCCTGGCATTTCGGTCCGCGCGCCCGCACGGCCGAAGATCGCGTAGTAGCCTTCCTCCATAAGCTGATGCTCGTCCATGCGGGTCGGCGGGCAGATCCACATCCGCGTGCTGACCGGTGCGCCGTGCGCCTCCAGTAGCTCGCCAGCCGCGCGGAAGTGGCCAATATTGGTCATGCAACTGCCGATAAAGACTTCGTCGACCTGATCTCCTTGAACATCTGATAGCAGTCGCGCGTCATCGGGATCATTGGGGGCGCAGACGATCGGCTGATCGATTTCTGCCAGATCAATTTCAATGACTGCCGCGTACTCCGCGTCTGTATCCGCTTGCAGCAGCTCGGGGTTCTCAAGCCAGGCCTCCATGTTTCTGGCGCGTCGCTCGAGCGTTCGCGCATCGCCATAACCCTCGGCGATCATGGCGCGCAGCAGCACAATATTGGAGCGCAGGTACTCAGCGATGGTGTCTTCCCCGAGCTTGATGGTGCACCCGGCGGCAGACCGCTCCGCTGACGCATCGGACAGTTCAAACGCCTGTTCAACGGTCAAGGACTCTAAACCCTCAATCTCAAGAATCCGTCCTGAGAATATGTTTTTCTTGCCTTTTTTCTCGACAGTCAGCAGTCCCTGCTGGATCGCATAGTAGGGAATGGCGTGGACAAGATCCCTCAAGGTCACGCCCAGCTGCATCTCGCCCTTGAAGCGCACCAGTACCGATTCGGGCATATCCAGCGGCATCACCCCCGTTGCGGCAGCAAAGGCCACCAAGCCAGAGCCCGCAGGAAATGAAATACCCATCGGGAAGCGGGTATGGGAGTCACCCCCGGTGCCAACGGTATCGGGTAACAGCATGCGGTTAAGCCAGCTATGAATGATGCCGTCTCCGGGACGAAGCGAGACGCCACCCCGGGTCATGATGAAATCAGGCAGCGTGTGCTGCGTATCAATATCGACGGGCTTTGGATACGCCGCGGTATGGCAAAAGGACTGCATGGTCAGGTCTGCTGAAAAGCCCAGGCAGGCGAGATCCTGCAGTTCATCGCGTGTCATGGGTCCGGTGGTGTCCTGAGAGCCGACAGTGGTCATGCGGGGCTCACAGTAGGTGCCGGGACGAATCCCCTCTACGCCGCAGGCACGGCCCACCATCTTCTGCGCCAGCGTGAAGCCTTTTTCGGAATGCTCGGGTTGCTCTGGCGTACGGAATAGGTCGGTCTCGCCTAGGCCAAGCGCATCCCGCGCCTTGCCAGTGAGGCCACGTCCGATAATGAGATTGATGCGTCCGCCTGCGCGGACCTCATCCAGCAATACATCAGAACGCAAGCTAAATTCCGATAGCACGTCGCCGCTCTCTGACAGGATCTTGCCGTCGTAGGGCCGAATTTCGATCACATCTCCCATGGCGAGCGCATCAACGGGCGCCTCGAATACCAGCGCGCCGGCGTCCTCCATGGTGTTGTAGAAAATGGGCGCGACCTTGCCGCCAATGCACACGCCGCCGGCTCTTTTATTGGGGATGCCGGGCGTATCTTCACCGAAGTACCACAGGACGGAGTTGGTAGCGGATTTCCGCGAAGATCCTGTGCCCACCACGTCGCCGACAAACGCCACCGGCAGACCTTTTTCTTTGATCGCCTCGATTTGCTTCAGTGGACCCGTGACGCCCGGCGCATCGGGTTCAATGCCGTCCCGGGCCATTTTGAACATGGCCAAGGCGTGCAGGGGGATATCGGGCCGTGACCAGGCGTCGGGGGCAGGTGAGAGGTCGTCGGTATTGGTCTCACCTGTGACTTTGAAGACCACCATTCTCAAGGACTCGGGCACTTCGGGGCGATCGGTGAACCATTCTCCGGCCGCCCAGCTCTCCAGCACGGCCTGGGCGTTGCTTGACCCCCCTTTTGCCAACTCAACTACATCATGGAAGGCGTCGAACACGAGCAACGTCTGCTTCAGTTCTATCGCTGCGTGAGCGCCAAGTGACTCGTCGTCGAGCAGCCCGACCAGCGTGGCGATGTTGTAGCCACCATGCATGTCGCCCAGTAGCCGAATGGCATGCTCGCGATCAATCAGATCGCAGCTGGCCTCTCCCTTCGCCAGCGCCGACAAAAAGCCGGCTTTGACGTAGGCGGCCTCGTCAACCCCCGGAGGTACACGCTCGGTCAGCAGTTCAACAAGAAAGGCCTCCTCACCCGCCGGTGGGCTCTTCAGCAGCTCCACCAAGTCGGCAACCTGCGCAGGCGAAAGCGGGGCAGGGGGTATGTTCTGGGCGGCGCGGTCAGCGACGTGTTGGCGATAGGCTTCCAGCATTTACAGCGTCCTTTTACAGGCAGGGTTTTCAACGGATAGAGTATAGCTTGGCGAGGGTTTTCACCGTTAACGACGGTTTGAATAGCGTCCATTCATTCAGCCGATGGTTGAGCCGTTGCCGTGATACAGAAACTGCTACACTTCGCCCGCTCCGGAGGAACCGTGTCTGACCTCAATCCCATTCGAACCCCCTGCATCGGCGTCTGCTCCACCGGTATCGGTGATGCGGTTTGTCGCGGCTGCAAGCGCTTTGCGCACGAGGTGATTGACTGGAACGGCTATTCACAGGCGCAAAAGCAGGCGATTGATGCACGTCTGGATCGCTTTTTGGCCATGTGTGTGGCCAATAAACTGCGGATCGTGGACCAGAAGCTTCTAGATTGGCAGCTCTCGGTACAAAAAATTCGCTATCAGCCGCATCATGATCCCTACTGTCATCTTTTTGCGCTGTTGAAGGCGGGCGCGACTCAGATTTCACAACCCGAGCAGTATGGTTTTGAGGTGCTACCCAGTTGCAGAGACATGTCTCTGGTGGCGCTTAGGGATCAGATCGATGAGGAGTTCTGGATCCTGTCCTCCGCGCACTATGACCGCTATGTCGCCACCCCCGACTTGTTCGCGGACGAGCCGCCTCAAGAAGCCCTTCGATGAGCTCGGTTGAGTCCCTGGTGGCGGGTATTCAGGCGTTTTTGCCTTGCCCGACGCCCGACGCCTGGGTAACAGTGGCATTGCAGCGTGATCAGGAACCGACGCTGCTCATTGACCACGCCAACTGCGAGAAAAAAGCAGCGGCGACAGCGCTTGCGCTCATGCACCGCTACACTGATGACCCGGTGTTGCTAAACAAAATGTCCAGGCTCGCCCGGGAGGAGCTGCGCCACTTCGAGCAGGTGATCAAGATGATGGCGGCGCGCGATATTACCTACGAGCCGCTCAGTGCCTCTCGCTACGCTCAAGGGCTTCATAAAGGGGTGCGACGACAAGAGCCTGGAAGACTCATTGATACGCTCGTCGTGGGGGCGCTGATTGAGGCCCGTTCTTGTGAGCGTTTTGCCAGGCTGGCTCCCGAGCTCGATAGAGAGCTGGGAGATTTTTATTTTTCACTGCTGAAAAGCGAGGCCCGGCACTACAGCGATTACTGGCGTTTGGCAGAATCTTTGGCAGGCGAGGCAGCTTTGGCTGACCGGCTTGAGTATTTCCGTAGCCTGGAAGCAGAGCTGGTGCAAAGCGAAGACACTGAGTTTCGGTTTCACAGCGGTCCAGTCACGCTACAGCATTAACCGATAGAAAAGCTCTCCAGGCTGAGTGCAATATCTCGCTCGCGGAGTAGCCAGCCTGCTTGAGCGGTCCAGTCTCCCAAGACAATACGTTCCCCGGTGTCGCACTGATGTCGGTCCGGTCGGTGGGTATGACCGTGCACCATCACGGAGACGTCGGCGTCGCGCATGGCGGCACTCACGGCATCCTGATTGACATCCATGATGTCTTCGGGTTTGTTGCTCGCCGCGTCAATGCTCATTGATCGCAGTTGGCGGGCCAGCTCCCGACGCTCATCAAGCGTTTTCGCCATCATTTCTGCCTGCCAGTCCGGTGAGTGAACAAGCTGTCTGAACTGCTGGTAGTCCACATCGTCCGTGCACAGGGTGTCGCCATGGAGCAGTAGCGTGGGCTGCCCGGCGACCTCAAGAACAGTTTGATCAGGCAGAAGAGCGCCGCCGATATCGCTGGCGAACTGCTCACCTAGCATGAAGTCGCGGTTACCGCGTGTGAAGAGGATCTCGGTGCCTGATTCTGCGAGTGCGCGGAGCGCCAATCTGACGCGGTCAGCCAACGGTGAGTCGTCGTCGTCGCCCACCCATGCCTCGAAAACATCGCCCAGCATGACGAGAGAGTCGAAGGGGGCTTCCTGTTTCAGAAGCCCAATAAAAGCTGCCTCGATCTCAGGGGTGTCGTCGCTCAGGTGTAAATCGCTGACAAAGAGTCGGTGCACCGAGAGCGCCTTAGTCGCCGATGACGGTGACGCTCTCGATGATGATGGGCTCGACGGGGACATCCTGATGTCCGGCCTGGCTGCCGGTTTGCACGCATCGGATTTTATCGAGCACATCCTCGCCCTCTGTCACTTTGCCGAACACGGCGTATCCCCAGCCCTGCATATTTTCACCGGTATGATTCAAGAAGTCGTTATCCTGAACATTGATGAAGAACTGCGCAGTGGCGGAATGCGGGTCCTGTGTGCGTGCCATGGCGATCGTGCCGTGGGCGTTCTTGAGACCATTGTTGGCTTCATTTTCGATCGGAGTCTGTGTTTCTTTCTGCTCCATATCAGCCGTGAAACCACCACCCTGCACCATGAAGTTGTCGATGACCCGGTGAAAAATCGTACCGTCGTAGAAGCCATCCGCGACATACGACAGGAAATTCTCCACCGTCTTCGGAGCATTGTCTGCGTCGAGCTCCAGGGTCATGGCGCCAACAGTGGTGGTCATCAGGATATGCGCAGCTGGCATGAGTACCTCAGAGGTCTACATCGGGAGGCGGCATCGTACCTGAGATGGCGAGTGGTTGCGATGCCGAATTTCTGCGGTAAGTGGGAATGCTCCCATGCCAAGCTCGACGCCCAGTTGGTATAGTACGCGGCTCATTTCAGGGCGCATTGCCTAGGGTTCGGGATGTCCGCGGAGCTTCGCAGTAACTTCTTGCGCACACAGATTCAGGCTGATCTGGAGGCCGCGCGTGTCGATGCGTTGGTCACGCGTTTTCCACCAGAGCCGAATGGTTTTCTGCATATCGGTCACGCGAAGTCGATCACCGTAAATTTTGGTCTCGCGGAGCAGTTTGGTGGGCAGTGCCATCTTCGTTTTGACGACACCAACCCCGAGAAAGAAAGTCAGGAGTTTATCGACTCTATTCAGGAGGACGTCCGCTGGTTGGGATACCAGTGGGCTGGAGAGGTGCGCTTCGCCTCGAGCTACTTCGAGCAGCTTTACCAGTGGGCTCTGCATCTTGTTGATGAGGGGCTTGCCTATGTTTGCGATCTCTCCGCCGAAGAGGCACGCGAGTATCGGGGCACGTTGACACAGGCAGGGCGGAACAGTCCGTTTCGCGACCGAAGCGTCAACGAGAACCGTGATCTATTTGAACGTATGCGCCGGGGCGAATTCGCAGACGGCGAGCGGGCGTTGCGCGCCAAGATCGACATGACCTCGAGCAATATGAACTTGCGCGATCCCATCCTGTACCGCATTCGGCACGCGGCACATCACCAGACGGGTTCAGAGTGGCCAATCTATCCCACCTATGATTTTGCTCATGGACAGGAGGACGCGATTGAGGGGATTACCCACTCTATCTGCACGCTGGAGTTTGAGGACCACCGCCCGCTTTACGATTGGTTCATCGCGAATCTGCCGGTGCCCCATCAGCCGCGACAAATCGAGTTTGCCCGGCTCAATACCAGCTACACCATCACGAGCAAGCGCAAGCTAAAGGAGTTGGTAGACGAGAATGTCGTCGCCGGATGGGACGACCCCCGCATGCCGACTATTGCGGGTCTTCGGCGCAGAGGTTATCCCGCCGCCGCCATACGGCATTTCTGTGAAGAGGTCGGTACCTCCCGCTCTGACGGGACGGTCGATGTGGCGATGCTGGAGAGTGCCGTCAGGGATCATCTTAATCAGCACGCGCCTCGGGCGATGTGTGTCATGCAGCCGCTTCGGTTGACCCTCACCAACCTCGCTGAGCCGCTGGTGCTGACGGTGCCCAATCACCCGGCTGATCCATCTTTTAGCCACAGGGAGTTGGTGATGGGCAGTGAGCTCTATATCGATCAAGCCGACTTCCGCGAGGAGGCGAACAAGCAGTTCAAGCGCCTGGTGTTAGGTAAGCGGGTCAGGTTGCGCGGCGGGCTCGTGATTGAAGGTGAAAGCTGTGAGAAAGATGCCGACGGTAATATCGTCCATGTACTGGCTCGATGTGTGACCTCTGAACCCGGTACCGACCCTGAAGACGGCGTGAAACCGAAAGGCGTAATCCAGTGGGTCTCTGCCGAGCACGGTTTGCCTGCAACGATCAGGCGCTACGACCGCTTGTTTGCGGTGCCAGAGCCGGGTCGCGCGGACGACACGCTGGCTGCGCTCAATCCCCAGAGTCTCGAGGTGGTTACCGGGGCGATGGTAGAGCCAGGGTTGAGCGAGGCTGAGCCCGAGCAGGTGTTTCAGTTTGAGCGCGAGGGGTACTTCGTGGCGGATCGCTACGATCACACCCCGGAAAATCCTGTTTTCAATATGACCATAGGCCTCCGTGACAATTGGTCGGCATCCAATGCCTGAATTACGCTTCCACAACACGTTAACGGGCGCCAAAGAAGTCTTTACGCCTCGGGACCCGGAGCGCGTGACCATGTACGTGTGTGGGCCCACCGTCTACAACTATGTGCATATCGGTAATGCGCGGCCGGTGGTGGTGTTCGATTGTCTCTACCGACTTTTAAGCGCGCTGTATCCCCAGGTGGTGTACGCGCGCAACATCACCGATATCGACGACAAAATCATTGACGCAGCGGTGCAGCGCGGCACGGATATTACTGACGTCAGCACAGAGTTCACGCAGAAGTATCGCGAGGACATGGCAGCGCTCCATGCGCTCGCACCCACCGTTGAACCAATGGCGACGGAGCACATCGAGGACATGATCGCGCTGACCCAGCGATTGATCGCCGAGGGGCACGCCTATGAGGCCGACGGGCACGCTTTGTTCGCAGTCGAGTCCATGCCCACTTATGGTGAGCTCAGCGGGCGCAAGCTCGAGGACATGATGGCGGGGGCGCGGGTTGAGGTGGCTGACTACAAGCGTCACCCCGGTGATTTTGTGCTGTGGAAGCCCTCTACCGATCAAGAGCCCGGTTGGGAAAGCCCCTGGGGCCGGGGGAGACCGGGTTGGCACCTTGAGTGCTCGGCGATGATTCGCGCGCACTTGGGGGAGGCTATCGACATTCATGGCGGCGGCCGCGACCTCATTTTTCCCCACCATGAGAATGAGCGTGCCCAGAGTTGCTGTGCCTATGGCGGCGATTTCGTGCGCTATTGGATGCACAACGCCTTTATCGACATGGACGGCGAGAAGATGTCCAAGTCGCTGGGCAATGTGCGCACGGTGAGAGAGCTCCTTGCGCATTTCCCCGGCGAGGTGCTGCGGTTTGCGCTGATCTCGGCCCACTATCGCTCGGCGCTCAACTTTTCTGGCGACCTGTTGACCAGCGCTAGAGGCACGCTGGACACGTTTTATGGCGCGCTACGCCGGCACGCAGAGGTTGAGCCTTCGGCGCTGAACGTGACAGACAGCTGTGTGCTGCTCGCTTTGCTCGACGACATGAATACCCCTGAGGCCATTGCCGCGCTGCATGCAGCGGCGAGTACCTTGAACAAGTCCGATGACCCCCAAGAGATCGCTCTGGCCAAGGCGGAGCTCACGGTAGGCGGCCGATTGCTGGGGATACTGGATGCGGACCCGGAGGCGTGGTTTACCGACGCAGTGGGAGAGGAGGGGCCGACCGCTGACGAGATCGATGCGCTGATTGAGGAGCGCATCGCCGCGAAAGCGAACCGGGATTTTGAGCGCGCGGATCAGATTCGAGACGATCTCGAGGCCCAGGGCGTGGTGTTGGAGGACGGTCCCGACGGCACCCAGTGGCGCCGTCGAAGCTAAGGCTTTAGCCCAGCGCTTTCTCGCCTGATTCGACGGTCTGTTGAATCAAAGTATTGATTGTCATTGGACCCACACCACCGGGTACCGGCGTGATCGCGCTGGCCCGCTCGGCAAGAGGACCCAGCTCAATATCTCCAACGCCACCGGGGTGATATCCCGCGTCGACTGCGACGGCGCCATCTTTGATCCAGTCCGCGCGGATGAACTCGGGGCGGCCCACTGCGCCCACCACCAGGTCGGCCTGGCGCACATGACTCTCGAGATCCCGCGTTCGGGAATGGCAGATGGTGACCGTGGCGTTGGCCTCAAGCATCATCATGGCCATGGGCTTCCCGAGAATAGGGCTTCTGCCAATCACCACGGCGTGCAGGCCTTCCAAATTGATCTCGTAGTGTGCCAACAAACGCATGATCCCTTGGGGCGTCGCACAGCCGTAGGCGGGCTCGCCCATCGCCATGCGGCCAAAGCCCAGGCAGGTCACGCCGTCGACATCTTTCTCAAGTGCAATCATGTCGAAACAGGCGCGTTCGTCGATCTGGGAGGGCACGGGGTGTTGCAGCAAAATGCCGTGTACGTCCGGATTCTGGTTAAGCTGCTCGATTTCTCTTAAGAGGTCGTTGGTGCGGGTAGAGGCGGGCAGTTCGATTGCCATCGACTCCATGCCGACCCGACGGCAGGCATTACCCTTCATCTTCACATAGGTCGCCGATGCGGGATCATCACCCACCAATATGGTGGCCAACACCGGCGTTCGCCCGTCAGATTTTGCCTTTAGCGCTTCAACACGCACGCTGAGTTGTTCTTCGGTTAATTGGGCAACGTGCTTGCCGTCCAGAATGACTGCCGTCATGTGAAAACCCCCTTTAAAAACGGGCGCGATTCTTTCAGAGATTGATCGACGGGGGAAGAAGTTTTGTTGCGCATTGCCGACAATTCGCAATGCCGGTAAACTGCGCGCCGCGCGGGGGCTGAAGCTCCCGTCTTCGGGGTGTAGCGCAGTCTGGTAGCGCGCCTGCTTTGGGAGCAGGATGTCGGGGGTTCGAATCCCTCCACCCCGACCATCTCCTTCCGGTTATGCCACAGAGAAGGAGAGTAACCTTCGGGTCAGTGCGGCAGGCTCTCTGTTTGCGCTTCTTGATGGTGGCTGTAGCTCACCAGGTAGAGCACCGGATTGTGGCTCCGGAGGTAGCGGGTTCGAGACCCGTCAGCCACCCCAATAACCATGCGGGTTTCAGAGCGATTTAGACGGTTCTAGACGGTGTTTAGACGGTGACCTGGGCGTGTTGAAGTCCACAGCGCCGGCATATTCCTCGATCCATTCCGAGTGCACGTTGAAGAACATCTCCACCGGATGCCGCGTTTTCTTGGTACATACGGCCGTTGGGAAACCTACCCTCAGGAGCTCCGTAGCGCGCGCGTGCTAGGGGTTGTGGCGTTATGATTGAGCTCGGCAGGGCCAATAAACTGATTTCTACCTCGTGGCCTGCTAATTGTTTTCGGCGGCTGCATTGTTCAACGCTATCCCTATGAGCAAGCCGAGAGTGAGCCATACCCAGGCTCTTGCGAACGTTAGCTCAAAGCATGCGGTGACTGCGAAGAGGGTCAGTGCCGCCAACGCGGCCTTGCCGGGGGCGCTGTCGGCGGATCGATTAATTAGCTCTCTGCGCAATCTCAGTAGAAGAAATGCAAGCGCGGCAAAACCGATAAACCCTCTCTCTACCCATGCCTCAAGAAATAAGTTGTGGGCCCAGCCGATGCGTCGCGGATCTTCTGTTAAGTAGGGTGGCCACTCTGCGCGCGTGCGAGCCATTTCAAAGGTGACGTCAAATAGACCGTGACCGACACCGATCCAATTATCGCTGGGTTGCACCATCTGCAGGCTGACATACCAGATCCACAGTCGCTGACTGCTCGAAAAAATATCTGTCAACTTTTCTGTAAACCCGGGTGACACAAAGATGAGAGCAGCAATGCCGCCAGAGGTGAAAAGGATGTACGACAATCGTTTTCTCTCTAGGGCCCCTTGTATAGCGAAAATAAGCAGCGTCACCGCCGTGAGCAGGAATGCTGATCGACTCTGGAGAGAGAGCGCTAGGACTAGCAAGCACACTGGATAACATAACAGCAGAAGCTGTCGAATAAAGGTCGCGCGGACGAATTGGTGGTTCACGGCCCAGTGAAAAAGTGGCCAGCCCACAAGAAAATACAGACTGTCGTTCGGGACTCGCAGCAAGCTGATTGCAAGCTGGCCCAGCTGCTCAGTAGGTGCGGTTTGTGTATCAAGCGGCCGCAGATAGAGAAGTGTGCTGGTCAATGTCAGGAGCGCCAGCAAATTTGCAAAACCAACGATTCTAATTAGAAAATAAGGCCTGTGAGTAGATGCCGTGAGAATGCAAATTAGTGACCCGGCCAAGGGCATGGTTAGCATCTCCGTACTCCGCCCTGGAAAACTTGAGAAAAAGGTCGACAGCAGAATTGAGCAGAGAAGAGCAATTATCGCCAAGCCAAGGCCGGAAGAAACTTTGGTGAGTCCGCGCGGATCAGATGGCGCCATCATCATAAGCAATGCAGCGATAACGAGACCTGCTGTAAGCACGTGCGTCACCTCGGAGACCCCTGAGAAAGGCATTAGCCCAAGCAGAAAATACCCGCCAACGAGCGGCTCTGATGTGTTTGCTAGCCGCCCCTTCATGGTGTGTGCATGCTCGTGCTCCGGCTTCTGCTTGTCGAGAGTATGCACTGCCAGACTGGGTGTCCAATGAGTTGGGACAGAAGAGCTTCTCTGCTTTTGATTTCAGCCCTGTTGGTCGTGTCAACCTTGTGGGCCAGCGTCACTGTGATTACCGATTTGCTTGTAGAGAGCGGGGAGTGGACTGGCTTCGGGGAGCGCACTACCGCGCCACCTTCTCAGACCCTCTCCTCTATCCTCAGTGGAGACGGCAAGACTCGGGTTCAGTTCATTACGGAAAATTTTGGAAATAATGGACCGGGGAGCATCACTTTTTACCGGCGGGGTCTAGCCGGTTGGGAGAAACAGGGAGAAGGCATCCCCGGGACTGAATCCCAGCCGATCGCTTTTGGCAGTGACGTTTCCTATGACGGCACGAGGATCGCGTACCTTGCGCTTAACAGGTTCCGTGAGGAGATACTTCAAGCAGGCGAACTGGCCCCTGCCCCCGGCCTCTTGCTAGGCGCGACTGATCCGGCAGCGCCTAATGGGAGTTGTCAGGCTGATAATGGTGCCGCTTGTCCAGGGATCGCTTGGGGTTCTGCCGGCGACGTGTCCTCAGGAAGCAGCAGTACTAATCTTCATATAGCGATTAACGGGGACGAGGCTTATAGCTTTTACGCGGAGACGGGGGCGCCCACAGATCTATCTTTAGCCCGATCTTTAAGTGTTCGATTGCGAGTGGTCTCTCCAGCTGATTTCGCTGACCCTCAGGAGTCGACACCGGTGACTTTGGGCACTGCTTGCCCGTCGGGTTGCGATGGGTCGCTGCAGATATCTGTGCCCAACGATGGTAGGTGGTGGATCGGCACGCTCTCGCTTTACAGCTTGACCGATGAGCAGGCGGGTGACATCACGCAGCCGTTTATCATCTCCCTAGAGGGAAAGAACGCGGGCTTGGTACTGGAGCTTGAGAGCGTTGAGTACGGCGGCGCTGGCTCCCTGATTAACGTCGTCGATTATAACGACGGCCAACCAATTCCTGTGGTGTCATACGCGACTCGAGATCAGATATCCGTCCCATACTTTGGCCGCCTGAGCTCTAACAATGAGGTGCTTGTCGTAACCGGTTACTGCTTGTTCGGGGCTATTCCTGATGTTTGTTCCGGGCCGCTAGCAGGTTTCGCTGAGGTATTCACGATTGATCAGGGGCAGCTCATCTCGAAGGGTGAGCCTATACTAGGCGTACCCTACGGATTAGAGGCTCTTGCCAGCATCGACTCCGAGGGTAATACGCTGGCGGTGGGTAATCTCGGCATTGTCCCTGGCCTTGGTGGCCTTAAAGTATTCTCGTTTGATGGTGCATCCTGGCGCGAAGATCTTGAGATCCCCAACACGTCTGCCGGGTACCTATGGCCTTATCTGTCTGAGGGCGGAGCCACTCTGGTCGTCTCTGAGGAAAACTATTCCTACCCGGGTTCTGCTGGGGGCTATGGCGAGGGCACGGGGACTTATGTTGACGCCGCGCCAAATGCCGGGCGAATCAGGCGTTTCGAAAAGGTTGATAGTGAGTGGACAGAGGTGGGCGTCCCGTTAATAGGGAGGCCCAATGACCGGCTCGCGGTTATTTCTTATAAGGGAGTAAATGCAGACGGCTCAGTCATTGTGAGTCGAACTCTGGGAGGCCAAGTGGATGTTTCGGCTCGCTCTAGCCTGCCATCTGGAGGCGCGACTCAGGATAGGACTTTAGAACTGTTCGGACAGCGTCTCACGCTGCCCGAGGGTGCTCCAGTAACGGTGCCCTCTGCCTCGCCAAGCAGTCAGGGTCGATCATCTTTCGATGCGCCCAGCACTTCAGAGTTCAGGGCATTAGGATATCGGGAGGGGGAGTGGCATCAAATTGGTGCAGGTATTCCAATAGCGGCAGCCAGCGAACCGTTTGTTGTCTATGGCTCTATCAGCTCAGATGGTCTCCTGATGAGCGTTTCACGGGACTTGAACTGTGGCCAGCTCATTTCAAATCAGCCCGAATGCTCTGATGGCGCCGAGGATATCGATCAGACTTATACGTTTACGACGCTGACTGACCGCTTGGCTCTGGAGGCGCTTTACAGGGCGACGTCTGGAGAGGATTGGGATCGCGATACAGGCTGGTTACGAGATTCGGAACACTGCTCCTGGTATGGGGTGCTGTGTGATAGCGATGGCTTTGTTTCCGCCCTGTGGCTTGATGACAATGACCTGGCGGGCAACATCCCCAACGAAATTGGCAACCTCCGGTATCTCCGGTCGCTTGATCTTTCCGAAAATAGTCTTTCAGGGGCGCTGCCCGCGACTGTCTCCCAGCTTAAGGATTTGTCACAGCTCTTTATCCGCAACGCTGGGTTGTCGGGGCCGTTCGATTCAGGGTTTAGCGATCTTTCCGGCCTGGAATATTTAGAGCTGGGGGGCAACCAGCTCTCGGGTTTGGCGTCTGATCTGGGCAAGCTGAGCCAGCTTCGGCTTCTGGATATCTCAGGCAATAGCTTTATTGGAGGATTTCCTGACGAGGGCGCCTGGCCATTGGTCGAGCACCTGAGCATGTCGTCGAATGCCCTGTCGGGTGAGCTACCCGTAGATCTTGGCTCGCTGAGTCAAATTCGGTTTCTTAATCTTGGAGGTAATGCTTTCTCAGGGCGGCTCCCCAAGAGCTTGGAAGAGCTGCAGACGCTGAAGACGATCGATCTCTCCAATAACCAATTTTCTGGGCCAATCAGTGAGCCGCTAGGGGTGTTTTTGTCCGCCCGAGAGGCGACTTTGACTGGCAATGCATTTAATTGCCCATACCCGTCTGCGTTGAAGCAATATTTTACTGAGGCGGGGGAGGCGTGTGTTCCGCCCAGCGCGCCTTCTTCCCCGGTGATTATCTCGACTGACGCGGGTGATGGAGAGATCACGCTGGTGGTGTCGGTGCCTGCCGACGGAGGCGCTAACTTAGTTATTCATGACGCTTTTTGCTCTGACGGGCAAAGTAGCTTTACTGGGTCCTCAAAGACCAATCGTATAGTCGTATCAGGTTTAACGAACGGGCAGGCTTACATCTGCTCCGTCACTGCCACTAATTCCGCGGGCCTTGCGAGTGATTCCTCTGCTTTGACCTCGGCTATCGTGCCGGAAGAGTTATTACAGGGGCTACCGACTTGGCTTCTCTATGAGGCGAGTAAAACCAACTAGTCTAACGCCCCCTTTGTGCTGCAAATTGCTTGGATTGGCCTCAAAAGTCACCATGGCGGAACCGTTTGATCCGGCACAAAATATTGCTCTTCCGCGGGTTCGAGACCCCTCAGCCACCCCAATCACCCACCACTCTTGGTTCCAAGCCTCTCTTCTGTTTTACTCGCGATGGTGTGTGTTCGCATGTGCTCGGGAGGCGCGAATGAGAAGTTATGTGCTTGGCATTCCAGTTATCGCGGTGTTTTTTGCCGCAATGGCTGCAGCGGCTGACGTGACCTTGCCGCACCGGTTTTCCGACGGGCAGCCTGCTTTAGCTGGCGAAGTGAATGCTAATTTTGAGGCGATAGTCGATGCGCTCAACACCACGAATGTCGACCTGCTGGGGGCTCGCACTGCAACCGCGCTTGACTTTCAAGCTCAGGGCTTCCAGTTAGATCTCAGAGACTGGCAACTCAATATCGCCGCTGACAACAATTCACAATCTGAGGGAATTGTTGAAGTTTATTCCACCGGTAACGCCTTCCTCAGCGGCATAAATTGGGATTACGAGAGAAAGCTCCTATTGCGATTTGACGCTTTTACCAGTGGTCAGCACGCCAACTGCCCCGAGGGTACCGACTGGTGGGTCCCCATGGAGGCTTGGGTGGTATTTTCCACTGCACGAGGTGGTGTGCTTTACGCCACTCATGGACTCAGCCTCTCGCAAATGCAGAACCCAGACAACACATTAAGTGGGGTGTATTGCAATCGGGTCGTTGGGGGTGAGCAACAGAATGCCTTGTCCTTGCCGGGCATTTGGCGAGGTAATGGGCGGTTTTCCTGCTTGAATGCTACCAGTGGGCCGTCCATCGTCGATCTCAGCGTCGTCCCCACAGAGGCGGCAGCTGAGACCCAGAGTCTCAGCCGGAAAATATCGCACTATCACTATCAGGACTCGCAGGCCAATGTCTTTACCGTCCCGGAGCAATGCAGCTCGCCCTCGCCCGCGTTGTGGTACGTCGACTCCGACGGAGATATGTTTGGCTCGTCAATACCCAGCGCGGATCCTGTTAACCCCCTCTCCGCAATTGAGCGGCCGGTTGGGTACGTTGGGAACGACTCAGACTGTAACGATAACAATGGCGCAGTCAACCCCAATGCATCTGAAGTGGCGGATAGCTTAGATAATGACTGCGACGGCTCTATCGATGAGTCAGGTTAGATCCGTTTGCTAGCGCTATTGGCTAATGTGGGCTATTGGCTTTGCGTGGCAGAAAAAAAGAAGGGGCAATCCGTGCCCCTGTAAGGTGTGTCTCAGGCCTGGGTCTTATGGCCTTCCGTGGCCACCTGAAACACCCTTGTCGTCCTGACATGCGTCTATAATGTTGCAAACCGAAATAAAAATCAAGCAAATTGCGAATTATGTTGGCTCAATCGTGATTGGCATTTTAGTGCTTCGAAAACATTAACTTAGGGGTTGTCAATTAGAGATAGTCGCAGCAAAGTGCTCGTTTGGGATGTTTAACTGGTATTTTTGACGCAAAATGCATCGGGGAAAGATCGCGAAACGCTACAGTAATCTGCCGCTTTTTTACTGACCCGGCAGGTAACGCGACATGAATGTGGTGACAAATCCTGGGTTTGCCCACTGATGGCCCGCCTCCGCAAAGGCCTCGACGGAGCCCTGATCCGGAAAGGAATAATAGGCCCCTGGCTGTTCGGGCGCTTGGGCGGTGGGATCTTGGCCCGCATTTATCGTATCAACGACTTCTAGAATGGCCGCGCAGCCCGCCGGATACAGTCCGACGGTATTGGCTATGTAGCACTGCGCGGGGTCTCTCTCGTGGCTTTGGATGCTGATGATCCTGCCTGTATCTATGGTCGCATCATCAATCCAGTGCAGGGTGCCGAAGAGCTGTGCGTCACCGGCCAGCATGGCCCTAAAGGTTGCCATCACACCGCGATACTCGGGGAGTCTGCCCGAGTGCAGGTTGAGCACACCTTTGGTCGGGATCGATAGGGCCTGGGCCTCTAAGAGGCAGCCGTAGCGAATCGAGATCATCAGGTCTGGTTCGGTAGCCGCGAGTACGCCCAATCCCTCACTGCTGTTGGGTTGGTTCAGGCTGGCAATAGGCGACAGCAGAAACGTGTTCAGGCCCTGAAAGGTAAGGAGCTCGCCGTGTCTCGGCTGCGCATCGATGAGCGGGAACAAGAGCTCCAGGGGCAGCGTTTGCTCATAAAACGATGCGGTCGCCAAACCGGGCGCTGCAGGCTTGCTTCCAACCCTGTCAGAGCAGAATACGTGCAGTTCGTGATTGCTGGATAACTGAGGGAGCAGTAGGTTTAGGGCAACGTTACTCGCGAGATCTCGGTTGGTGAGGAGAGTGATGCGCACAAGTATCTCGGGCCTTTATCTGTCGTCAGTCACTGCAGGGTCACTAGGGAGTATAGGAGCCGCTTTTCGAGACTGCCAACGCAGTCAGTGGCAGCGCCGTGCTTCATAGCGGCGCTGTTTGAGCGAACGATTCGTGGTCGCAGCGCTGTCATAGCGTTTCGATCTAACCAGCAGACTGTAAATGGGGGTTTGGTCTTGGACAGCCCAAGTCGATCTGCCTAATCTATGAATGCGGCGCGAGGGAAAAAGATACAGTTCGGAGCATCGCTCCCCCTACCAAAACGATCCCCACGCCGCGGCTCTGGTCATCCTCCCTCTGATCTCCCCATCACTCTGTTGTCATGTGCCTGCGAGTTTGTTTGACTGCGTAGCGAACAGCCTTAGGAGCGGCGCGCAACGTATGTACCGAGTCATCACCTGTAACACCAACGGGATCCGTGCTGCGGCACGCAAGGGTTTTTTCTACTGGCTCGCATCGCAGAAAGCTGACGTGGTGTGCATTCAGGAGATTAAGGCTAAGGAAGAACAGCTGACCGACGAGGTCTTTTACCCCAAGGGCTATCACTGCTATTACAACGAGGCGGAGCGCCCGGGTTATGCGGGCACGGCGATCTTTTGCAAGCAAAAGCCGCAGAAGGTCATCACGCGCCTTGATTGGGAAATCGTTGACTCCGAGGGCCGCTACATACAGGTGGATTTCCCTGGCCTCAGCGTCGTGTCGCTATATGTGCCCTCGGGTTCAGCGTCAGAGGTCGCCCAGGCGCGCAAGGACGGGTTTATGGAGCCTTTTTATGAGCACCTCGCGGCGCTAAGGCGCAAGCGACGTGAGTTTATCGTTTGCGCCGACTGGAATACCTGCCACCAGAATATCGATCTCAAGAACTGGCGCAGCAATCAGAAAAATTCAGGGTTCATGCCCCACGAACGCGCCTGGCTGGACCGGATCTATGATGAGCTTCAGTGGGTAGATATTTTTCGTGAGATTACTGACGAACCGGATCTCTATACCTGGTGGTCCAACCGCGGCCAAGCCTGGGCGAATAACGTGGGTTGGCGGCTGGACTACATGTTGGTGACGCCAGGGTTATCCGGGACCGGTCGAGGGCAGTCCATTTACCGCGACGAGCGATTCTCTGACCACGCACCGCTCACGATTGATTTCGCCATCCCGAAACCCAGGTAAAGGAATGATCTGCTGGGCATCCGGTCTGTTGATGCAGGTCTGCCGCTTGCTGAGCAAGTCTGTCCGCTGTATCCGCCTTCCGACCCAGCGCCCGAATCCACATCTCAGTGATAACGCAGTATTGTTGTCTTTCATCGCAGGGCTTAGAGTGGCGCCCCGGTAACAGGAGAGTGATTCATGTTAATTCCTCAGGCATATGCGCAAGCAGCGGGTCAGGCGCCGCAAGGTGGGGGACTTTTCCTGCCATTGATGATGGTGGGTATTTTGCTGTTTATGTACTTCACGACCATTCGCCCTCAGAGAAAACGTCAAAAAGAACATGCGGGCATGGTGGCGGCCCTCAAGAAGGGTGACGAAGTTGCGTTGTCCTCCGGCATGCTGGGCAAGATCAGCGGGCTGGATGCCAACTATCTCGTGCTATCCGTTGGCAACAACGTCGAGCTGAAGTTTCAGAAGGTCCACGTTACCTCGGTCTTGCCAAAAGGCACACTGAAGTCTGTTGGCGTTGACTCCGATTAAGTACCCGCCGCGCCTCGATTTGGCGCGGATTCCCACCCCGCTTCAATTTTTGTCGCGCGCCTCAGATAAATGGGGTGCCGGTAAAAGACTCTGGATGAAGCGCGATGATCTGACGGGCTCTGCGCTGACGGGCAACAAAGTTCGTAAGTTGGAGTTTATTGCCGCGCACGCGCTGGAGCATGGCTTTCAGACCCTCGTCACCTGCGGAGGCGTGCAGAGTAACCACTGCCGGGCGACCGCACTGGTCGCCGCTCAGTTGGGGCTCGACTGTCATCTGGTGCTGCGCACCGATGACGAGCCAGAGCAAAACACCGGTAATTTCCTGTTGGATCAGCTGGCAGGGGCCACCTTCGATATTTTGCCGGCAAAAGAGTGGGCGACTCAGTTAAAGACAATCTATGCAAAGCGCGAGTCGGAGTTTGCTGACGCAGGGCGTCCAGCGCTCATGATCCCGACCGGAGGAAGCGACAGCCTGGGTGTGTGGGGTTATATCGCCGCGACTGAAGAGCTTCAAAGTGATCTTGATGATCATGGTATCGAGCGCGCCGCGCTCACTCTGGCAACGGGTTCAGCGGGCACCCAGACCGGACTGACCGCAGGGGTGGCGATGCTCGACCTACCAATTGATGTCGTGGCTTATGCCGTGTGTGACGATGCAGACTGGTTTAATCGACGCGTGGCCGCAGATTGGCAGGCCTCGCTGGCGCGCTGGCCACAGCTGCCACGAATAGATTTAGTGCCTAAGACGCGTGACCACTCGGTGGGTCCGGGATATGGCCAGGCTGATGCGCCGGTGTACGAATTGATCGCCGAGTTGGCCCGGCTGGAGGGTATCGTGCTGGATCCGGTCTACACAGGTAAGGCGTTTCATGGGTTGCTGGCTGATCTGCGCGAGGGTTTTTACAGAGACGTCGACGACATTATTTTTGTTCACACGGGCGGCGTGTTCGGATTGTTCGCTCACGAGCCCCAGTTGATGAGTGCTGCATCCGGCGCGAGCTGATGACTAAAGTAAAGCATGGCATCTCAGTTTTTGAGATGGCCTTGGGAGGCGGTCTGAAGTTGATCAGTCCGCGTGATGCACTGATATGCTCAGCGAGCACAGAGGTTTGAGAGAAACGCACGCAATGGAAGCTTTTATCGTCGAAATCAATGCTTGGGCCTGGGGTGTGCCCATGCAGGTGCTGCTGCTCGGTACCGGTATTTTTCTGACCTTGGGTTTGGGATTCTTGACCTGGCGGCGCCTCGGATTTGCGTTCCGGCTGTTGCTTGGGGGGTTCAAGGGTCAGGGCGAGGGCGATATCCCGCCATTCAGGGCACTGATGACATCCCTCAGTGCGACCATTGGGACGGGCAATATTGCGGGCGTGGCGACGGCGATCACCTTGGGCGGGCCTGGCGCGCTCTTCTGGATGTGGCTGACCGCGCTGTTTGGGATGGCAATGAAGTATGCCGAAGCGGTGCTGGCTGTTCGCTATCGAGAGCAGGATGACAGAGGGGGCTATAGCGGCGGACCCATGTACTACATCCGCAATGGTCTAGGCCCGCGTTATGCACTGTTGGGCGGGGCCTTTGCCCTGTTTGGCAGCATGGCGGGTTTTGGGCTGGCGAATACGGTCCAGTCCAATTCTGTCGCGCAGGTGCTAGGCGACCAATTTCAGATTCCCTGGGCGCTGACCGGCGGCGTTTTGATGGTTGTCGTCGGTGCGGTCATTCTCGGCGGCATTCAGCGTATTGCTGCCACCGCCAGTGCCATTGTGCCGGCCATGGCGATTGCCTATGTGCTGATGAGCTTGATCGTAATTGGCTCGCACATTGAGGAGGTGCCCGGCGCGCTGGCGACCATCATTGACAGTGCGTTCAATGGCGCTTCCGCCGCCGGTGGCTTCGCAGGAGCCACAGTCTGGGCGGCGATCCGCTTCGGTGTGGCCCGCGGGATATTTTCCAACGAAGCGGGGCTAGGCAGCGCGCCGATCGCGCACGCTGCTGCCAAAACCAACGAGCCGGTGGAGCAGGGCCTGGTGGCGATGCTCGGCACCTTTATCGATACGCTCGTGGTCTGCACGATGACAGGCTTGGTGATTATGTTGACCGGCGTACTTGAGTCGGGCGTATCCGGCGCAAGCTTGACCGCGTCTGCTTTCGGCTCTGCCTTGCCAGGAGGCGAACTGGTCGTGACCCTCGGGGTGGTGCTGTTTGCCACGACCACCATGATCGGCTGGTCGTTTTATGGCGAGCGGTGCGTCGTTTACCTCTTCGGTACAAAGGGTATTCTGCCATTCAGAATCCTCTGGGTATTGGCGATACCGGTGGGTGCGGGAACTGACTTGGGTTTGATCTGGTTGGTTGCCGATACGCTCAATGCCTTTATGGCGATCCCCAATCTCATCGCCTTGCTATTGTTGTCTCCCGTTGTATTTAAGTTGTCACGTAGCTACTTCAGTCGACGAAGTGCGGCTGCGGAATCGATCTGACGCTCGTGGCGGAGGCGGATGCACAAAAGCTGGTGATCGCGATCTCGTCGCGGGCCCTGTTTAACCTTGACGACGCTCATCGCATTTTCGAGCAGGAAGGTCTGGACGCCTATTCCGACTACCAAATAGAGAAAGAAGACGAGACGCTCGAGCCCGGGCAGGCTTTCCCAATGGTCAAGAAGTTACTGGCGCTCAACAGCCAGCTTCCCGACTCGCTGGGCATCGAGGTGATACTGCTTTCTCGCAACAGTGCGGATACCGGTTTGCGGGTCTTCAACTCTATCGAGCATTACGGGTTGGGAATTACCCGGGCGGCTTTTTGTGGCGGGGAGCCGCCGTGGCGTTACATCGAGGCGTTTGGTTGCCAATTATTTCTCTCCGCAGAGGGCGGCGATGTTCGGGTGGCGCTTGAGCACGGTGTGGCGGCAGCCACGCTGGTGTCCAATGCCACTGCCGCAACCGGAGATGATCAATTGCGGTTCGCTTTTGATGGTGACGCGGTGTTGTTCTCCGATGAGGCGGAGCAGATATATAAGCGCGATGGGTTGGACGCCTTCGCCGCCAATGAGGATGCGGCCCGGAAACAGCCGCTCATGGGCGGGCCTTTCAAGAACTTTCTGGCCTCACTGCAACGACTGCAGCAGGCCCTGCCTGCTGAGCATCCGCCCATCCGCACAGCACTGGTGACCGCTCGTTCGGCACCGGCTCACGAACGGGTTATTCGAACGCTAAGAGCTTGGGACGTGCGCATCGATGAATCGATCTTTCTAGGCGGGCTGACCAAAACAGAGTTCCTAAGGGCCTATCAGGCCGACGTGTTTTTTGACGACCAGCAAGTGCACTGCAACGACGCAGCCGGACATGTTCCTACCGGGCATGTACCGCATGGTGTCGCTAACGCCGACTGATTTGTTTATAAGAAATCGAAATTTTATTCCTACTTGCTAGTCACCCGTCAAAAAGGGGAGTAAGGTTTAACAGAAATAAGGGGCTCCAGAGAGGCGCTCAGGCGTGAAGCTGCAGCAGCTAAGGTACATCTGGGAAGTGGCGCACCACGATCTTAACGTGTCCGCTACCGCACAGAGTCTTTTTACGTCGCAACCGGGTATCAGCAAGCAAATTCGACTCCTCGAGGATGAGCTCGGCGTTGAGGTATTCGCTCGTAGCGGCAAGCACCTCACGCACATCACCCCGGCTGGCGAGGTGATTCTGGATCTGGCTGGTGAGATTCTCCGCAAGGCAGATTCGATCAAGAAAGTGGCGCAGGAATTCTCAGACGAGACCGCCGGCACCCTGTCGATTGCGACCACTCACACGCAGGCTCGTTACGTGTTGCCCAGTGTGATCAAAGCGTTCATGGCGCGATATCCCGACGTGTCGTTGGTTATGAAGCAGGGCACCCCACCACAGGTCGCGCAGATGGCTGCAGACGGGGAAGTCGACTTTGTGATCGCCACCGAGGCCCTCAATCAGTTCTCCAGTCTCATTACGCTGCCTTGCTATCGATGGAATCGCTGCGTGGTGGTGCCGCAGGGGCATCCGCTGACATCCCTCGATCATTGCTCTCTTGAGGCCATTGCTGAGCACCCGATTGTGACTTACACCACCGGTTTCACAGGGCGATCCAAGCTGGATGAGTCCTTTAACGACCGGGGGCTCACGCCCAGGGTTGTCTTTACCGCTGTCGACTCGGATGTGATCAAGACTTACGTCCGCCTTGGGCTAGGTGTTGGCTTGATCGCAGGTATGGCCTACGACCCGCCGCTGGATTCTGATCTCGCAAAGATCGACGTGTCACACCTGTTTGCAAGTTCTGTGACGAGCTTGGGATTCAGAAAGGGCACCTTTCTTCGGGGCTACATGCACGATTTCATTCACGAGCTGGCGCCGCATCTTGGCCGAGAGCTGGTGCAGGAAGCATTGTCTCGCGCCAAGCTGACAGACCGCATCGCGCTCTACGAAGGGATTGAGTTACCCGAGCACTGATTGGCCTCCTCGAGCGCCGCCATAATGGGTCCGACCTTGTCGAGGGTTTCCTGATACTCCGCCTCCCACTGTGAGCTGGCGGTGATGCCGCCGCCACCCCAGCAGTGGACCGTGTCGCCGGTGACTTCCAATGTTCTGATCGCGATGCTGCTTTGCAACCAATCGTCGCCACCGAGGATGAACAGCGAGCCACAGTATGCGCCCCGGGTCGTGGCTTCCAATTCAGCGATGATTTCGACAGCCCGCTTTTTGGGTGCTCCAGTAATCGAGCCGCCGGGTGATGTGGCGAGTAGCATTTGGCCCGCGCTCACGCCGGGCGCCAGCTTACCCTCTACCGTACTGATCAGATGGTGCACGTTGTTAAAACTGTGTAAGCCACACAGTTCCGTGACTTTCACGCTGCCCGTTTCACAGAACTGGCCGAGATCATTACGCAGCAGATCGGTGATCATCACGTTTTCTGCGCGATCTTTCTCTGAGTTGAGAAGCGCTTTTGCCAGCGCCGCGTCTTGCTCGGGGTCGGTATGTCTTGGAGCCGTGCCCTTGATGGGTTGAGACGTGACGGTGCCCTGATGAATCCTCAGGAAGCGCTCAGGGGACAGTGAGAGAATTGCGTGGTCCTCGGCCGTGCGGAGAAAACCGGAGAATCCGCCGGCCAGAAGCGTTCTGACATACCGGTAGGCCGACCATGCGTCGCCCTCGAGGGTCGCTTCGAAGCGCTGCGCATAGTTCACCTGATAGCAGTCCCCGGCCAGTATGTAGTCCTGAATCCGCGAGATATGTGCCTGATACTGCGGTTTATCGATGGCGGGACGAAAATGTTCTGCGAGATGAAAGCTCGCAGGGACAGTGGGTTGTCTGGTTTTAATGAGCGCTGTGATCCGTTGTCGGGTCACCGTCGGGCAGTCAGGATGTATGAGCAGCTCGGTAGTTTGACTACTGCGATGGGTGACCAGCAGCCAGTGATAAAGCCCAGCCATGGTGCGGGAGTCGGGCTGATCTTGACCTCGCAGGCTACCAGCAGGGGCATCGTAGTCGAGGCTCCCGATCGCCACACACCCGGTGAAGCACTCTGATGTGCCCAAGACAGGTCTCTGGGCGCAGGCGCTGTGCAAATCTGTCTCAAGCGCGGTCATCCATTCGGCAAGGTTCGCCGAATAATCCTGCAACCGATGGATAACCGTGGGTAGGGCCGTCACGATCTCGAGCTCGGCACCGTGCCCGTTGCTGCCACTGTCGAGGTAGACGAAGCCAGGTAGATCGGAAAATTGCCCAGCCCACTCGGCGAGGGTAGCCGTGTAGTCGAGAGCAGTGACTTCGCCGAGTGACGCCATACATGACCCTATAAGGATTAGGGATAAAATTGACAGGTAGATATAAGGATAAGTAATGTCCCGCCCTGTGCACAGAGCCCCGTATCGTGGGATCTACGATTTTGTCCTGTTTGGCGCCATGATCCCCGCAAATCTGAGAGACCACCCATGAGTAATAGTAGAGAAGAAGCCGTCCAAAGCGGGTCGGCCGTGTCACTGGAAAACCCGTTCTCCCAGTTAGTGACTGAAGACGCTGAATTTGGGCGGTACGAAGCGACGCTTCAGCGCGGCGCCGAGTTGCGCGAGCGGCCTTATGTCGCCGCCGGCACCCCCAGCCGACAAAGGCAGCACCTTAAAGGCCGCATGACCGTATGGGAGCGTATTCGCTACCTCGCGGATGATGAGCCTCACGTGCTCTACCAGAACTGGGGTCCGAATCTGGATGGTGCTTCACTGGTCACAGCGATTATCACGGTCGACGGCCGGGACGTTGCAGTGTATGGCCACGATTTCACGGTTCGCGCCGGCTCCATGGATGCGACCAATGGCAAGAAACTGGCGCGTTTGTTTGAGCTTGCCGCGAAGCGCCATATTCCTCTGGTCGGTCTCAACGATTCTGCCGGCGCTTATATTCCGGCGGGTGTCGGCGGCCTGGATGGCTACGCTGACGCCTTTACCGCGCTGCGCAAGATCAGCGGCATCGTGCCCAGCATCATGTGCATGTTTGGCTTTAACGCCGGTGGGGGCAGTTACCTCCCGCGTCAGGGGAGCTTCCTCATCCAGCCCAAAGACACGTTTTTTGGTCTGACCGGCCCGGGTGTCGTCAAAAGCGTGCTGGGCGAGGACATCACGCCCGATGAGCTGGGCGGCCCGGCGGTGCACAGTCAAACGGGTGTCACCGATTTCGTCGTGGAGGACGAGGTTGCCGCCCTGAGAAAGGTGCGCGAGTTGCTGCGGTATCTGCCCGATTCGAACCAGTCTTTGGCTCCCTACAGAGAGACCTCCGATCCTATCGCGCGACAGACAGTCGACATCGACATTTTGCTGAAGAAGGCGTTTAACTCGCCAACCGGATTCAATACGCCCTTTGATATCAGTATTTTGATCCAACAGCTGTGTGACCACGGTGATTTCCTTGAAACGCAGGCTGACCGCGCGCGCAACACGATTACCGCCTTTGGCCGCATGGGTGGCAATGTGGTGGGCTTTGTTGCCAACAACTCTGCCGTCGCCTCGGGGCAAATCGATATCGATGCCGCCTATAAAAATGCGCGATTCATCCGGTTCTGCAACCTTTACAACATTCCGGTCATCTTTCTTGAGGACACAACCGGCTTCTTGCCCGGCAGTGAGCAGGAGCACCGCGGTATTGTGCAGGCGGGGCGGGCGATGCTGGATGCGATTGTTGATTTGCGCACGCCACGCTTTCTTGTGCTGGTGCGTAACGCCTTTGGTGGCGCCTATGCGTCCTACAACAATTACGCGACGGGTGCCGACTTCGTGGTCGCGTTGCCGACCACGCGGGTTGCTGTGATGGGGCCGGCTGGTGTGGAGTATGTTTACAAAGATGAGCTGAAAAAGATCCGAGCGGGTCGCTCGGCCCAGCTCGACGCTGAAACCAAGGCGCGCGTCTCGAGCGGCCTGCCCGAAGACAGGGCGAGTGCGGAAGCCGAGGCGGCGGTCGACGCGGCGATCAAAGCCGAGGAGGCGCTGCTTGCCCAGCGCTATGAACGCGAGATTATGAACCCGGAAGAAGCCCTGAGTCTGGGCTCGATTTCCGAGATTGTCATGCCGGCGGACCTGCGCAAAACGCTGGCCACTCAGATGGCTTTCTGTCTGCGACATTACACGCCGGGACCGATGCAAGCGGTTCAGCGCGAATTCCACTGATCAACCGCCGGGAGTAGACACCTTGGGTACCCAACACTACCTCAATAACCCGTTGATACACGGCGATCGCCGCAGCAAGTTGCGCCGGTCAGAATGGACGGAGCAGTTCCGTTGCGACCATCTGAAGCCGCTGATTATCTGTCGTGGACCGATCCGTAAAGAAGCCATGGACGTGTTCTCCGAAATGGGGATCGACGGCTACGGGATTTTGCTGTCCGAGAAGGACTCCATCGTGTATCGGGGCGCGCTCGCGCCTGAGCTCCGGGTACTGACGGATCCGAGCCGCGTGCACCGCGTGCCCGACTACAGCGGTGCCACCAAGGAAGAGCGAGAGCAGCGCATTGCTGACATCATTTCAATTGCGCAGACCCACGGTTACAACG
>CBFHIW010000025.1:0-34536 GCA_965656065.1 Luminiphilus sp. | reverse complement strand
GTCGGGACCGTACTCGGTGAGCTTCCGCATTACGCAGAGCTGGGTCTGGGCAACGAATTGACTACCGCGCTCCTCGATGAGGCTGCCAAGTTTGCGTCCGACGTGGTCTCGCCACTCCGGCGGGTGGGTGATGCCCATCCGGCGCGCTGCAGTGACAGTGCGGTCACGATTCCACCGGGCTATGGTGACGCGATTCAACAGTTAGGCGCCGGTGGCTGGGTCGGTATCTCGGCACCGCAGGATCAGGGCGGGCAGGGCCTGCCCGAGCTGTTCGGCACCGCTGCCTGTGAGATGTGGAACAGTGCCGACATGGCCTTTGCGCTCGAGCCTTTTCTCAGCGCCGGCGCTGCGCTGGCGATTTCTGCCCACGCGAATGAGGCGTTGCAATCCACCTACCTCGAAAAAATCTACTCGGGCGAGTGGTCCGGCACCATGAATCTCACGGAATCCGGAGCCGGATCCGATCTGGGCCCCATGAAAACCCGCGCCGAACGCGAGGGTGATCACTACCGCATCTATGGGCAGAAGATTTACATCACCTGGGGTGACCACGACGCGACCGATAACATCATCCACCTGGTCTTGGCGCGTCTGCCTGATGCGCCCGAGGGAAGCCGTGGCATATCCCTGTTTCTGGTGCCCAAGTTCATGGTGAATGAGGACGGCTCACTGGGCGAGCGCAACGATGCCTATCCGGTCTCCGTGGAGCACAAGCTCGGTATTCACGGCAGCCCCACCTGTGTCATGGCCTATGGCGACAACGGCGGTGCAATTGGTTACCTGGTCGGCGAGGAAAATCAGGGATTGGCCTGCATGTTCACCATGATGAACGAGGCGCGCCTTAAGGTGGGCCTGCAGGGTCTCGGCGCCTCTGAGGGCGCCTACCAAAAGGCCGTGGCCTACGCGCGGGAGCGGGTTCAGGGCGGCGTACCCATTATTGAGCACGCCGATGTAAAGCGCATGCTGCTGACCATGCGCGCGCTCAATGAAGCCATGCGTGCGCTGGCGTATTCCGAGGCGGTGACCATGGACCTTGCCCACGCCGGCCCCGAGGAGACCCGCGAGGCGAGTCAGCGCCGCATTGATCTGATGATCCCGGTGATCAAGGGCTGGCTCACCGAACTGGGGATGGAGGTGACTTCTCTGGGTGTTCAGGTGCATGGCGGCATGGGCTACGTAGAGGAAACCGGTGCGGCGCAGTATCTGCGGGACGTGCGCATTACGCCGATCTACGAGGGCACCAATGGTATTCAGGCCGCGGACTTGCTGAACCGTAAACTGGGTCGCGACGGTGGTGCCACCATGGAGGCCATGCAGGCCGAGATTCGTGAGGTCGCTGCCACGCTGCAGGGCCACAGTGACGCGCGGCTCCACAGTATCGGAGCGCGGCTTGCGGAGTCTCTAGCTGATCATGTGGAGACCACACAGCGTCTGCTCGCCACATTGGGCGATGACCGCTTTACCGCATTGGGTGGTTCCTTCGATTACATGATGCAGACCGGTTACCTGTTCGGCGGCTGGCAGCTGGCGCGGGGCGCGCTAGTCGCGGCCAATTTGTCCGCCAGTGGCGAGCGGGTGGTCTTCTGTGACCGCAAAGTGAATACCGCGCAATTCTATATGGAGCGCCTGCTGCCACGTGCGCTCGCCCACGCGGGTGCCATCGATGCACCGGGTGAGAGCCTGTCTGCGTTTTCCTATGACTGGTTCTGATCTGTTGGCCGTGTTCACCACGCCCGATTTATCGGATGCCCATCCGGCGGCCCAGCATCTGGGCTTTCAGTTTTGTGCATTTGGTACCAGAGAGCGCTTTGCAGGCCCTGTCTCGACGATAGCGTGTCACGCCGATAACTCGCGCGTGGCCGAGGCAGTCGCTGAGCCGGGTGAGGGTCGGGTGTTGTTGGTGGATGGGCAGGGCGCCCTGCATCGATCGTTGCTCGGTGATCGCCTCGCTCAGCTCGCCTCGGATAACGGTTGGGCGGGGGTCGTGGTGATCGGCGCGATTCGCGATGTCGAGGTGATTGATGAGATTGATATCGGCGTGCAGGCGCTGGGTGTATGCCCCGTCAAAACGGACAAGCAGGGCGTGGGCGACCGGGATATTCCGCTGATGTTGCGTGAGGTGCCGGTGACGCCCGGCGACTGGCTCTACGCGGATCGCAACGGCGTATTACTGAGTAGCGAGCCCATCCACAGCTAACCCACAGCTAACGGTCAGTCGATCCGCATAGACAGATCCAATGCTTTCACATGCTTGGTGAGGGCGCCGATTGAGATGAAGTCGACGCCGGTCTCGGCGATGGCCACCAGCGTCTCGTCGGTGACGTTGCCCGACGCCTCTAGCTCAGCGCTGCCCGCAGTGAGTGACACGGCATCGCGGAGTGCTGCCAATGTAAAGTTGTCTAGCATGATGCGGTCTGCGCCCGCCGTGAGTGCTTGCTCTAATTCCGCCTTGTTCTCCACCTCGACTTCCACCGGCTTGTCGGACGCAACGTTCCTCGCTGCGGCTACGGCCTCCGCAATGCCGCCGGCGGCGGAGATGTGGTTCTCTTTAATCAGGAAGGCATCAAACAAGCCGATGCGGTGGTTGTAACAGCCCCCGCAGGTCACCGCGTATTTTTGTGCGAGTCTGAGCCCGGGCACGGTCTTGCGGGTATCGAGTAGCTTGACTTCGGTGTGTGCCACACGCGCGGCATAGTGGCTTGCGGTTGTCGCGGTACCCGACAGCAGCTGCAAGAAATTGAGTGCGGTGCGCTCTCCAGTTAGCAATGCACGGGCGGGACCACTCAGGGTGCAAACGAGGCTGTCAGCCGCGATCGGATCGCCATCCTGGGCAGCCCATTCCACATGGCAGCTGGGGTTAATCTGTCGAAAGGCTTCCAGCGCGAAGGCGGTCCCGCACAGGATCCCGTCTTCCCGCGTCACGATGCGACCGCTGGCCTGTACATCAGCGCCGATGAGCTCCGCCGTGATATCTCCGCTCTCGATATCCTCAGCGAGCGCTTGGGCAACAATTTTGGCAATGTGCTCTGGGGTGATCATGGCTGGCTGTGGTTCCAACGGCATCGATTATCGAGATGAGCGTCCGGCGCTCGTTCTCCCAAGTCTGCGATAAGATTACCTCGTGACGACGACCACTGACCAATGGAAGATCACCGAGGGCTGGCTCGCCGCTGCTTGCCGCGCGCCGTCTCCCAATTGTAACCCCCGGCCAGCCGGCGCGGTGACCGAGCTGATCGTCATACACGGCATCTCTCTGCCGCCGGGCGAGTACGGTGGTCCGGAGATTGAGGCGCTGTTCACCAACACCCTCGACGCTGACTCTCATCCCTATTTTGCGGAAATCGCCGGCCTCGAGGTATCAGCCCATTTTCTGGTTCGGCGTACCGGTGAGATGGTGCAGTTCGTCTCCACCGACATGCGTGCCTGGCACGCGGGTGTCTCCTGCTGGCAGGGGCGCGAGCAGTGCAATGACTTCAGCATCGGTATTGAACTTGAGGGTTGTGATGACGAGGCGTACACCGATGCTCAGTACGACACCTTGAATCAGTTGTTGGCGGCCCTGACAAAGCATTACCCCGATATCCGGCACGATGCTATCGTTGGGCATAGCGATATTGCGCCGGGTCGTAAGACCGATCCGGGACCGGCATTTGACTGGTCTCGCGTTGTCGCCGGTCAGTCACAGCAGTAAGGAGACACACGGGCGTGTCGTACCTCATATTCATCGTTGCGGTAGGTCTTTTCGCGCTGTTAGGCGCCGGCGGACCCCTACACGGCGATCGGTGGTTTCACGCGCTGAGTCGTCGCGTCGATGCCGTTGAGCTCGATCTCTGGCCCTCTTTGGCTTTGCGTGTTGGCGCGCCGCTGCTCGGCGGCGCGTTAGTGCTCTGGGTGCTGGAGGCCTTCCTGGGCGGCCTCGCTGAGGCGCTGGTGGGGACGGCGCTACTGTATTTTTCGCTGGGACGGGGGGACTATCCCACCGAACTGCAGCGCTTTCTGGCGCGCGCCCGCGTCGGCGACGAGGAAGGCGCAGTCATGCTACTGAGCGACCCCGCCGCTGGTGGTGAACCGGGAGAGCCACGGGGGCAGCGCGCGCTGCGTGATTTCGCCTACCGCGGTTTCGCCCGATGGTTTCCGTCTGTGCTGTACTTCTGGTTACTGGGGCCCTTCGGTGCGGCGGCCTATCGGCTGGTGGCGTTAGCCAATACCGACAGCGATGGGCGCTTTGACGCTGCCCAGCGTCTACTGGACTGGTTGCCATCGCGGGTCTTGTTGCTCACCTTCTGTGTGCTCGGTGACTTCGAGCGGTCGAAGGGCCTGTTGACCCGGGAGGCACTCGATACCGAGGTGACGGCCGAGAGCCTCTTGGCGCAGGGGGTCACCCGCGCGTGGCGTCTTGATGACGAGGCGTTGGATGACCCTCAGGGCGTGGTGACTGCGGTCGAGACAGCGCAGAAAGCGATGAACCGCGCGACCGGGGTCTGGGTGGTCGTCGCCTCACTGCTCGCGCTCCTCTAAGCGCGCGATACCTTTGCGTCCCCCACATCCCGCTCTCTCACCGCGTCGTACAGCTCGCTGAGCCGCGGCGTTGCCGGCGGGTGCGGGGTCAAACTCGACAGCAACCAGCCGACAATCGCTTCAATCTCGGTGCGCTTGCCGCTCTCGAGATCCACGCGCATGGATGAGTGATTGGCAGCGGTGCTGTCGCAAACGGCGCTTACCTGCGCCGGGAGTGCCGAAGCGATCTCTCCGGCGTCAGCAGCACAGAGCACGCTTTGCACTTCTTTAATCACCTCCTCGGTGATCGCCCGCAAGGGCGGCTGCAGTAACTCGCCGTTGGTGACGCCATGCAGAGCGGTCAGTGGATTGATCACGGCATTGAGTGCGACCTTGGCGACTAGCACCGACCGGATATCGGTCTCCCACTTAAAATCGGGTACGCCCTGGCGCCAGGGCGACAACCAGGTGGGCGCCAGGCTCGCGTCCAGCGTGCCGAGTTGGGTTCGGCCCTCACCGGAGACGATCAGCTCGCCTCTCTCTGCGCGCCGGCATCCGGCGGTGGTGGACCCTACTACTAACTGCGCATCGCCAATCAGGGGCGCGACCGCCTCGGCGAGACCCATGCCGTTACAGAGTAATACCACGACGCTGGTCGCAGACAGTCGGGGTGCTACCGCTTCGATTGCCCGCTCGACCGCCCAGGCTTTGGTGCAGACCAACAAGTGCTGAATGGGTGGCTGGCCCACTGCGATGCTTTGTTGGGAGACCTGAAAGCGCTGCTCCTGTTCACTTTTCACGATCAGGTCTCGTGTTGGTTGTTCATCCTCTCTCGCCAACAAGGTGACGTCCGCGCCGCCCAACTGCAGCCGGCAGGCAAACAATCCGCCAATCGCGCCGGCGCCGAGAACATGCCATCGCTCGCTCATCAGGATCCGCTCGACCCAAGCCACTCGGCCGGCGAAGGTGCTTCCTCAATGGCAAAACAACACTGCCACAGCGCCGTCACCAGTGCCGCGATCTGTTTGCCCGCCGTCATCAACTCGTGGTCCAGTGCGTCACCGAATACCAGCTGCATCATGATGTCCCGCTCACTGTCGGATAGTGCTTCGCAAGCGATGGCGACATCAAAATAACGACTTCCCATCGCCGCATACTCCCAGTCGATTGCGATCAGCTGATCGTCCTGAGAGATCAGGTTACCGGGGGTCAGATCGTTGTGACAGAGGTAGAGGGAGTCAGCCGCCAGCCTCGCCAGGGCTTTTTCAGCGCCGGCAGTTTGCATGGCGGCGCGCCATGGGTCTGCCAGGTGAGCGGGCAACTGCGTCAGGTAGTGCTCGATATCGGCAGCGAGCGTTAGCTGGTGACTGACGCCCGGCAGCGCATGGATCTGGCGGCAGAGCGTGCCGAGGGCCTCGCCGGAGATAGGTTGTTCGATAGCATCAACGCGCTCACAGATGATGGCCTGTTCCTTTTCATCAGCGTAAACGATGCGGGGTGCCAGGCCGTCTTGTGCTGCCAGCGACCAGGCGGCAAGTTCCTGGGAGAACGCCGCGTCAGTCAGACGGGTAGACTGATGTCTGACCCGGCCGATGAGTTGGGGTGTGCCAAGAATGCCGTAAACGCTGTGGCCACTTCCTTGCGCCACCAGAGTCCCCAGTTCCGGAGGGCCATCGAGAGGCATCGCCAGTTGCCAGTCCTGCCAACGGTCGAGGCAGCGCCTTAGGAGGTCTGCAGTTGCCATTGTGCGCGCCATGTCTGATAGCCCCAGGCCGCTAACACGACGTCTCCCGCAAACAGCGCCGCTGTCAGCGAGAGATCCCGTGACAGATACAAGCCGATCGACGCGATATCGATCGCAATCCAGTAGAGCCAGTTCTCCAGTAGCTTGCGCGCCACCATCCAGGTGGCAAGCAGCGCAGACACGGTAGTCGCGGCGTCGATAAAGGGCGATGCGGCATCGGTCCATCGGGCCATGGCACTGCCGATCAGCACACTGAGGAAAACAAGCGCGCTGCAGGCTATCGTGTGTTGCTTCGGCGACCACCTGCGGATTGGGGTCGGTGATTCATTGTCTTTTTGTTGCCAGGCAAACCACCCATAGACTGCCATGACGATGTAAAACACTTGTAGCGCCGCCTCCAGATACAGCTGGACCTGCCAGAAAATCAGGATATACAGGGAGGCGCTGGTGATGGCCGCAATCCAGCACAGGCGGCGTTGAAGGATCGCGAGGATGACGTAGGCCATTGCCAGCAAAACGGCGCAGACCTCCAGTAAGCTCACCTCAGCCCTCCGGGCCGATATCCGCAAAGTGCTCCGGAATGAATTTGGCGACCAGCACCTGGCGGCCGTATTGAGCGAAGCTTGCGCGCAGAGCCTGCTGAATGGCACTGAATACCGCGTCATCCTCGCCACTGATTTGCGTGCTCATGGAATTGGTGACCGCGACCACGTCCTGCCCCTTCAGCAGTTCCTCAATGAAGCCCAGCACCGCCGTCTTAAAATCTTCGCGCAGGGGATAAATGCTCAGTTCCGCAGTCATTTTCATTATCTGCTCTCCGTCAAGTTATAGCTTAGGGACAAGCCCACCATACGGGGTTCTCCATATTGCCGATAGGGTTCCAGAGCGTACTCCTTCCTCGGGTCATTACCGAAGGTGCCAAAGCCCCTGACAAAGGTCGTCTCGTCTGTAAGATTGCGGCCCCAGAGCGTCCAACGCCATCGTCGCCACTGCCCTGACAGGCTGGCATTGAGCTGATGAGTCTCGGGCGCTCTCACATCGTGGCGGTCGGAGAAGAAATACGCGTCGCTGCCCGCGACCTCGATTTGCACCGACGCCAGCGCCGAGGCATACCAGCTGAGTCCTGCCGAGTATTGCCAACCCGGCGCCTGCGGTTGGTCGCGTCCTGATAGATCTGTGCCGGTCGCCGTGATGTAGCGATCAAACTGCGCATCGAGCAGGCCGAGGGTCAGCTCGGCGACCAGCCGCTGGGTCGGCTGCCACTGGAGCTCCCATTCGAGCCCACGGTGCTCACTGGCCGCGGCGTTGTCGGTGTAGTCGATAAAAGCAGTACTGCCGTCGGCGCGGGGAATGACCAGCGAGCCTTTGGCCTGTTGGTCATCCCGATCCATCGTGAAGAATGCCAGGCGGGAGCGCAGGTCGTACTGTGTCCAGTCAAGCTGCCAACCGAGCTCCAGGCTCACCAGCGTCTCCTCGTCGAAGACTCCCAAGGCGGCGACGCTGGCCTGATTCTGCTCAGGCAAGGCGTCGATACTGGCGAGTAACCCGGCATTGGCGCCACCCGCCCTCGCGCCGCGTGACACCGTGGCGTAGAGCTGTGCGTCGCTGTGGCACTGCCAGATCAACCCGAGGCGGCCGGTCCAGTAGCTGTGGTCGAAATCTTTCTCAACGCTCGCGCTGTCACGATACTCGCTGTCTCGCTGCTCAAGGCGCGCGCCGATAAACCCGGATAGCTGCTGGCTGAAGGTGCGATTAACCTGCCCCAGGACGGCCAGCGTTTGGGTGTCGATTTCACTGGCAAAGGGCGCTGATAAATAGGTGTATCGTCTGCTCAGATCTTCCGACTCCTCGCGCAAATAGGTACCCATCACCCACTCTGTGCCATCGGTCTCCGGCGCCTGCAGTCGCCACTCCAGACTGTTCATTGACCGGTCTCGCAGATATTCGTCGTAGGAGCTGTACTCCCAGCCAGGCGCAATGCCGACGTAGCTCCAATCCTCGTCATAGCTATAAGTCGTATCCGTGCTGGCGTGGCTCAGTTGCAGTGTGCTGTCCAGGCCCAGCAACATGCTCTGCCAATTAAGGCGCGCGGCTTTGAGTGTCAGATCGTCCTCTCCGGGCTGATCAGAGAGGGTGACGCGGGTGTTGTCGAGCGAGAATGCGTCATAGCCATTGTTAACGCGTGTGTAGTAAGCCGCGGCCTCAAACGTCTGAGTCTCGCTTGTCCAGGTGAGGGTGCCTCGCGCGGTCAGTTCTTCACGGGAATTGGTGTCGCTGCGTTGCAGGTAGTCATTGTCGACATATCCATCACTCTCATACTGTTGCACAGCAATGCGGCCGTTCGTGCTGTCGGTTAGATTCCCACTCCAACGAGCCCCCAGCCGATAGCCGCCCTTGCTTTCTATGCCGATTGAGATGTCGCGTGCCCCCGAATCAGTGCCATTGCTTTGGACGGCAATCAGGCCGGCGAGCGCGTTGGCGCCCATCAGTGTGCCCTGCGGGCCGCGCAGGACTTCAACCTGGCGCACATCAAATAGCGTTAATGCGCCTCCGGCGCCGCTCAGATCGATGCCATCCAGCAGGATGCCCACTGAGGGATTGACCGGCTCGACAAACTGACTGCGCTCACCGATGCCCCGAATCTGAAAAAAGCGGCTGCGTGAGGCGCCCGAGGAGGCCGCCACGTTGGGCGCCAGCGTGATCACGTCCTCAAGATGCGCCGCACCGCGCCGTGACTGGGTGTGCTCGGTCAGCACGGTGGCGCTGACGGGCGCAGTGCCGGCAGTCAATAGCGTGGCCGTGACAGTGACCTCTTCGAGCGCCGTGTCGGCTTCCTGCGCAAACGCGATGCCAGCGCAGGTGAACAGCGGCATCACGCAGGCAATGCCCGATAGCAGAGCGGAGCGATTGCTTCCGATCGTTGCGTGCGGGTGTCGTGCTGGTGGCGTCAGGGAGAGACGATTCACGCGCTGGTGCTCCTTAAAGATCTGGCAGGGGCACACAGCGTTTGGCGGGATGATCGTCCGAACACCTAGTCCCTCCGCCGGTATAATCCGGATCAGGTTCGACGGGTTCACCAGGTTGGTATCTCAGGCAAAGGCCACCCCGCAGGTCGTTGTAGTTTAGCACAGACACAGCGCTAAGCCGCGGACAGGCGTGTTCTGGAGGCGAGCCGGAAAGCGCCGCTACGGCAGTCTGTCACAGAGTTGTCACGGCAGCTTTGCTAGAGTTCGCCAACCATCCACGGAAGGGTATTTCCCCTTGGTCCCGCGTATGATGTGAGGCCAGTAGGGTTTGGACGTTACGACGACAGTGAACACCATCGACCACAGCGCATGGAAGGCGCGATTTGACCAGGCATCGACCCGGATTCAAGATCGGGTGCAAAGCCTTTGGCGGGGTTTATCGCGCGACCCTGCGCGGCTACAGCGCCTGCAGACCGCGCTGATTGTGGTGCTGGTGTTGTGGTCGCTCTCCAGCGTCAGTCAGCTGATCTGGGTCCCCTTTCGCACCCATCCCATTGAAGTTGCGCCCGCTTTGGCGCTGAATCCCCCGAAGCCCGCTGGTGGCAAGCAGGCTGCGGTGATTGATACCTCAGGCGTGATGGGTCTTGGGCTTTTCGGCGGCTCGCCAGAGGCATTTGCCGATGCGGACAGTGCCGCGCTGACCGAGGCCAGTCGTGACGGCATTGAGCAAAATGCTCAGGAAACCCGTCTGGCGCTCACGCTGACGGGTATTGTGGCGTCGACCGAAGATGGCAGAGGCAGCGCAGTGATCAAGTCGGGTGCAGCGGAGCAGGTCTATGCGGTGGGCGACGCTTTGCCCGCTTCCGGGCAGGTGGTGCTGGCCAAGGTCATGCCGCAGCAGGTCGTGATCGACAACAACGGGACCTATGAGCTGATGAAGTTATACGAGGGACCGGGCATCGCGATTCCGACTCGGACCGCGCGGGCACCACGGCAAGACGCGACAGCGTCTCTCGCTAGCTCTAATCCGAATGAGGCAAGCCCATCTGCTACCGGGGCGGAACAAACCGCCTTGGCCAGTCAATATCGTCGCCAACTTTATGACAGCCCCGAATCGCTGGCGTCAGTGGTCTCCGTGTCACCTGTTCGCGAGGGCGACCGGGTGGTTGGCTACCGCATTGCGCCGGGGGCTGATCGCGTCGCCTTTGATGCCTTTGGATTTCAAACCGGTGATATTGTGACGGCGGTGAATGGTCTGGCGCTCAGCGATGCGAGTAATACAGTGAAGCTTTACCAGACGATGAAAGACGCCACCCAGGCCTCATTTGATATTGAAAGGGACGGTGGCAACGTGACCGTCAACGTTGATCTCGCCAGCCCCTGACAGGATGACCGTGAACATTTCAGACCTCACCGCTTTGCTCAAGAACAGCCTGCGCGCGATCGCCGTCACGGCGGCACTCACTCTGAGTGCTGGCTCCGCGGCGCAGGAATATACGGTCAACCTCAAGGACACCGACATTCAGGAGTTCATCAAGTTTGTTGCCGATGTGACCGGCACGACGATGGTGGTGGACCCGAATGTAAAGGGGAAGGTCAGGGTGATCTCATCGAAGCCGGTGTCACAGGCTGAACTCTATGACCTGTTCCTGTCCATTCTCGATGTGCAGGGCTACACCGCAGTAAGAAGCGGGCAGGTGATTCGCATTGTTCCGAGTAAAGATGCCCGCTCATCGCCGGTGCCCATCATGGAAGATCAAGCGGCGGTTGGTAACGACGAATACGTGACGCAGGTCATCCGCCTCGACAATATCTCGGCGGCCAAATTGATTCCTGTCCTTCGTCCGCTGGTGCCGCAGCAGGCACATATGGCGGCCTACGCACCAAGCAATGCCATCATCATTTCTGATATTCGATCGAACATCGGGCGCATCGTTGACATTATCGAACGCATGGACCGCTCGGCGGTGCAGACCACGGAAATCATCCGCCTCAAGTACGGGGTGGCCGAGGACGTGGTTAGCATGCTGAACACGCTTGAGAAGTCCCGGCAGGGTGAGGGTGCTGAAGCCGATAAAGAGGCGGTGCTGGTGGCCGACAAGCGCACCAATAGCGTTGTGGTGACTGCGGACGAGATGTCGGTCGACCGCATCCGCAAACTGGTGGCGTATCTTGACACGCCGCTTGAGCAATCCGGCAACGTCCGCGTGATTTATCTCGAGTATGCCGACGCGATAGAGATCGCTGAAGTGCTGACCCGCGTCATGCAGAACATCTCCCGGTTGGAGGAAGGCGGCAGTAACAAGCGCGGGGGTAGTGGTGAATCGACGATTGAGGCCGATGAGGGCACCAACAGCCTGATCATTACCGCCGACACCGACGAGATGGCGGCGCTAGAAGCCGTCATAGCGCGGCTGGATATTCGCCGAGCCCAGGTGCTGATCGAGGCCATCATCGTGGAGGTGACAGTCTTGGAAGGTCAGGAGCTGGGGCTCCAGTGGCTGTTCGCCAACGATAACGGCGTCTATGGCAGCAACATCACCACCAATGAGGCCAGACGTAACAGTTTGAGCCAGTTGGGCGGCGCGCTGGTCCCCGATGATGGCTCAGAAAACATAGGCACGAGGGAAGTGGCTGCGTCACTGGCAACAATACCCGGAACGACGCTCGGTTGGGGTGTGGTGGATGAATCCCTGACCATGACCGTGATCCTCAATGCCCTGGAATCCCAGGGAAATACAAACATTCTTTCCACCCCCAGTCTGCTCACCCTCGATAACGAGGAGGCCTTCATCACGGTAGGCCAGCAGGTGCCTTTCGTGACCGGTTCCTACACCAATACTGGCGTGGGCAATGGTGCGTCGAACCCGTTCCAGACGATTGAGCGCCAGAGCGTGGGTGTGACCTTGAAAGTGACGCCGCAAATCAACGAAGGTGATGCCGTAGTGATGGATATCACTCAGGAGGTCTCCAGTCTCGGCCCCGCCCTTATCGCCTCAGACATCATCACTAATGAGCGCAAGATCGAAACGATGGTGCTCGCTAATGACGGCAACATCGTGGTGTTGGGTGGTCTGGTTGAAGACAAAGTGACTGACAGCAGCGAGGGTGTGCCGGTGCTATCCAGCATCCCCCTGCTGGGCCGCTTGTTCCGCAGTGATGCGGTTGAGGTGACCAAGCAAAATCTGCTGGTCTTCATTCGCCCAACTATCATTCGCAATGATGAAGATCTGGCGGGTGCCACCGCGGAAAAATATCGCTTTATCAGGGATCAGCAGATGGAGCGTCGCGAGCGCGGCCTCATGTTCCTCGATGACGGCAACCTGCCGGTATTACCGACCTGGGAAGAGCAGCTTCAGCAGTTGCCCGAAGTGCCAGCCGACGATGCAGGGCAAGAGTGACCGCCGATGAGCGAGTCTGCACCGGAATCCTTACCTGTCGCTGAGCCTGCGAGCCCCGTCTTAACGTCGGGACTGCCTTTTGCGTTTGCGCAGAGCCGCAATGTGCTGCTCGAGCGCTCCGGCGCCGCGCTGACCCTTCATTATGTTCCGCCGCTGGCCACTGACGTATTACTCGAGGTGCGACGCTACGTGGGGGAGGTGTTCTCGCTTGAGCCACTCGATGAGGATCAGTTTCGTCAGCGACTCAGCGTGGCCTATCAGCGTACCCAGAACGAGGCGGCACAGATGGCCGAGGACCTGTCCTCGGATATTGATCTGTCGCGACTGGTGGAGGAACTTCCCGACGTCGGCGATTTGATGGATGCCGACGACGACGCGCCGATTATCCGTCTGATCAACGCTATTTTGTCTCAAGCAGTCAAAGAGCAGGCATCTGATATTCACATTGAGACCTTCGAGGAGCGCCTCAGCGTTCGCTACCGGGTGGATGGCGTGCTGAGTGAAGTTCTCTCTCCCAAGCGGACGCTAGCGCCGCTGTTGGTCTCTCGATTGAAAGTGATGGCAAAGCTGGATATTGCCGAGAAGCGCGTGCCGCAGGATGGCCGCATCTCGGTGCGCATAGCGGGCCATGGCATCGATATCCGCATGTCAACCATTCCGTCCGCCTATGGTGAGCGGGTGGTATTGCGACTGCTTGATAAACAGGCTGGGCAGCTCAACCTCAGTGAGCTACGGATGAACGAACAGGTCGATTCCGGATATCGTGGCGCTCTGGCGAGCCCCCACGGGATCATTTTGGTGACCGGTCCGACGGGTTCGGGTAAGACCACGACGCTTTACGCAGGCTTGTCCAGCATCAATGAGAGCTCGCGCAATATTTTGACGATTGAAGACCCGGTCGAGTACATGTTGCCCGGCGTAGGGCAAACCCAGGTCAATCCCAAAGTCGATATGACCTTCGCCCGGGGGTTAAGAGCCATTCTTCGACAGGACCCCGACATCGTCATGGTGGGGGAGATACGCGATCTGGAGACCGCCGAAATTGCGGTTCAGGCGTCGCTGACGGGCCACCTGGTGTTGTCGACCCTCCACACCAATACGGCAATCGGCGCCGTGACCCGGTTGCAGGACATGGGGGTCGAGCCGTTCTTGTTGTCATCGAGCCTGCTGGCCGTGATGGCGCAGCGACTGGTGCGACTCCTTTGTCTGGAATGTCGCGAGCCTTATCAGCCGGGTGATGCCGAGCGGGAGCGACTGGGACTCACGCATGAGAGCGTGCAGCTCTTCCGTGCCCGGGGCTGTGAACACTGCAACATGACCGGGTATCGCGGGCGAACGGGTATCTATGAACTGATCGAAATTGGTGACGCACTCCGTGAAGCGATCCACGACGGACAGGGCGAGCAATCGCTGTTGCGCCTCGCCCGACAGCAAAGTCCCGGTATCGATGCCGATGGTCGACGCAGGATTATCAGCGGTGATACCAGCCTCGAGGAAGTGCTGCGGGTGACCGCGGTCAACTGATCCATGACGGCCTTTCGTTACAAGGCCCTCAACGATGAGGGCAAATTGGTCAAAGGCGTCCTGGAAGGCGATTCCGACCGCCAGGTGCGAGGGACGCTCAGGCAGCGCCACCTGAGACCGGTAGAAGTCGCAGAGGCCACGAATGCGGGCGGGTCAGGTGAAGGCCAGCGCTTACGATGGTTTGCCAAGCGTTTGGGCGCTGGCGATCTGGCGCTGCTGACGCGGCAATTGGCCACTCTGGTGGCCTCGGCACTGCCACTGGATGAGTGCCTGCAGGCGGTCGCTGATCAGAGCCGCAAACCCGCGATCAAATCTATGATGCTGCAGGTGCGCTCCAAGGTTGCTGAGGGCCACACGCTGGCACACGCCTTGAATCAGTTCCCTCAAGCGTTCGGCGAGATGTATCGGGCGATGGTGAATGCGGGCGAGGAGGCGGGCCAGCTTGCGCCGGTGCTTGAGCAATTGGCGCACTATACAGAGACCCGTCAGCACACGGCGCAGAAACTGCAGATGGCGCTGATCTATCCGTTTGTGTTGATCGCGGTGGCGGTGGCTGTGGTCTCAGCGCTGATGATTTTCGTGGTTCCTGAGCTGGTGGGCATTTTTGCGCACTCCAAAAAAGCGCTCCCTCCGCTTACGGTGGGACTGATTTGGGTCAGCGACTTCATGCGCGCTTACGCGCTGTATTGCCTAGTGTTGTTGGTCGCGGCCGTGATGTTGTCACGACGGTTGCTGCAACACCCCGGTCGGCGCAAGCGCTGGCATATGTTTCTGCTCCGCGTTCCCGGTCTACGCGGGGTGCTGGTCGCGCTGGATAGTGCGCGGTTCGCCTCGACGCTCAGTATTCTCATGGCGTCAGGCGTGCCCTTGATTCATGCCTTACGCATTGCAGGTGCTGTGATGACGAATCTGGTGCTCCGCGAAGCCAGCGCCACAGTGTCGGTAGCAGTACAGGAGGGTGCCAGTCTCAGCCGGGCGCTCTCTCAGGAGACATTTTTTCCCCCTATGATGGTGCACATGGTGGCCTCCGGAGAATCCAGTGGAGATCTGGAGACCATGCTGGAGCGCTCGGCGCTGAACCAAGAACGCGAACTGGAAATGACACTGGGAGCCATCATGGGGTTATTCGAACCCGCGATGGTGGTCTTTATGGGAGGACTGGTGTTGACCATTGTGCTCGCCATTCTGCTCCCGATTTTTGATTTGAATACGATGGTGAGGTAAGCACCCATGACGAAACAGAGCGGTTTTTCATTGATCGAAATTTTGGTGGTGCTGGTCATCATGGGACTGTTGATCAGCGTTGTCGCACCGACCGTGCTCAACAGTGCGGATGACGCCCGCATCCAAAAAGTACAGGCTGACTTCAAGTCTATTGAGACGGCGTTGAAGATCTATCGTTTGGACAATTACGTGTATCCCACCACTGAGCAGGGGCTCGAGGCCCTCGTCGCGCCCAGCTCGCTAGAACCCGAGCCGCGTAATTTCAAGCAGGGCGGCTATCTCTCCGAGCTGCCGATGGACCCGTGGGGTCGACCATACCTTTACCTATCCCCCGGCGAGTACCGGGAGACAGACATCTATTCGATGGGCGCCGATGGTTTGCCGGGCGGGGAAGGCCAGAACGCCGATATCGGCAACTGGAATCAGACAAGCGGCTGAGCCCCGGGCGCTCGGACAAGGACGGTTCGATGAGACTCGACAGTAGGGTGCGCGGCTTCAGCCTGATTGAGCTGCTGGTCGCGGTCTTCGTGATTGTGTTGCTGACCGGCGTAGTGAGTCTCAACGTGGGCCGGGGCGGCGCCGAGCTGGAGCTGGAGGGCGAAGTGCGTCATCTCTCCGGCCTGCTGGCCTTCGCAAGCGCTGAGGCGGGCTTATCTGCTACCGACCACGGACTGTTCATTGCTCGGGATAGTGACATGGACTCATCCAGTTATGAAGGTATCTGGTTGAGACGATTTGATCAGGGCTGGGCGGCACCTCGCGGCAGCGCCGAAGTCTTCGAGCCGCTGACACTGGCGTCAGGCGTCGAGCTCCGGTTGGATCTGTCGGGCCAACCGGAAGTCAAACTGTTGCCTCACGATCCCGACCTCAACCCCTCGCCACAGATTGTCGCCTGGGCAGGTGGTGAGATGACACCCGGCTCACTGAGCTGGCTGGATTCGCGCACCGGCGAATTGCTGTACCGGCTGGAGTGGGATCTGTTGGGCCGCATGACCCTTTTGCCCCGAGGCAGGGTCGATGCAGAGGACTGACCCTTTGCGTGGCGAAGCCAATCGTTCACTCGCAACCCTTGCGCCGCTTGGCTTTACCCTGGTCGAGGTCATGGTGGCGCTGGCGGTGGTGGCGGTCGCCCTGCCCGCGCTGCTGGTCACGCTGTCACAGCAGCTAGATGGATTACGCTACCTCGAGGATCGCACTCACGCGCAATGGGTCGCGGCCAATCGCCTGGCCGAGCTGCGCTTGGTTTTAGGCGCAAAGGGCTCCTTGCAAACCGGCCAGGTGTCGGGCAGTGAGGAATTGGCGGGGCGCAGCTGGTATTGGTGGAGCGAAGGGGAGGAGACCGAGGTTCCCGGGTTTTTCCGTTATCAAATTGTGGTGTCTGATCAGGAAGACGGGGAGGCATCACCCGTTCATACCCTCGATGGTTATCTCGCCGAGGAGCAATCCAGTGGCGCGCGGTAGCTCATCTGTTGCGGGCTTTACGCTGGTAGAGGTGCTGATCGCCATGGCGATCACTGCCTTGATTTCGGTGGTGGCTTATACCGGTTTGTCTTCCGCGCTCTCCGGTGCTGAAAGCCTGCGCGGCGCGAGCGAGCGTGCCTACGATATCAATCAGACTTGGGCACTCTTGTCGCGAGATCTCCGCCAGGTGGTCAACCGACCCGTCGTCGATGAATTTGGTCAGGTGGTGCCAGCGCTCCTGGGTGGCGAGATGGCGCGTGAGCCGCTCGCGTTGACCCGGGCTGGTTGGCACAACTCGAGTGCTGCGCCCCGCAGCACGTTGCAGCGGGTTCGCTGGTGGCTTGAAGAAGAGCGCCTATGGCGCGGCTATTTCCCTGTGCTCGATCGCACTGCGGGAACGGAACCCGTTGAAACCGCAATTCTGGAGGGCGTTGAGCGTTTTGAGCTCAGGTTTCTGCCGGCGTTGTCGGCTGTTGAGAGTGACCGCAATGACGTTATTGACCGTCGTAATTGGCAGGACAACTGGGTCGCTGATTTGTCTCAACCCGGGCAAATGCCGTCACCGCCGGCTGCCGTGGAGGTGCTCATGGAGGTGACCGGATTGGGTGAGCTGCGGAGGACCTATGTCTTACCTTCGCCATAAATCCCACCAGGCAGAGGGAGGCGCTGCGTTGGTCGTCGCTATGCTGGTGTTTGCCCTGGTGGCGGCGCTGATGGTCGGGTTGCAGCGCGATTTTACGCTCACCCTGCAACGGGGAACGCATCAGCTGTTTTCCGAGCAAGCGTGGGCCTATCTGATGGGTGCAGAAGGGCTGGCGGCGATGGCACTGCAGGCAGACAGTCGCGCCGATGCCAAAGCCGAGGTCGCCGCGGACCACCTGGGAGAAGTTTGGGCGCAGCCTCCGACACCGTATCCGCTGGACGCCGGCGGCTGGATGAGCGGGCGCATTGAAGATCTGCAGGGGCGGCTGAATCTCAATTTGCTGGCAGAGATGCAGTCTGGTGGACAAACGACCCCTGATGCCAATGGATCGGATGATGCTGAAGATGCGCCGGAAGACATGGCCGCTGACAATCCGCCGCAACAAAATCCGACAGCGTCGGTCAATGACTCGACAAAGCGCTGGAACGCCACCCAGAAGATGTTCATCAGGCTACTGCAGGCCCTGGGAGAGGTATCGCTGCCTCTGGAAGAGGCGATGGCCCTGACCGATGCGGTCACGGACTTCATCGATCGCGATGCCGAGCGCAGACTGAATGGCGCTGAGGAGGGGGATTATCGCTACGCTGACTATCCTTATCTGCCCGCAAACCGGGCGCTGGCCAGCGTGAGTGAGCTGCGCGCTGTGCGAGGGATGACTGAGCCGGTCTATCTGGCGCTGGCCCCGCTGGTCACCGTGTGGCCGGAGGCGAGTGGCCGTCTGAATATTCTCACTTGCCCTTTGCCCGTGCTGCGCAGCGTGAACGGCGACGACCAGCTCTCTCCTCTGGCAGAGATGGAGGCCCAGCGGCTGGACGAATTGCGACGCGAGGGGGAGATTGGCACCGTCTCGGATCTGCTGGCAGATCCGGCGTTTGAGGGTCAATCCATGGGGCAGCTTGAGCCACTGCTGGATATCAGAAGTGATTGGTTCTTGCTGGATGCGACGGTGGAGTTGGTAGAGCGAGAGCGCCACTTGTTCAGCGTGCTGCACCGCGTGCCCGATCGCACTGTTGCTGTTTTTCGGTCAGAGGGCGAGCTATGATGCGAATACTGTCAGTTCATACTTCCTCACTGGCGTTGCGAATCCCTCACTGATGAACCCAGAGAATCTCAATGTGGTGCGGTGGCAGCAGGGACAAGGGTTTCTGCTGCGACCGGGTCATGCCCCCCAGTCTCTGGGTGCCGGCGAGGTGAGCCTGCCCGAAAACACCTGTCTGGCGTTACCGTCTGACAGGGTCCGCAATCTCACGGTGCCGGTGGCGCCCGAAGAGGTGAAACACCTACGACGTGCGCTCCCGTTTATGCTGGAAGAGTCGCTGCTCGAGGACGTTTCCGAGCTCCATTTTGCCCACGCTCCGCTGCGCGATGGCTTGCAGGCGGTAGGTGTCGTCAAGCGCGCCACCATTAATGAGTGGATGGAGGAACTGCCCGAAACGCTCAGGGACTTACCCTGGGTCACCGAGGCGCTGTGCCTGCCTTGGTCCGCCGGTCAGTGGACACTGCTGTTCGAATCAGACTCTGTGCTCGTGCGTTGGGCTGAGGCCGAGGGGGCGAGAATCGAAGCGGCGCTATTGCCCGCACTGCTGGAAAGTCTCGATTCAGGGCAGGGCGTTGTGGTGGCTTACGGACAGGATGAAGCAGCAGCCAGGGCGAGTATCCCGCCGCAGTTTCACGATCAGATGCAATGGCGTCAGGGGGGACTCTCCGAGGCGCTATTGTTGGCAGAGCCTGCCCCCGCCGGCCCCGATCTGCGACAGGGAGCGTTTGCACCGCAACTGCCGCTCAAGCGTTGGTGGGGCGTCTGGCAACAGGTTGCCGTGGCTTTAGGTGTGGCATTAATCCTGAAGACAGGGCTATCTGTTGCCGATTATCAGACACTGAAGGCGGAGGACCTGCAGCTGCGACAGGCGATTCAGGACAGCTATCGCCGCATCAATCCCAGGGGTGCGGTCGTGGACGTGGAGAAGCAGCTCAATCGCCAACTGGCGGAGTTGGGCGCCGGCGCGCAGCACCGGGCCTTCACGCCTGTCTTGGTGACGCTGCTCGGTGCGGCGGGTGCCGTCCCTGACATCACACTGACCTCCGTGAATTTCAGCGGCGGACGCGAGATTCGCGTCAACCTCTCCGCCCCCAACTTCCAGTCCGTGGAGCAGGTCCGGGAACAGCTGGGCCAGCGCTCGCTGCAGGCGAGCCTGGAGAGCTCCAATGCCCGCGGAGACGGCGTTGTGGCGAGACTGCGGGTGGAGATCTGATCATGCGTCAGTGGTTCGAATCGCTCCCCAGTCGGGATCAGATTGCGCTCATGGCGCTTGCCGCAGCCCTGGGGCTGTGGCTTTTTGTGCAGTTGGTTTTTATCGAGCTGGATGGACGTCGCGACCGGTTGACGCAGGGTAATCAGGCGCTGGCCGAAAAGCTCGTTCGCGTCGACCTCAAGGTAGAGCAACTCGCCGCGTTGCGCGCCGGCGGGGGCGATCAGAAAATCAATCTGACTCGTACGCTGAGTCAAGCCAGTGAAGCCAATGGTCTCGCTGTGAAGCGGCTGCAACCCAACAGCCGGGGCGAGGTGCAAATCCGTTTTGAGGGCGTGGCCTTCGACAGTCTGCTGCAGTTTCTTGAGCAGATAGAGGGCGTATCGGGCCTGGCAGTGCTGGATGCCTCGGTCAGCAGTGCGGGTCGCAGTGGCGGTGTGAATGCCACTTTCAGGGTGGCGGGCACCTGAGGTGAGTTGGCTCACCCAACACCATCGCCTCGTAGCAGTCGCACTCTTGTCGCTACTCATGCTGTCGCAGATCCCCGCGCGGGTGCTCACTCTATTTTTGCCCACCACGGTGGCGCTTTCAGGTCTCTCGGGGACGGTCTGGTCGGGACAGGCCGTCAGGGCCTGGGCCATGATCGATGGTCAGCCACTCATGTTGGGACGCGTGCAGTGGCAACTTCAGCCCTGGCGACTGGGTTGGGGCACGCCACTGACCCTCACCAGCGAGTGGGGCGATCAGGTATTCACTAGCCGCATCGGTATTGGGCCGTCGGGTCTCGCGTTGCTGCGCGATGTCAGCGTTAACCTCGATACGAGGGCATTGCGCGAGATATTTCCGCTCTATCTGGGCGGCACATTATCCGGGAGTTTTGACCGCATTGAGGTTGAACAGGTGGGTCTGAGGCAGGCGCGAGGCACGCTGTATCTTCAGAACGCAGCCTGGACGGCGAACAGTGGCAACATACCTCTGGGCGATTATCGTATCGATGTATCAGGCGCCGCGAGCTCAGCCGACGGGATTGTGGGCACGGTTGTGACTGAGGGTGGGGCGCTCGCGTTAGACGGCAACCTGAGCCTCTATACCGATGCCTACGCAGTCAAACTCAGCGCGAGTGGCCCGGTGGCCAGAGATGACGGTTTCCGACGGGCGGTATCGATGCTGGCGACGCCCACTGCCGAGGGCTTTGATATCGCCTTGCAAGGGCAGTTGTAAGGTTGTTATTGGATGCGTCCTTACGTAGTTTCGATCCCGATGGGTACCATCCACGCGCCGTCGAGATATGTGCCGGCGAGGCAAGATTAGGTAGGAGATCTCAATGACGGCAACCGGAAATGCGCTGTGGTCTAGCCGATTCGCGTTCATTATGGCGTCGGTGGGCTTCGCTGTCGGTCTTGGCAATATCTGGCGTTTCCCCTACGTAACAGGTGAGAACGGTGGTAGCGCCTTCGTGGTGATCTACCTGCTGTGTGCCGTTGCGATTGGTATTCCCTGCCTGATGGCGGAGCTGCTGGTTGGCCGGCGAGGCGGCGGCAGCCCGCCTACCTCTATGGCTGCCGTTGCCACCGAATCTGGCCGAAGCGACCGCTGGAAAGTCGTGGGCGGCTTGGGCGTGGTCACCGCCTACACGATTGCGATTACCTACGCGGTGGTCGTGGGCTGGGTGCTCTGGTACCTCGGCCGTGCATTACTCACAGGGTTTACTGATTTTGATGCGGCAGTCGCCGAAACCACATTTGCCGGTCTGTTGGCGGACAATCAGTCCATGGTGATATGGACCCTGGTCGGTAATGTGATCGTGGGCACTATTATCTACGCAGGTGTGACCGCCGGCATTGAGCGCGCTGTGACAATCATGATGCCGCTGATGTTCTCGTTGCTGGTGGGGCTGAGCATTTACAACTATTTTGCCGGCGGCTTTATCGAGACACTGCAGTGGTTGTTCACGCCGGATTTCAGCAAAGTCACCGGCGCCACCTTTCTCGCGGCAGTGGGACAGGCTTTTTTCTCTATTGGCGTGGGCATGGGCGGCATGATGACCTACGGCGCTTACCTGCCGAGAGATTTCTCCATTGCGCGCGGGGCCGGCACGATTGTGTTGGCGGATACCTTTATCGCGCTACTGGCCGGTTTCGTTGTCTTCCCCGCGGTCTTCCATTTTGGTCTCGACATGGCCAGCGGTCCGGGGCTCATTTTTCAGACTCTTCCGGTGGCATTTTCGCAAATGCCCGGGGGTGCGGTGTTTGCGGTGCTGTTCTTTGTGATGTTGGCGGTCGCTGGTGTGACGTCGATGGTGGGTCTGTTGGAGAGTGTGACCAGCTGGACCAAAGAGAAACTCGGTACCACCCGGCAACGCAGCACGATTTTAGTGGTGGGTTCAGTGACCTGCCTGAGTGTGATTTCAGTGCTCAGCTACAACATCTGGGAAGACTATCGTCTGCTCGGCATGAACTTTAATGAGCTCACCGAAGCGCTCTACGACAAGCTGTTCCTGCCGATGGCGGGTTTGCTGGTCGCCCTGTTCACGGGTTGGTTTATGCATCCCGATCACAGTGCCGATGAGCTGCGGGACGACCCCCAGTGGTACGGACCCTGGCGTGGGCTCACCCGGTTCGTCGTCGTACCGGCCGTGGCCGTTATTCTCATCACCGGACTGATCTGACCGTTATGCTCATGACTATCACGGACTGGCTCTGGTCCTATGTACTGATCGGTGCGCTGCTGATCGTGGGGATCCGTTTCACGATTGGCTCCCGGTATGTGCAGATCCGCTTGTTTCGCCGCACGCTGGCAGTGCTGTCGGATATCGAGTGGCAGGGTTCGGAGCGGGGCATTTCCAGCTTCCAGGCCTTGGCGGTGAGTGTCGCCGGCCGGGTTGGCGGTGGCAACATTGCGGGTGTCGCGGTCGCGATTACGCTGGGCGGCCCGGGAGCACTGTTCTGGATGTGGCTGATCGCCTTATTAGGCATGTCGACCAGCCTTTTCGAATGCGCGCTAGCGCAGCTGTACAAGCGACGCCACGGCGAGGAGACGTTCCGCGGTGGCCCCGCCTACGTGATGCGCTACGGTTTGGGCTGGCGGGTATTGCCTGTGATCTACAGCGTGCTGTTGCTGGTCACTATCGGATTTGGCTTTAACGCAGTACAGAGTTACATTGTGACGACGTCGATCGAATCGGCCTTTGGCGTTCCCGCCTTGACCAGCGGGCTGGTGATGACGGCGGTCATGGCGGTTATCCTGTTCGGCGGTATTCGACGCCTCGCGCTGGTCTCCGAAATTATTGTCCCCGCTATGGTGGTGGGTTATCTCATTCTCGCCGTGCTGGTTTTGGCGCTGAATGTCGGGGAGATTCCGAGCGCGCTGTGGCTGATCGTCTCCTCGGCCTTTGGTCTGGAGCAGGCGGTAGGCGGTGGCGTCGCCGCCGCTATTGCGCAGGGTGCACGTCGAGGCTTGTTCTCCAATGAGGCGGGGCTTGGTACCGTGCCCAATGTCGCCGCCGCCGCAGACGCACCCCACCCCATGTCTCAAGGGTTGGTGCAATCATTGAGCGTGTTTATCGATACGATCATCTTGTGCACCGCGACAGCGCTGATCATCTTGATGTCATCCACCTACGGTGCCGAGTCAGCGCAGCTGCAGGGGGTGGTCATGACCCAGATGGCGGTGGCGGAACATGTCGGTCCCTGGGGAGAGCCTCTGGTGAGTCTCGCGCTGGTGCTATTCGCCACCACGACGATCGCTTACAACAGCTTTCTGGGTGAGAACAGCATCGCCTACTTTGAGCGATTAGGGCCGAGAGCCATTCTGGTATTCCGGTTTGCGGTGTTGACCATGATCGCGTGGGCTTCGGTTCAGGATCTTGGCACGGTGTTCGGCTTCGCCGATCTCACCATGGCGCTATTGGCGCTCACCAACCTGCTGGCGCTTTGGGCGCTATACCCCGTCGCCCAGTCACTCCTCGCGCATTTTGAGTCGCAAGTGGACGCAGGGGAGTCTCCGCGGTTCAGTCGCGACCAGCTACCGCGCGAGACGCTGGATCCCGCCAGTTGGCCGCGGCACCTCTCTGACTGACCCGACTACTGGACCTCGGATAACTCGACGCTGAAACGTTTCTCTTCGCCTTCACGGGTGGTCACGATGTCGATGGTGTCGCCGACGCGGTGCTTTTCCATGGCTGAGAGAAACTCATCGTTGTTCGCAACCCGCTCACCGTCGATTTCGGTAATGACATCTCCGAGGATGATCTCGCCCCGCGAACCTCGCCTTGCGCCGACCATCCCGGCGCTCTCGGCCGGAAAGCCCCGGTAAGTCCTGACGATCGGCACGCCTTCTACCCGGTAGCGGCGCAACCAGCGATCAGACGCGAGCTCGACACCCAACACTGGCCGCATGATCTTGCCGAACGCGATTAGCTGCGGCACGACCTCAATCACCGTGTTGACCGGAATCGCAAAGCCAATACCAGCGCTACCCCCGCTCGGTGAGTAGATCGCGGTATTTACGCCGACCAATTGGCCGAGAGAATTCAGCAGCGGCCCGCCCGAGTTGCCGGGATTGATCGCTGCGTCCGTTTGAATGACCCCGCGGATGGTGCGGTTGCTGGGTGACTGTATTTCGCGGTCCAGAGCGCTGACCACGCCGACGGTGAGGGTGGTATCCAGCCCGAACGGATTACCGATGGCCATGACCTTCCGCCCGACCGATAGCTCGGATGAATTGCCCAGCGGCAGCTCGGTCAGGTCGGCGGGCGGATCCATCAAGCGGAGTACCGCGAGGTCCCTCTCGGGCGCCAGGCCGACGACTTCGGCTTGAAAGGATTGTTCGTCTGCGAGGGTGATGGCAAGCCGATCCGCCCCTGCCACCACATGGTAGTTCGTGACAACCAGTCCGGCTTCGGCGTCCCAGACGAAGCCGGAACCTGCGCCCCGCGGAATTTCCATGACGTTGCGGGTAAAGCGTTGCCGGCGAAGCTCACTTGAGGTCACAAAAACCACCGCCGGGCTCGCGCTTTGAAAGATCTCAGTGGTGTTGGCTTCGTCGTCAGTCGAAAAGCTCAGATAGTCTGGCGCTTCTTGAGCTGACAGTGGCCCGAACTGCCATGGCAGAAGGGCGGCCGTGAGGCACGCTATCCAGAGCCAGCCTCGTCTCATGCGTTTTGCAGCGCGAGAATGCGATCATCCAGCGGCGGGTGAGAGCGCAATAGTGCAGCGAGCCCGGAGCCGTTGTGGGATCGGATGCCGAAGGCGGTCAGTTCACCGGGTAAATCCCCGGGCAGACCTTGTTCTGCTTTCAGTCGCTGCAGGGCTGCGATCATACCGTCGCGGTCAGCGAGTCGCGCTCCCGCCGCGTCGGCGCGGTACTCCCGGTAACGGGAAAACCACATAACGATCATGCTGGCGAGAATGCCCAATACAATCTCGGCGACAATCGTCACCACAAAGTAACCGATGCCATAGCCGCGCTCTGTCTTGAAGACCACGCGGTCCACGGTGTGTCCAATAATGCGGGCAAAGAACATCACGAAGGTATTGACCACGCCCTGCACTAGAGAGAGGGTAATCATGTCTCCGTTGGCGACATGACCGATTTCATGGGCCAGCACTGCGCGCGCCTCTCGTTCTTCGAAGCGTCTCAATAAACCGCTACTGACGGCCACCAGCGCATTATTGCGATTCCAACCGGTTGCAAAGGCGTTGGCCGCATCCGACGGGAAGATGCCGACTTCCGGCATGTCGATCCCGGCGTCGTCCGCCAGCGATTTAACGGTATCGACCAGCCATTGTTCTTCGCGATTACGGGGGGTCTCGATGAGCTGGGTGCCCGTACCCCGTTTGGCCATGAACTTGGACAGCAGCAATGAAATCAAGGAGCCGCTCATGCCGAACAATCCACAGAACACCAGCAGGCTGCCCAAGTTAAGATCGACGCCGTTATTGGCGAGAATGCCTTCGAGGCCCAGCAGGTTGAAGATGACGCTAACCAGCACGAGGACCGCGAGATTAGTCGCCAGAAACAATAGAATTCTCATCTTGTGCGCTCCATAAAAAACACCGCTTGCTTATTCATCAATGGGGTCGTCCTCGTCGTTTTCAAGGTCGCCGCCCTTATCGGGTTTGGGCACAGGGTGTTGGCTGATTTCCAGATTTTTGGGGAGCTGATCCTCGGTTTCGGTCAGCATCACTTCGCCCCGAAGATCGGTGTTTTGAGAGCCCAGCTCGAACAAGGTGTTCACGGCTTCATCCCGGTGGGTCCAGCAGGCTACCTGCCCCGCGCGTACTCCCTTGACCCAAATGCCCGACTTGCCCCAGTAGTGGCCCAGTTGGTTGCGGATGACATACGCACCGCTCATGCTCATGCTCCCTTTCGCCTGATTGCGGCTTTGCCGAATACCAACCCCGGCAATCTATGACCGCTCAATCGATTAAAAAATCCTTGGCTTCGTTAATTTTCGCCGCCAGATAGTCATTGCCCCCGCGATCCGGGTGCAGCTTCTGAATCAGTGCGCGATGTGCCGCGACGATGTCCTCCTCGCTGGCTGCCTCTCCAAGGCCAAGCACCGCGAGGGCCTCCGCCCGCGTCAGACCGGTCGCGTTGGCAGAGCCCGCATGAGTGTCGTGCTCGGTATGACCCGCGTCATCGGGGAATCTCTGCTCAAGATAGCTGGCCAATAGTTGCGCGGAGTCGGCATCCTCGCGCTGGCAAAACGCCATCAAGTCATCGAGTTGCTCGCGATCCAGTTCTTCGAGCAGCCAGTCACGATAGGTGCCCTCGAGTACCACGCCACTCAGATCGCCGCTGTCATGATCGAGCGTCATTTTCAGGATGCGCGATGACACCTCGGATTGTTTTCCCGCTGCATGGGTGTTTTGACCGCGCAACCCTCCCAGCATGGGCAGAATCCGGATGAGCAAAGGCAACGTTTGGCGGGCAAGTACTAGGGCTCCGGTCAGTGCGGCACCGATCCAGTGCATCTTGCCCATGAGGGTCAGAATGATGACCCCGACAACGGCGCTGCCGAGGACAATCTGTAGGTACGCGCCGCGCCGTTTGTTTGGCGGTTGCCGTTGGGCACGCCGGATCAAAATGATCAGGGTCAGGGCGACGGCGAGGAGCAGAATCATTCTTGGCACGTGACTGAGGGTTCCTGTGTGGTGGGTCTACTAGGCAACGTATTCATAATGATATCGGTTTTGGTGCAGCGCTACGGTCCTTTTTCCAACTGTTCCAGTAACAGTCGATCGCCTGCAGAGCCGCTGTCCCGGAGCGCTTTCAGGCCGCCGCGCGCGAAACGCGCCACGGCACCCAAAAGGTGTCGCAAACGGTCCGCACTGCTGGCATCAAACGGCACGGTGGCGCCGCCACTGATCTGAGCCATGCGCTGGAAGACGGCGCGGGTGGTGGCGTCGTTGCCTTCCTGAAATAGAAATAGCGGCAGTTTTTTGATGCTGCACTGCCCGGCAAGTGACAATAGGGGTTCCGGTGCCTCCTCGCAGGCATCACCGACGAAGATGAGCGCGCGAATGGGCTGCGACGCAGACCCTGCGGCCAGCGCATGTTCTAACACTGTACTGATCTGCGTGATGCCGGCTTCGCAGGTCACGCCGCTCATCTGATCGAGTAACGCGCCCGGTTCGGTGAGCCAGTGGCTAGACTGGAACTGGCCCATGCCCCGGTAATAGCAAAGCTGAACCGCCAACGAAGTGGCTTCTGCGGCGGCGCTAAACAGTTCGCTATGCAGTGCTCTTGCCTGCGCCCACGTTGGCTCGCGGCTTGCGGTGGCGTCGAGGGCAAAGATCAGGCGGGCCTGGCGCTGCGTGACCGCCTGAATGGCCCGGGTTTGTCTTAAGAACGTCGCGACGTCGCCCGAGCGGGGGCGGTCAAGATCTTTTGGAATGAGAGGGCCCTAGGACGCGCGGGGCGCGAGCAGGCCGCGATCGCGGAGCTCGCGAAGATAGTGGCGCCGGCTTGCCAGCTCGGAGACCACTGCGTCGAGCGCCTCCTGGTCCAGCATCACCCGGTCACCGTCGCGTTCGCCGCTGACCAGTTCCATGAGTTTGCGGCTTGAGAAGTCGCCCGCATTGAAAGATTCGCGTTTTGTCTGTGTCATCTTGTTTTCCTCCCCCGCCACCTGCCTGTGCAGGTTTTCCAGTCGGGCGGCTACCGCTTGTGTAGCCTCATTCCCCGGGCGGGATTTACTGTCAGTCGTCAAAATAGCCGGCTATTATGACAAAAATACGTCAGCAGACGCTACCGAGCGCGAAATTGAGGCAAACAGCATGAATTGGATGGATATTCGCAGAAAGCACGCGCTGCCCGACGCAGACAGTGCTTTGCCGGGCCGCACTGAGGCGATGCCGGTCACAGACCGGCATGCCGTATTGGGCACACCCTTGCTCCCGCCTTATGCGGCGCACCTCGAGCAGGCGCTGTTTGGTATGGGGTGCTTTTGGGGGGTGGAGCGTCTGTTTTGGCAGATTCCTGGCGTCGTGACCACCGCGGTCGGCTACGCCGCAGGCCAGACGCCCAACCCGACTTACAGGGAAGTCTGCTCCGGGCAGACCGGACACAACGAGGTCGTGCTGGTCATATATGACCCCGCGGAGGTCAGCTATGAGACGCTGCTCGGCGCTTTTTGGGAAAATCACGATCCTACCCAGGGCATGCGTCAGGGTAACGACATTGGCACCCAGTACCGTTCGGGTATTTATTGCTATGGCGATGCGCAAGAGACCGCAGCGCGGGTCAGCCTTGACACCTATCAGCCGGCGTTGACGTCAGCGGGCTACGGCGACATCACCACAGAAATTCTGCCGGCCCCGACGTTTTATTTTGCCGAGGACTACCATCAGCAGTATCTGCACAAAAACCCTGCCGGGTATTGCGGCATGGGTGGGACGGGTGTGGTCTGTCCCGTGGGAACGGGCGTCGGCGCTCAGGCAGGGCACTAGCTCGAGAGGGCAGATTGGCTCAGCGCGGCGGTGACCGCCGTATCGACGCTCAGGATCCGGTCGCTCAAGCGAACAGCTTGGGCACCCATGGACTGGGCCAGCTCGACCTCATAGGGAACGAAGCCACCCTCCGGACCGAGCAGGATCAGCCCTTCCCCTGACTGGTTTGCCAGCGCCTTGGATGCACCCGGGTGCGCGATCCAACACGCGCTTGATCCGATGAGTCCGGGTAGCTGGTCCTCAATGAATGGTTTAAAGCGCGGGTGCAGATGAACCTGTGGCAACACGGTATCCCCAGCGCGCTCTAGACCGGCGGTGAGTGCTGCTTTGATGCGATCGGGTTGCAACAGCGGGCTCTGCCAGTAACTTTTTTCCACGCGAGCGCTGTTGACCAAGTAAAGGTGAGCGACCCCCATTTCAGCGGCCGTCCGGAATACCCTGCGCAGCATCTTTGGGCGGGGCAGTGCCAGGATCAGGTCACAGGGGTGTCGGGGCAGGGGAGATTCAACCAACTCAACGTGAAGTTGGGTGTGCTCGTCAGACAATTTGGCGACTGTGCCGCTGCCCCTCAGGCCACCCAGTAACCCCACGCGCAAGGCGTCACCGATCTCGGCCTTGAGGACCCTGCGAATGTGCTCGTGACGGCGGTCGTCTAGGCATACGGTGTTGTCGTCGAGCCAGTCCTCAGGCGCGAGCAAAATAATATTCATGGATGACTAACGTCGGTCACGACACCCAAAGGTCGTACTCATCGACGCCCGTAATCTCGGCCTCCACCAGCTCGCCTGGCTTAAATTCGGTCACCCCTGGCAGATGCACCACGCCATCAATCTCGGGTGCGTCAGCCTGGGTCCGACCCGTTGACCCCTCATCCGATACCGAATCAATCAGAATCTGTTGCGTCGTGCCCACTTTGCGCTGGAGCTTGCTGGCGCTGATTGACTGCTGGAGTGCCATGAACTGCTCCCAGCGATCCGCTTTGATCTCCTCAGGCACGGGGTCGGGCAGATCGTTCGCTGCGGCGCCTTTGACAGCCGAGTATTGGAAGCAGCCGACACGATCAAGCTGTGCGGTCTCGATAAATTGGAGGAGTGTCTCAAACTCCGCCTCGGTCTCTCCGGGATAGCCCACAATGAAGGTGGAGCGGATGGTCAGATCGGGACACAGGTCCCGCCAGCGCGCGATGCGATCAAGGGTTTTTTCGGTGGCGGCGGGGCGCTTCATGCGCTGCAATACGCTTTGGGCGCCGTGCTGTAGCGGCATATCGATGTAGGGGAGCAGCTTGCCCTCGGCCATCATGGGAATCAGCGCGTCCACGTGAGGGTAGGGGTACACGTAGTGTAGACGCACCCAGATGCCAAGCTCTGACAGCGCGGATGCCAGGCTCTCGAGGTTCGATTTCAGCGGCCGGCCCTGCCAAAAATCGGTCTGATATTTGAGGTCAACGCCATAGGCGCTGGTGTCTTGAGAGACGACCAGCAACTCGCGCACGCCGGCTCGCACCAGGCCCTCGGCTTCATCCATCACCGAGCCAATAGGGCGACTCACCAGATCCCCGCGAATACTGGGGATGATGCAGAACCGGCAGCGGTGGTTACAGCCCTCGCTGATCTTGAGGTAGGCATAGTGTCGCGGCGTCAGTTTGACGCCCTGAGCGGGAATGAGGTCAACCAGCGGGTCGGGCTGATGACGGTGCGGCAGCACCTCTCGTACCGTCCCCAATACCTCTTCGTAGGCGGCCGGGCCGCTGATGCCCAGCACTTTAGGGTGACGGGCGCGAATGGTCTCGGCGTCCTCGCCACGGCCCATGCAGCCAGTGACCAGTACCCGGCCGTTTTCGCTGATGGCTTCGCCAATCGCCTCGAGGCTCTCCTCCTTGGCGGCATCGATAAACCCGCAGGTATTGACGATGACCACGCCTGCATCCTCATAGTTAGGGGTGATTTCGTAGCCCTCTATGCGGAGCTGGGTGAGGATCCGCTCGGAGTCGACCAGCGCTTTGGGGCAGCCCAAGGAGATAAAACCGACCTTTTCGCCGCCGCCAGTCGTCGCCGTACCTGCATTGGAATGCGTCATCGTTTCACGCCTTGATCGTGCTATCACTACTGTGGGTGCGAATACGCAGTTCTGCCCGCAACAGACTCAATAATTCCAGAGTTTCCTCGCGATTAAGGAAGTCACCGATCCGAGTCTCGGATGAGCGGTCATGTACCGATAGCTCGGGGCCCTGCCAATGATGGGTCTCGGGTACCACGCGCAGGGCGGACTCCTCCCGCGCAAAACGCCAGCTGCGTTTCGGCACGAAATACCCTTTATCGATCGTGACGAGCTCGTCGGTCAGGCGAATCACGTGTCGATACTCGAGCTTCCAGTTGACCCAGTACAGCGCGCCGCCCAGTGCGGTCAGCTCAAGGCCTGCCAGCGGTAAAATAGGCCAGGCGCCCAGGAGCGCGAAGGCAATGCCCGCGCCCAGCGACGGCACCGCCAGCGCGGCGAGCAGCCACAGGTTGTGGCGCCAGGTCGCAGAGTGGTTCGGTTTGACCACAATCACTTTTTCCTGACCCGCTTGATTGACGAGGACCACGTCGCTCTCCGGATAACGCGAGAGCGCATGGTAATGCATCTCGCCAATACCTCGGAATGGCAACTTACGATGGATAGAAAGCGGCGGGTGCCGGTGAGTGGGCGGTCAAGATGTCGCCCGATAGAGGGTGGCCAAATCGCAGTGATGTTGCGTGCAATAACAATCTAGGTGCCGCATTCAGCACGGCCTCAGGGGCATAGAAATCGCAGCCTAAAATAGGGTGGCCGATCTCTCTCATATGGATCCGCAGCTGGTGTGAGCGACCGGTCACCGGAGTGAGCGCCAACAGTGAGCTGTTGTCGTCCCGGCTCAGCACTCTCCAGCGCGTGAGCGCTTGCTTTCCTGTCTCGAAACAGACTTTTTGTTTGGGGCGGTTGGGCCAGTCGGCAATAAGAGGCAGGTCGCATTCACCGACATCCTCGGCGACGTGGCCCGCGACCCGCGCGATATAGGTTTTATCGATTTTACGTTCCTGAAACTGGCGCGCGAGTCGCGACAGGGCCTCGCGGTGACGGGGAATGACCATCACACCCGAGGTATCGAGATCCAGGCGATGGACGGCGGAGACGCCCGGGTAGCGATGGCTTAATCGATTCAGCAGGCAGTCGTGGTTCAGTGGATGGCGGCCGGGCACGCTCAACAGCAAGGTGGGTTTATCGACAATCAGTAAGTGGGGGTCGCGAAACAGAAGCCTGATCGACTCCTGGGAGTGGGGGACCTGATAGGGCGGTAGGTCGTCAGCAGATGTGTTCACTGCGGCTCAAGCTGCTCTGGTGCTACAGCGCGCCCAGCGTATCAAGGTAGCGCCGCACGGTCTCGGGAATACCCCAGCGCAAGGCATCGATGGTAAAAGCGTGGCCAATCGAGACCTCGAGCAGGTTGGGGATCCGGAAATCCCGCAGATTATGTAAATTCAGATCATGCCCCGCATTAATACCGAGGCCGCAGGTGGTCGCAGTCGCAGCCGCTTCCTGAAACTGCGCGAGTACGGCGTCAAACTCGCCTCGCTCATGGGCTCTGGCGTAGCTTTCGGTATACAGCTCTATCCGGTCGGCGCCGAGCGCCGGAATGCGCGCTATTTGCGAAGGGTCCGGGTCCATAAAGAGGCTCACGCGGCACCCGAGCGACTTCAGTTTTTCGATCACCGGTGCCAAACGCTCCCCGTCACGGGCAATATCGAAGCCATGATCCGAGGTCAGCTGGTCATCCGCATCGGGCACCAGCGTCACTTGATCTGGCCGCACCGCCTCAACGAGTTGCAGAAAACCCGGGTAATCGCTGACGCCATCGCGGCTCGCGCGTTGCGCCGCAGCAAAGGGATTGCCCTCAATATTGAACTCGATGCCGGCGGGTGCGTCTTGCCCAGCGATCTTGTCCGGATTGAACCCGAGTGAGGTCTCACCCAGTGCCAAACAGTCATCGGCGCGAATGTGGCGCTGATCGGGTCGTGGGTGAACCGTTACCCCGCGGGCGCCGGCGCGAATAACGTCTGCCGCGAACTCGCAGGGGTCCGGATGCCGCGTATCCCGAGCGTTCCGTATCAGCGCAATCTTGTTGAGATTGATGCTGAGTTGAATCACGGGGCCAGTCGGGTCACGGATAGGACCACGATCGGCTGCACCGGCACATCCTGAAAAACGGTGGGGCCACGTGTGGTTTGCGCCTGCGCTGAACCGGTGTCGGTCAGTGAGATGATGTCAACAACCTGCATCCCGTCGACCACCTCTCCGAACACGGTGTAGCCATCCTTGCCGCCTGACCAGTCCAGACGCAGATTGCTGCGTTGGTTAATAAAGAACTGCGCGGCGGCCGAGTCCGGATCACTGGTGCGAGCCATTGCCAAGGTGCCGCGCGTGTTGTGCAGTTTGTTTTTGGACTCATTCACGATGGGGTCCCGCGTCGGCTTTTCCTTGAGCTCGGTATCAAAGCCGCCACCCTGAATCATGAAGTTGGAAATCACGCGGTGAAAGACGGTCCCGTCGTAGTGACCACCGTCAACGTATTGTAGGAAGTTCTCGACGGTAATCGGCGACTTGTCGGCAAATAATTCGATCGTAATGTCGCCATCGGTGGTTTTCATGAGTACCCGGGGATTCTCCGCTGGGTCATCCGATTGGGCCTGCGTCACGCTCATGGAGATGCTCAGGATTGCAGCGAGCAAACAGCTCAACAGTCGCGGTAAAAGATTTGTCATGTTTCTCATGTTCATCTCCGTCATGACCAGCCGTCCTGGCGCTTTTTCTTTGGCCACAGTCGTGGCGCAACCACAGCCAGAATGACGCCCAACAGCACGGCAAGGGCCCCATCCATCATTTGATTGTTGGCGATGCGCTCGCGCAGCCTCACGTTTTCCAACCGTAGCAGATCCGCATCCGATCGCTCTGACTCGAGCTCGGCGAGCAGCTGCTGGTTCATCAGGTCGAGATCCAGCGCCGCCGCGGACACGCGTTTGACCTCTGTCAGCTCCGCCTCGGTGCTCTCCAGCCGGGTGGTCAAACTGACAATGGTCTCGTCGGCTTCATCGACTTCGCTGGAGCTTTGGTTCAATTGACTGACCACGCGGTCGCGCTCGCCCCGGACCTGCTCGAGTTCCAGCCTCATATCGTTAATCAATAGCCCCGCTGGCGGCTCTTTCTGGAGGTACTGGGTTGGAATCCAGCCACGCGTGCCACCGCGGGTTTCAACTTCTGTCCACTCGCCGTCGTCGCTCTGTCCGAATACCAGCAACGCGGTCCCCGAAGGCAGTCCGCGATTCAGGATACGAAACTCCGAGCCGGCGCCGCTGCGCACGGGCACCAGCACCATGTCGCTGATGTATTGGGTGTCCTGGGCATGGGCCGCAGGCAGGCCGATCAGATTCACAGTGAGCAACAGCAGCGACATCAAGGCACTTTTTCTTGCGGCGAGCAGGATTGCGGAGAGCGCCTTTGTCAGGAAAGGCGTCATTATCGGCGCCATCACGACCCCCCCGCCTGTTCGCTTTCCGCTATCTCGTGTTCTTTGAGGTGCGGGGCAACAATGAGGATCGTCAGTAACATCAATACGACCGTGAAGCCGATGCTCGAATACAGCTTGTAGGACACCCAGAAGGCTTCCTCGTAGCGATAGGCCACGAATAAATTCAGCGCCCCGACAAGGGTGAAGTTGCCGATCCACAGCGTATTCAGCTGCGTCCAGACCCGGCGGGTCAGAGACAGCTGACCGCCCAGCAGACGCTCAAGCAGATTGC
>CBFHIW010000024.1:0-34635 GCA_965656065.1 Luminiphilus sp. | reverse complement strand
CGCTCCGCATCACGTAGGTGGCCAGTGGGCAGCCGTTCACGTCATCGCAGGTGGTGAAAATAAAGCTCAGGACGGTGGGCTTGTCGCCGAGGAAATCATGGAGCTGTGCTGAATTGCCGTCACTGTCGATCACCGCGCCATCGGCCGCGCTGCCCATCGCTGGGAGGTCGTAACTGCCTGGCTCTGGTGGCGTGAAGGACAAAGGCGCGTAGCCCGGCGCCAAAACAACGGCCGGTTTGTGCTCGTGAGGGGCACAGAGTGCGGCTGCACTCCATGCCCAGATCAGCAGGAGGAGGGTACCGCGCACGCTGGTATCAGTGCGCAGGTGGTGTCGTGATCAGACCCGACGGCGACTGAGCCGCCGTACCGCCATACAGCGCATGGGCGCCGAATCGCATCTGGTGCGGAGCGCCCAGACCAAGCTCAACAAAGTCGAGGTTGAACTCAAGCTCGAGAGACTTACCGTCCCACTTATAGAGTTTGAAGTACTGCAGATCATTACCCTCTGAAGCGGTCGTCTTGTCCCAGTTCGCCAGAAGCGAAGAGGTGTAGTACAGCCGCTCACCATCCCAGCTCTGCGACACCATGTTCACTTGCTCGCCGATCTGCTCTTCCATGATTTGCTTGGGCGCGAAAGGATCAGAGATGTCATACAGACGCGTCAGCCCGTCGTTCCAGGTGTTGATCCACAGGTGGTTGTCATCAGCAGAGATAGAGATATCCACGGGCAACGGAATCTTGCTGGCGTCGCCGATGTCCGCCACTGCCTTGGCTTGCCATTCGCCAGCTTCATCTTCGTAGATTAACCAGACTTTGGAGGTGAGGGCGGTAGTCGTGAAACAGTAGTTCGAGCGCGAGCCCCAGGCGCAGCGGATTTCGAGCGGTGCACCGGGCACATCGAGAATCTTCTTGGGTTTTCGGGAATGCAGGTCCCAAATGACAACGGTGTTGCCGAAACGCTTCATCGCCTCGGCATCGCCCATCATCTTGCCAAGATTCATCATGTAGTTGTTCCAGCCGGTAAACGAAGACGTCACCAACACATTTCGGCGCGGCAAGGCGCGCGCGTCGTATCCATAACCGTCTGCGAAGTTTCCAGACTTCTCGGCACCTTGCAGATTGTCATCGGTGGGCATCCATACGCTGGTGATGAAATCGCCACCGTTGGTGTACTCCGCCATGCCGGTGCGGCCGCCGTGGTCACGGTTATTGGACAAACCGGTGATCAGCATGCGTCCGGGGAGCGCGTAGTTGGTATGGGGGCCCACCACGCCGCCGGTTTTCTCGACGAAGTCATCAATGGTGCGGTGCAACTTGGGTGCCGCGGGGTCTGTGTGGACGTCGAAGATGAAGATTTTGCTGGTATCCAAACCTGATGCCCACAGGTAGCGCCGATCGTCGGTCAGGCCTGAGTGGTGCGCTTCGTGACGGCCGCCCATGGAGATCGAGTGAATGACCTGCGCATAGGTCTCAGAGTCGGGGTTAACGTCTACGGTGACGAGCTTGTCCTCACCGTCGCCAACGCCCTCAAGGCCCAGCGTCCAGATATAGACATAGTCTTCCTGGCCCACGATCTTGGCCATATACGGTGACATGCAGGTTTCGTCTGCCGAAGTCGGTTGCACCAGCACGGCCAGCGCAATCAGCGCCGAGAAAAATCCTCTAATGATCATGATTGTCCCCAAAAATTTCTGCCACAATTGATCTGATGCTAACACCTTCAGTCAAGACTGCGAATGGTTTTCGAACCCCGGTAAAACGGGGTGCGGCGCTGTATTGGGGCGGCCTCTCTCTGCTGTGCCTGCCACTGGTAGATGCGGCTGCGGCCACCGACACCCCTGTGACTGATGGAGTCCATAAGGTGGGCCTGGCGGATTCGCGGGTGGGGTATGAGTCGGTGTCCTATGTCACTGACTCAAAGGTGGTGATACAAACGCTCGGAGAGCGACAGCCGCTCTACGAGTTAAGTGTTAACCCGCCGCTTGGCCTGCCTGAAGTGTCCAGCCAGTTAGATCCCGCGGAGATTGATTTAGGTCGCGAGCTCTTCTTCGACCGGCGCCTGTCAAAAAACGAGACGCTGTCTTGCGCCATGTGCCACATCCCCGAGCAGGGTTTTACCCAGAATGAGTTGGCGACACCTGTGGGCCATTTGGGCAAGGGCGTGCGGCGCAATGTGCCTTCGCTTTATAACGTGGCTTTTGCCAAAGACCTTTTCCTCGATGGGCGTGAGCAGTCCCTGGAGACGCAGATTTGGTCGCCACTGCTCGCAGAGAATGAAATGGCGAACGATTCTCGCGAGGCGGTGTTGGCGAAGCTGGCCTCAAACACTTTTTATAGAAGCCGGTTCGCGGAGATCTTCGAGGAGGGTCTCACCCAGAGCACTCTGGGACGGGCCCTGGCCGCCTATCAGCGCGCGTTGCTGTCTGGGGACTCACCGTTTGACCGGTGGTACTTCGGGGGCGAGGAATTGCCCGTTAAGAAAGGATCGGGTGCTGAGGGTTATCCGGCGCTGGCGGCTCGGGGCTTCGCCGTTTTTCAGGACAAAGGCTGTGCCGCGTGTCACCGCATCAACGATTCGTCGGCGCTGTTTACAGATGGTCAGTTTCACAACACGGGAACCGGATATCTTCGCGCGGGCCGGGCGCTCCGGCCCCCCTCAGTTCAACTGGCTCCCGGGATTTTTGTGGTGCCAACGGTCGATGCAGAGACCGAGACGTTCATCGACGATGGTCGCTACGAAGTCACCGGTCGTGAAGCGGATAAATGGCGGTATCGGACCCCCAGCCTGCGCAATGTCGCGCTCACCGGACCCTACATGCATGATGGTTCGGTAGCCACACTCGAGGCGGTGGTCGCTTTCTATGCTGAGGGTGGTGGGGGAGATCCGGCTCAGGACCCCCGAACCCAATCCGTTCAGTTGACGCAGTCCGATCAAGACGCGCTAGTGGCTTTTTTAAAGACACTCACCTCCAGTCACGTTGATGCGCTGGTGTCGGATGCGCGGAGCGTGACGATCGGTGAGCGGACGGCGGGTGGTCAGTAACCACAGGCATGTGTAGGGTGATTGTTTTCTTCGGGGGCTGGCTCATGTTTAAGGCGTGTAAGCGAATAGGGTTACTGGGTGTCTTGGGGTCCATGGCCTTGGTGGGGTGCGGCAGCGAGGCCGATTCGCGGTCGGGCGCAGACCAACAGCAGAGCTTGGCGCAGCGCGCAGGGGCGCCGCTGTTCGAGGGCATGGGCGACTACCACATGCCGATCACAACCGCTGACCCCGATGCACAGCGTTACTTTGATCAGGGCATGGTGCTGGCGTTTGGCTTTAACCATGCGGAATCCATTCGCAGTTTCCGCGCCGCGCAAACGCTGGATCCCGGATGCGCCATGTGCTTCTGGGGTGAGGCACTGGCAACAGGGCCTAATATCAACGTGACCAGTAACGGCAAAGCCATTATGACCCCCGCTGAGCGAGCCGACGCCCGCGCCGCCATAGATCAAGCCCTGGCGTTGACTGACGGTTTGACGCCAAAGGAGCGGGACTGGATTCAGGCGCTGGATCAGCGTTACGACGGTCAGGCCGATACCCCCCGCGACCCCCTCGATCGCGCCTGGGCGGATGCGCTGGCAGAGATGGCAGCGCGTTACCCCGATGACACCACCGTGGCATCGGTCTACGCAGAGGCATTGATGAATACCATGCCCTGGGATTATTGGGGCCCGAACGGCGAGGCCAAGCCCGACACGCAGGCGGTGATTGCGAGCCTTGAGGCCGTTATGGAAGCAGACCCCGGTCATCCCCTCGCGCTTCATCTTTACATCCACGCATTGGAGGCGTCCTCCAATGCGGCGAAAGCGGAGCCCGCTGCGGATCGCCTGGCTAATCTGGTGCCGGGGTCAGGTCACTTGGTGCACATGCCCAGTCACATCTACTTCAGGGTGGGGCGATATCAGGACTCCGCGCTGGCCAATATTCGCGCCGCAGAAGTGGACGAAGCCTACATCGCCCAGTGCAACGCGCAGGGCTTCTATCCCGCGCTGTATTACCCGCACAACATTCACTTCCTGTGGGCCTCGGCGACCATGCAGGGCCAAAGTGCGCTGTCTCTCGACAGCGCGCGGCGGGTAGTGGCTAACGTGCGGGTTGAACAGGTGGAACAGTTCCCGACTATTCAGTTCTTCCGCACAGTGCCGATGCTCTCTTTGGTGCGGTTCGCGAAGTGGGAAGAGATTCTGGCTGAGCCCGAGCCTTTTGAGCCCTTCGCGTTTGCCCGAGCAATATGGCACTACGGGCGGGGTGTCGCTCACGCAGCGCTGGGTGATACCGAGGCCGCCCTTGCTGAGCTGGCAGCCATAGAGCAGCTCGAGCCTGATGTCGACGAGATTTTCATGGGTAATGTGTACCCGGCTCGGGATCTGCTGGAGATTGCCAAGTCCTTACTGAGAGGGGAGATGGCCTACCGAGCCGGTGACGCAGCAAATGCAGTGCTCGCATTCGAGGAAGCGGTCACGCTGCAGGACGCGCTGCCCTATACCGAGCCGCCTTTCTGGTACTACCCGACGCGCCAGTCATTAGGGGCGGCACTCCTGGCCAGCGACAGAGTGGACGAGGCGCAAGCAGTCTTCGAAGCAGATCTCGAGCAGTACCCCATGAATGGCTGGTCGATGTTTGGGCTCGCCGAGGCGCTCAGGCGTCAGGGCGACGAGGCGGGAGCGGAGCAAATGACGGCGCGCTTTGAGACGGTGTGGCAGTTTGCGGATGTCTCGTTGGCGACCTCGATACTGTAGTCCGCGACCGAGCAAATATCCAAGTGACGCTAGGAGGCCTCGTCAAAAAGAATCATGAGCCCACAGGGTCAGGAGCATTAACTTTTGACGGTGATGTTGGTAAGCGTCAGAGCGCAAGTGATGACTAAGGTGAAAGTAAAGCGTGATTAAAGTCGTAACGTTACTGACCAGAAAACCCGGGATGTCTCGCGAGGCGTTCATCGAGCACTACGAGACCCATCACCGAAAAATCGGAGAGAAGTATCTCAGCGGCTTTGCCGTGAAGTATCAGCGCCGCTACCTCACCGTTGCCGATGCGGCGAACCACGCCCCGACTGAGCTGCCCTTCGATGTGCTGATGGAGATCTGGTTCCCAGACCAGCCCGCCATGGACGCAGCGATGGCCCTGATTGCATCAGAGTCGGCGCAGGAGGAAATCGCCGCCGACGAGGAGCGGCTGTTTGATCGTGATCTGATTCGCAGCTACACGGTCGAAGAGTATGAGTCCGAGATGCCCGCCGCAGAGCCGGGCACGTAACAGCGGGTCTGTTGTGATTCTCGGGGGTGCTGGAAGGCTTCTTAGCCCGCCCAGTGCATCAGGATACTGCCGGCTTCTGCGCCTTCCCGGGCGAGTCGCTCGGCGTCCTCGCCAAACTGCTTCTCGATCTGTTCGCGCCGAATCTTCATCGTGGGCGTCAGAATCTCATTCTCGATCGTCCACGGCGTTTCACTGAAGATTACCGCACCGATGCGCGCGTGCTTCTCGATTTGGCCGTTGATGCTCTCCACCGTGGCCAGTGCCGCCGCCTCGACTTCCTCTCGGGGTAGGGCCCGGGCGGGTTCATTCACGACGGTCACCATGACAGTTTTTGAGTAACCTCGACCTAGCAGGCATTGCTGCTCGGAGTGCGCATTCTCGGCGAATAAACCTTCGATCGGGGGCGGCGCGACAAACTTGCCCTGAATCGTTTTGAAGTAGTCTTTGACGCGACCGGTGATGAAAATAAAACCGTCCTCGTCGATCTCTATTTTATCTCCCGTGTGCAGCCAGCCGTCCTGCCATAGCTCTGCGGTCTTCTCGGGTCGGTTGTAGTAGCCCGGGGTGCAGCCCTCGGCCTTGATCAGCATTTCGTTGTTGTCGCCAATCTTGACCTCGACTTCGCCCACGGGTCGACCAATGGAGCCCACCCGTCGGTCGGCGGGATCCGTCGCAATGAGTCCCATGGCCTCGGTTTGCCCAAAGCCTTCACACAGGTTGACCCCCACCGATTCCCACCAGTGAATGAGTGCGGGCGGCGTGGGTGCCGCGGCGGTCAAAAAGTAGTCGACCTCTTCGAAGCCCAGAGCACCCACGACGAGCGCTTGCACGCCAGCCTGATCAGCTTCAAGCGCGGCTTTCAGTGCATCCGCGCCACCAAACTTGGCGGTGATCGATTGGCGAAGCTGCTCCCACACCCGCGGCGGGCCGAAAAAGATATGCGGTTTGCACTGCGGGAGGTCTCGGGCGAGCGTCTCGAGGGATTCATTGAAAAAGATCTCGCCACCGGAATTCACCGAGGAGAATTCCACCACCTGACGCTCGGCAATGTGCGACAGAGGCAGGTAACTGAAAAACCGGGGTTGATCCTGTTGCGTGAACAGTTCCTTGCAGCGCCGCATGGGAACAAGGTTTGTTGAGTGAGTTTGAATCACCCCTTTGGGTAGGCCAGTGGTGCCAGAGGTGAATACTAGCGAGACGATGTCGTCACCATGGGGTTGGTACTTCGGCGCATCAGCCGGAGCCGCCGCGACCAATTCGGCCCAGGTCTTGTGTGGCAGCTCGCACTCCACACCGGGTAGCGTCACAAGCAGGCAGTCCGCGGGCAACACTGTCTTCACACCCTCCCAGTTCTCGGTTTGACCAAGAAAGAGCACCTTCGTTTCGGTGAACTCGAGAATGTACTCGGCCGTGGCGGTCGCGTGGGTGGTGAACAGCGGCACCGTCACGTTGCCGGAATGAATCACCGCCATGTCTGCCATGATCCAGTGCGCCCGGTTTCTGGAGAGCAGCGCCATCCGCTGGCCTTCGCCAAATTCTGCCTCGAGCCAGGAGGCCGCGCGATCTATCTCTGCGACCGCCTCACTCCACCGGTACTCGTCTGCTCCGGTGTCGTGAAGGTCCCGCATCCAGATTTTGTCGGGCTGTGTGCTCGCCCAGTGGCGGGCCTGTTCAGTGAGTGTGTTGCATTCCATGTTCTGGTTACCTAGTAGCGGACCGGGCGCCGCGGTTAAGTCATGATGGTTTCGTGGGTTGCCCCAACAACCTGAGCTTTAACGTAGGATAAAGACATCAAAAAAGAAAGTGCTGGGGGGCTGACCATTGCAATGTCCGTGGGATGCATCAGGCATCCACGTGTATAGTCGTTATTGGCAGGGTATTTCCATTTATAAAGATAAAGAGAGGACAGCATGACAGCACTTTTAGAGCTCACGGTGTACTTCACGGTCTGGACGTTGATCACGGTCGTGGTAGGCGCGGCGATTCGTAATCAAGAATGGACCAAAGAGGGACGCGACATCGGCCTCGGCAATCGCGATAACCTGAATGAGGCGACCCCGATGGGAGGGCGCGCCGAGAGAGCCGCGAAGAACTCCATTGAGGCGGCTGTTTTCTTTGTGCCGCTGGCCCTGATCGCTAACGCGGCGGGGATGGATGCCGAGGTTATGCTGGGCGCACAAATCGCCTTTTGGGCACGGATTGCGTACGTGCCGATTTACATCGTAGGCATTAAGTATCTGAGAAGCCTGGTGTGGATCGGTGGAGTAGTGGGTTACGCGTTGATGATCTGGGCCATGCTCTAGGGCGCCTTCGGCAACACAAAAAAGCCGCCCGTTAGGGCGGCTTTCTCGTTTATGGCGGTGGGCCAGGGATTCGAACCCCGGGAACCTCTCGGTTCAACGGTTTTCAAGACCGCCGCTTTCGACCACTCAGCCAGCCCACCTAAACTGTTTGCCGGGAAGGCTCCCGGCGAAGAGCGCGCATTATATCGCCGCGCTCTATCTGATCAAGTTTCTCCGTTGCTCATCAGGCAGCGCGCGGCCCTCGCGGGTCATTGCTCGCACGCGGTACATCCTGTTGCACGACCGTCACCGGTGGTGCCTCAGGGTTAGCAAAGAGTTCGCCCAGCTCGGTACTGACGGCCGTCTCCGAGACAGGCTTCGGCGCAACGCGCGGATCGTTCACGGCACGGCCGGCTTCGGTCACGCCGGCTGTCGAGTGAACGTCCTGCTCGGGTGCTTCCTCTACCACAGCATCTTTCGTCTCGATAGCTGCTGCTGGTTCTTCCACAACACTAGGCTCTGCAGGAGCAGGCTCGGCTTGCTCTTGCAGAGACGTTTCGTCTGTTTCAGGTGCCGGCTCTGCCTCAGCGGTTGCCTCGTTTACTGCTTCAACTTCTAAAGCTTCTGGAGCGTCAGCCTCTGGCTCTGCAAAGGCCGCGCTGAGTGCCTCGGAGGAGGCGACCTCAACTGCGGGCGCCGCTTGCTCGGCTGATGCCGTGGTGGCTTTCGCGCTGGCCGTTTCAGCCACCCTGTCCGTTACCTCGGTTCCAGGAGCCTCTGATTCCACGGTCTGGCGCTGTCTTCGGCGCCGTCCCTCGTTGCGCTTGTCAGCGGGCCGTCGTCGATGTGACTCGCCAGACGGCTCTGCTACCGCTTCGGTGGTTTCGCTGTCTGCGTTGCTCTCAGCCGCATTCTCCACCGCGTCATTGGCCGGACGGTCGTTGTGACGCTGGCCACCACGACGTCCGCGTCGACGGCGCGAGCGCTTGGGCTGTTCACCGTTTTGATCGCCGCCAGTGTTCTCTGCGCCGCTATCGACAGTTTGCTGCTGGGTGTTGGTTACCTCGTCACCCTCAGGCTTACGGTTTCTGCCATTTCGACGGTTGTCACGGTCGTTTCTGCCGCCGCGGTTGCGCTGGCGGTTGTTGTCGCCGTCTTTGCGATCGTCACGCTGTCGGTCACCCGAGCGGTTGCGGGATCGTTGCCGGTTCTGCTCGCCCTTGCCGCTGCGATTACCCTGACGTTGTTTTGACTTGGGTTGTGTTTCGCCGCCAAACAGCATGGCCCAGAGCCGCGCGAGCAGTCCGGGTTGTGCTGGTTTCTTGTTTCGCTGTCGCTTGTCGCCACGGGGCTGCCGCTGGCTCTTCGCCGCCGGCTTCTCTTTGGGGCTGACTTCGGGCGCGGGCGCATCCGGGGTCACGCCACGCACCAGTGCCTCGGGCGCCGAAACCGTCGGCTCATTGGCGGCATCGACAGCCGGTTCGGTGGGAGAGGGCAGGTCGATGTCAAAGCTCAACTTTCTGGACTGGTCGACTTCGTCGTCTCTCAGACGGCGCACTTCGAAATGCGGGGTATCAAGATAGGGGCTGGCGACCACAACAATGCGCACGCCACTGCGCGACTCAATGTCATTTATTTCGCCGCGCTTTTCATTCAGCAGAAACGCCGATACATCGACCGGTACGATCGCCTGCACCTCGCCGGTGCGCTCCTTGACTGCCTCTTCCTGAATCAGGCGCAGGATGGCCAATGCCAATGATTTCGTTGTGCGAATCGTGCCTTGGCCGGTGCAACGCGGGCACACAATACCGCTGGTCTCTCCCAGCGAAGGGCGCAAACGCTGCCGGGACATCTCCAAAAGGCCAAAGCGAGAAATACGGCCCACCTGTATGCGGGCCCGGTCCACCTCAAGCGCTTCGCGGATGCGGTTCTCCACCGCGCGCTGGTTGCGGTTGGAGGACATGTCGATGAAATCAATCACAACCAGCCCGCCCAGATCACGGAGCCGCAGTTGGCGTGCGATTTCTTCCGCCGCCTCGAGGTTGGTCTGGAGTGCGGTCTGCTCAATGTCACCGCCTTTGGTGGCGCGAGCCGAGTTGATGTCGATCGAGATCAGTGCCTCGGTAGGATCCAGCACGATAGAGCCGCCCGAGGGGAGTCGCACTTCGCGCTGGAAGGCGGTCTCGATCTGGCCCTCGATCTGAAAGCGGTTAAACAGAGCGAGGTCGTCTTCGTACTGCTTGAGTCGGTTCTTATATTTCGGCATGACCATGCCGACAAACTCCGCCGCGCGCTGGTAGGCGGTAGGGTCATCGATCAGCACCTGATCGATGTCGTCGCGGAGGTAGTCGCGCACTGCGCGAATAATGACGTCGCTCTCCTGATAAATCAGAACGGGTGCTTTGCTTTCCTTGTTCGCCTCGGCGATAGATTCCCAGAGCTGTAGCAGGTAGTTCAGGTCCCACTGAAGCTCCTCGGTGCTGCGCCCCACGCCCGCCGTGCGGATGATCACACCCATGCCATCGGGCAGGTTGAGCTGCGAGAGGGAGTCCTTGAGGTCGCTGCGGTCTTCCCCTTCGATGCGGCGCGAGATGCCGCCGGCCTTGGGGTTATTCGGCATCAGCACCATGTAGCGCCCGGCAAGGCTGATATAGGTAGTGAGAGCGGCGCCTTTGGTGCCACGCTCTTCCTTATCAACCTGCACGATCACTTCTGTGCCTTCTTTCAGCACGTCTTTGATGCGCACCTTGCCCTCGCCTTCAGGGGCCCGGCTGCGGTAGTACTCGGGAGAGATCTCTTTAAGGGGTAGAAAACCGTGGCGGTCCGCACCAAAGTCGACGAACGCTGCCTCGAGGCTGGGTTCGACCCGGGTGACTTTCGCTTTGTAAACGTTGGCTTTGGTTTGAATGCGTTGGCGGTTTTCGATGTCCAGGTCGTAAAGCCGTTGGCCATCGACCATGGCAACCCTGACCTCTTCAGGCTGGGTTGCGTTGATCAGCATCTTTTTCATGACAATATCCAGTTGGCGACGCAACTGGGCGGTGCGGAGGCGGTTTTTGCCTCCTGTACTTGCGATCTCGCCACCAGTGGAGAGATATCATACCGGGGCGCTTTAGGGCATTCCGGTGTGCTGTTGACACTGCCTGCCACGCGTTTGTGGCGGCCTGACTCGCAATCTGCACCGCGCCATCGTGTGTCGCGGGTTTCTCTTTGTCTGCCACGTGGCGCTCGAACAGCCATTGGGGCTGGAGGGCTTAGCGCGGTAGACTCGCAATTCTCTTGTCGGTACGGCCGCAGCAGAAAGAGCTGGGCTGGTCGCACTGATAAAAAAGGTGCGGGAGTGGCTTGGGGACGTCGCCTGCCGCTAACGCGGTTTTTTGAGCTTCGCCGCCCGGGCACATCTCCTCCGACGCGCGCACCGTAGCACCATGAGAGTGCGGTTTCAATGAATAGATGATGTGCAGAAATCAGGTTTTTTATGAGCGCTGACGCGAACTTAAAGGTCCAATTACTCGATGTTGCCGCGGAGGAGGCGGGCCAGCGTCTGGATAACTATTTGCTGCGGCACGCATCGGGCGTCCCCAAGACCCGCGTTTACCGGGCCATTCGAAAGGGAGAGGTTAGAGTGAATAAAGGCCGGTCTAAGCCCGAGTACCGCGTGCAGGCGGGCGACACAGTGCGAATTCCACCACTCAAAATGGCCGAATCGGCGCCCACTGGCCGCCCGTCTGACGCTTGGGGGCGTCGGATTCGTGCCGCGATTGTCCTCGATAATGCCGATCTACTGGTGATCAATAAGCCTACGGGACTCGCGGTTCACGGGGGCAGTGGTGTGCGACTGGGGCTCATTGAGTCGCTGCGGAGCCTGTTTCCAGAGGCCCGCTATTTGGAGTTAGTGCACCGGCTGGACCGGGACACCTCCGGGCTTGTACTCGTGGCTAAAAATGCGCGTACGCTCAGAGCGTTACATGAGCAACTTAGAAAAGACTCTGTAGACAAACAGTACTTGGCCTTGGTGGCGGGTAAATGGCCGGCGTATCAAAAAAGCGTTTCAGCGCCGCTCGCCAAGCGGCATACACCCACAGGGGAGCGCATCGTTAAGGTGGCCGCAGAGGGCAAAGCCGCTAAAACAGAGATGCAGGTCGTAGAGCGGTTTGCCGGTGCTACCCTGATCCAGGTCAAGCCCATTTCAGGGCGGACCCATCAGATCCGTGTCCACACGCAACATATTGGCCACCCCATTTTGGGCGACACTAAGTACCAAAACGACCAGTCCCAGGCGATCAGTGGGACTGCGGGCCTCAAGCGTTTGTTCTTGCACGCTAAAGCCATCTCATTTGAGCTGGGCGGCGAGCGCTATGAGTTGGAATGTCCGCTCGATGCTGAGTTAGAGGCTGTGTTGAGCCGATTGCGCGGCCAGGGGTAACGAGATTCCTGCCCCGCGCAGAAGTTCACCCAGCGCGATTAGCGGTAACCCCTCTAGCGCCGTGGGATCGTCGGTCCGTATGGCCTCAAATAGGGTGATACCAAGCGATTCCCACTTAAAGCTGCCAGCGCAATCCAGGGGTTGGTCAAGCGCTACGTAGCGGGTGATTTCAGCGGCACTGAGTGCCCGCATCTTGACCTCGCAGGGGACCACTCGCTGCGTGGGGGTCTGGTCGGGGTTCGCCCATACCGAGACGGCGGTCCAAAAATGAACGGTCTGGTCGCTCGAGGCGGCGAGTTGTCGCTCAGCGGCTTCCGCGGTACCGGGTTTGTGCAGTATCTGGGTACCTAAACAGGCGACCTGGTCCGAGCCAATGACAATCGCATCGCCCTGCAGTGTCTTTGCCGCCGCAGACGCTTTCTCTGTCGCCAGGCGGGACGCCCGTTCCGAGGCCGATTCTCCCTCCCGCATCGATTCCTCGATCGCCGGGTCCATGCAAGTAAAGGGTAGACATAGCCTCTCAAGCAGCCTGCGACGGTAGGGCGAGGTCGAGGCAAGGATCAGATTCATGCGAGGTACCTCAAAGTGGGTGGCAAATATGGTGAAAAGTCACTCTTTGACAACCGGCTGACTGCAAGGCCCCAGATCACTTTGACAGCCTATACCGCCGTCCGTATGATCCGCGCCCATGAAAACCGGGGCATTGCCAAAACAGCTGGACCTGCGCGGCCTGGCGGCCCGCGGCGTTCATATTGAGGGCACTGTATCACCTGAGGATCTGCCAAGGTTGGCGGACTCAGGGATTGCCATCGTCGAGTCTGGCTCGGCGGCCTTTGATTTTCGGCGGGACGAAGAAGCGCGCTACGTGGTGGCGGTGTCCGTTGAGGCCAAGGTGATCATGCAGTGCCAGCGATGCCTCAGTGACATGGAGGTGCCAGTGAAAAGCACCTCACTCATGGCATGCGTCTGGAGCGACGAGGAGGCAGCGGCGTTGCCTGCGACGTATGAGCCATTAATCGTCGATGATGCCGCCGATTTGAGCGACATCGCAGAAGAGGAAATACTGTTGGCCATTCCGGTCTCACCAATTCATGAGACGGAATGTAAGTCAGTCGAGCAGCATGCGGCGCTTGAAGCCGACACTGAGGGCGTGGAACAGGTTGAGGATTCAGGTGAGCGCGACAGCCCGTTTGCAGTGCTGGGGCGGCTTAAATCCTGATATCCCGGGGGCGCGTATAAAGTACGTGCTCCTGAAATATAAGGCGATGTGGATTGGGATCCGCGTCGAATGGTTTTAACTAGGAGGCCAGTCATGGCTGTACAGCAGAATCGTAAGACTCGTTCCAAGAGAGGCATGCGTCGTGCACACGACGCCATCGGTGGGCCCACGCTCACCGTTGATGAGACCTCGGGCGAGACCCGTCGTCGTCACCACGTGAGTGCTGACGGTTTTTATCGCGGTAAGAAGGTAGTGGACACCGGCGACGACGAGTAATCGTTTTTGTCAGGGTACGCCTTTCTTTTCCCCGGCCAGGGGTCACAGTCCGTCGGCATGCTCTCGCAGGCTGCGGAGCACTACGCGGTGGTCGGGGACACCTTCACCGAGGCCAGTGATGCCCTGGGCTACGATCTGTGGGCGCTCGTCAGCCAGGGCCCCGAAGACCAGCTCACGCTTACCGAGTTTACCCAGCCCGCTATTTTGACGGCCAGTGTCGCGCTGTATCGGTGCTGGGAGCAGGAGGGTGGCCAGCGCCCCGAGTTTGTCGCGGGGCATAGCTTGGGCGAGTACTCCGCCTTGGTGGTCGCAGGCGCACTGTCCCTAAAAGACGCGGCCCGGCTGGTGCAGACCCGTGGGCGTGCCATGCAGTCTGCGGTCCCGGCTGGAGAGGGCGCCATGGCGGCAGTGCTGGGCTTGAGCGATGCCGTGATTGATGAAATCTGCGTCACCCATTGCGACGACAATGCCTATGTCGGCGCGGTCAACTACAACTCCCCCGGTCAGGTCGTGATAGCAGGACATGCCGATGCGGTAGAAGCCGCGGGTGCCTTCATGAAAGAGGCGGGTGCCAAGCGCGTGTTACCGCTGCCCGTTAGCGCGCCCTTCCATACGCCACTGATGCAGCCGGCTGCGGCGGTGATGGCTGAGGCATTTCAAGCCGTAGAGCTCAACGACGCTACGGTGCCCGTGATCAGCAATGTTGACGCGCAGCCGCACCGCAAGGCGATGGAAATCAGACGGCTTTTGGTCCGGCAGGTATCGGAGCCCGTGATGTGGACACAGTGCGTGATCACGCTGCTCGAGGCGGGGTGCACGCGCTTTGCAGAGTGCGGGCCCGGCAAAGTGTTAGCTGGCCTGCTCAAGCGTATTGACCGATCTATTCAGTGCGCCACATTGGAAGACCCCGAGGCGCTGAAAGGTACGGCAACGGAGGCTGCCTGATGAGCGATGCTAAAGAAACTGTGAAGAGAGTCGCGCTCGTCACCGGTGCTAGCCGGGGGATCGGTGCTGCTATTGCGCGGGCATTAGCCGAACAGGACATAACGGTGGTCGGCACCGCCACCAGCGAAGCCGGCGCGGCTGGCATCAGTGAAGCGCTCAGCGGATTAGGCGGCACGGGTAAGGTGCTGAATGTCACCGATCCTGACAGTGTTGACGCACTCATTTCTGGGATACGCGAAGACCTCGGCGATCCGCTCGTGCTGATTAACAACGCGGGTATTACGCAGGACAATATATTGATGCGCATGAAAGAGGACGAGTGGCAGCAGGTGATCGATACGAACCTCACGGCGCTCTACCGTTTGAGCAAGGCTTGTTTACGCGGCATGACCAAAGCCCGATGGGGGCGCATTATCAATGTCACCTCTGTCGTCGGCTCTATGGGCAACGCAGGGCAGAGTAATTACGCGGCCACCAAAGCCGGCGCGGAGGGCATGGCGCGCTCTCTTGCCCGAGAGCTCGGTTCGCGCTCTGTGACCGTCAACTGCATTGCGCCCGGGTTTATCGACACTGACATGACCCGCGCGCTGGCTGATGAGCAGCGAGACGTTCTGCAGAACCAGATTCCTTTGGGTCGGCTCGGTTCGCCCGACGATGTGGCTGCTGCGGTGGCCTTTCTGGCGAGCGATGCCGCCCAATACATTACCGGTGAGACGCTGCACGTAAACGGCGGCCTCTACATGGGCTGAGCCGCGCTATCAAGGTTCGAATATCCGTCAAAAAGGGTTTTACTTGCGGCAAAAGCTTGTAAAATCCACTGCGTTTGGGCTTAGCGCCCTACGACAACCGGAGCAAAGGGCACGTCATGAGCAATATTGAAGATCGAGTGAGAAAAATTGTCGCCGAGCAGTTGGGCGTCAAAGAAGAGGAAGTCAAGGCAGAAGCGTCGTTTGTCGACGATCTGGGTGCAGATTCCCTCGACACAGTAGAGTTGGTCATGGCGCTCGAGGAAGAATTTGAGACTGAAATCCCAGACGAAGAGGCAGAAAAGATCACCACCGTTCAGCTGGCGATCGACTACATCAACACTAACCTCTCCTGAGCGGGTCTCAGCAACTGGATACCGGGGCCGCTCTGCTCACGCAGCGCGGCCTTTTTCGTTTTAATGAGCTCACAGACGCATCGAAAAGATGATGTCTGGCGTTTCGGTAATTGGGCCGAGCGGCTGATTTCACAGAACATACGCAAACCTCACGGGGCAGAAGGGGCGCATCATGAAAGGCAACAGAGTGGTCGTTACCGGCATGGGTGCCGTTACGCCATTGGGTTTGGACGTCGATTCGAGCTGGGCAGGTATATGCGATGGCCGTAGCGGTGCGGCGGCGATTGAGCAGTTCGATGCTGCCGCCTTCACTACGCGCTTTAGCGCCAGCGTCAAGAACTTCAGTGCTGAGGGTTACCTCGAGACCCGCGATGCAAGGCGGATGGACCCTTTCATTCAGTACGGCATGGTGGCGGGTATTCAGGCTTTCAGAGACTCTGGCTTTGAAGTCACCGAGGCGAACGCGGCGCGCATCGGTTGTGCCATTGGCTCGGGTATAGGCGGCATTGGTTCTATTGAAGGTACTGCGATGCTGGTTGACCAAAAGGGCCCCAAGCGGATATCACCTTTTTTTGTGCCTGGCGCCATCATCAACATGATCGCCGGGAACCTGTCGATTCTCTATAACCTGCAGGGACCCAACCTTGCAGTGGTCACAGCCTGCACGACCGGCACCCATAACATTGGTCTCGGTGCACGGATGATCGCCGCAGGCGATGTCGACGCGATGCTGGTTGGTGGCGCCGAGATGGCGACCACGCCGGTTGGTATTGGCGGCTTCGCTGCCGCACGCGCCTTGTCTACCCGCAATGACGACCCTGCGCGGGCCTCGCGTCCCTGGGACGCGGACCGAGACGGGTTCGTGCTCGGTGATGGCGCGGGCATGCTCATGCTGGAGTCGCTGGAGAGCGCACAATCCCGAGGCGCTCGTATTTATTGTGAGCTGACCGGCTTTGGCATGAGTGGCGACGCCTATCACATGACGTCACCCCCCGAAGATGGACGGGGCGCGGCGGCATCGATGCAACAGGCGCTGAACGATGCAGGTCTATCAAAAGAAGACATCGACTACGTGAATGCCCACGGCACCTCGACCGAGGCCGGGGATCTGGCTGAGTCGCTGGCTGTGAAAAGTGTTTTCGGTGCCCACGCGTCAGAGCTGGCGGTCAGCTCAACAAAATCCATGATCGGGCATCTGCTGGGGGCCGCGGGCTCGGTAGAGGCGATTCTGACGATTCTGGCGCTCAGGGATAACGTGGCGCCACCGACGATTAATCTCGATAACCCGGGTGAGGGGTGTGACCTCAACTACGTGCCCCATCACGCGCAGGAGCGACCGATTCGTCACGCGCTGTCCAATTCATTCGGCTTTGGTGGCACCAACGGCTCCCTGATTTTCAGTGAGCTGAGCTGAGCGCTGACAACCCCATGTCATTAACCTGGGTCGATGGGGTGGCCGCCGACACGGTGCCTGCGGATGATCGAGGCCTCAACTACGGTGACGGCGCCTTCGAAACACTGTCTTGTCATGAGGGCTGCATCCAGCATGAGGACCTTCACCGGACCCGGCTGACCCGAGCCCTATCGGCGTTAGGAGTAACGAGCGCGGCTGATCACAGCGATCGTCTTTTCGAAGAGTCTCGACGGTGTCTTGAGACTGCCGGGCACACGGGTGTTGCTCGCTTGACGGTAACCCGGGGCTCCGGGCCTCGGGGTTACGCGCCGCCCGCACCCCCTCAGTTGCGCTCTATTCTGCGCGCGTCTGCCAAACAAAACTCGTCACTCTCCGCATTGCGTTGCGGTATTGCGACAACCCGCTGGGCAACGCAGCCACAACTTGCGGGTCTCAAGCTGCTGGCACGCACTGAACAGGTGCTGGCCGCCGGTGAGGCGGCAGCGGGTGGTTGGGATGACATGCTGATGCTAGATAGCGATGAGCATGTGATCTCCAGCAGTCGCGCAAATCTGTTCATGCTGTTTGGTGAAAGGGTCGCAACGCCTTGCCTTGACCATTGCGGTATCGCAGGCACGCGGCGCGAGCTGTTGCTCACCGAGCTTCTCCCCGCAATGGATTGTGCCGTCGAGATCAGACCCATCTCGCTGGCGGAGTGTTTGTCTGCAGACGCGCTGATCACCACCAATTCAGTATCCGGGGTCATCCCGATTACGCAGCTCGGTGAGTCTAAGCTCGGATCGGATGCAGGCAGCGATTGGATCACGGCATTGCAACGGGCCATGGCGGGGGCGTCTGCGTGACCAAACGGGTCCTCCTCGTCGCCTTACTGCTGAGCGCGGTGGCAGTCGGCGCCAGCATTCTGCGTCTGACGACCGCCTGGAATCAGGCGCTGGTGCTGCCCCCAGAGGGGGCCCTCATCACTGTGGCCCAGGGAGAAAGCCTTAGCCGTGTGCTCGCGCGGGCGAAGGATAATCAGTGGTTAACGCAGAGTAGCTGGGTGGGTGTGGTGGCCCGATGGCACGGTTTGGATGAGCAAATCCAGGCGGGTGAGTTTGCGCTGAATGCGCCGCTGACCGCTGGCGAGTTCATCGCGAAATTAGCAGCAGGAGAAGTGGTGCGGCGCAGTGTGACACTGCCAGAAGGGATCACCCTCGCCGAGGCGATCGAGATCCTTCACAGGGAGTCCACGCTCACCAAGACGCCGCTCAACGAACTGTCCATTGCATTGCTTGCTATGACCGGACGCGAGGACTCAGCCGAAGGGCTTTTCCTGCCCGAGACGTGGTCTTACACCCGCGGCGACTCCGACCTCGATATTTTGCAGCGGTCCCATCTGGCGCTGAATGAGTTGCTCACTTCGTTATGGGAACAGCGATCCGAGGGCTCGGTATTGTCCTCGCCTTATGCGGCGTTAACCCTGGCCTCGATCGTCGAAAAAGAGACTGGCGTAGCGGGCGAGCGTATGCAAATTGCAGGCGTTTTTTCTCGCCGGCTGGAGAGGGGTATGCGTTTGCAGACGGACCCCACCGTCATTTATGGTCTTGGCGATGACTACGACGGCGACTTGAAGCGACAGCACTTGCGAGACATCACGAACCCCTACAACACCTATGCCATTCATGGGCTCCCGCCGACCCCGATCGCCCTACCCGGTGAAGCCGCTTTGCGTGCCGTTTTTTCGCCTGCTGATGGCGAGGCGCTTTATTTCGTCGCGAAGGGTGATGGCTCCCATGCGTTTAGCGCGACGCTGGAAGAGCACGAAGACAACGTGCGCCGCTACCAGCTGACCCGGCGCGCCGACTATCGATCTTCACCCGACATTTCTAGTGAGCAGTAAGCCGATATGACAGGTCGCTTTATTACAATCGAAGGCGGCGAGGGCGCGGGGAAATCGACCGCGCAGATCTTTCTGGCTGACAAGCTGACAGCGCAGGGCATCTCGGTGCTGCAGACCAGGGAGCCGGGCGGCACACCTCTGGCTGAGGCGATCCGCCGCAATCTGTTGAGCGTCGACGAGGAAGCCCCGGTAGAGATGGCGGAGTTGTTGTTGGTTTTCGCCGCCCGCGCACAACACTTGGCCAAGGTGATCGAGCCGGCACTGGCGCAGGGGCAGTGGGTGCTTTGCGATCGATTTACCGACGCAACCTACGCTTACCAAGGCGCCGGCAGGGGCCTCTCGGCTGAGCTCATTGGCAAGCTTGAGGCGCTGGTTCAAGGTGATAGGCGCCCCGACACCGTCATTCTGCTGGATATGCCGCCTCAGATTGGATTGGCCCGAGCCCGTGCTCGCGGTGCATTAGACCGCTTCGAACAAGAAGAGCAGGCGTTTTTCGAACGCGTGCGTCAGGGTTATCTCGAGCGGGCTGCCGCCTTTCCCGACCGCTATGTGGTTGTTGACGCGGCAGAGGAGCTTAGCGAGGTCCAAAGATCTCTGGAGATGGTGATGGCAAGGTGGTCTCTCGATGTCTGACACATCGGAGATTGCAGTCGTGCTCCATGACGCGACACCGCCGTGGATCTTGAATCACCTGCGGGAGTGGACCTTCGGCGCGGCAGATAAAGGTCACGCTTACCTAGTGATTAGCGAAGACGCGGAGGAGGCTTCGCTGTTTGCGAGACAGCTCGCGATGCAGCAGCTTTGCCATGATCTTCAAGATGGCATGGCCTGCGGACAGTGCCAAAGTTGCAAGGCCTTTCTGCAAGGTACCCATGGCGATTTACTGTTACTAAAGGTCCCCGAGGGTAAAACGGCGATTGGCATTGATCAGGTCCGGGAGGCCACGTACTTTCTGCAGCAAACAGCGCTTTATGGCGCCACCAAGTTGCTGTTGGTGCGCGATGCCGACCAGATGACGCTGGCGGCAGCGAATAGCTTGCTCAAGACCCTCGAAGAGCCACCCGGCAATGCGTTAGTCCTCCTCTCCAGTGCTGAGGCCTGGCGACTACCGCCCACCGTCAGATCACGCTGCCAGTTGTTGCGCCTGCCGCGGGTTGAGCAAGATGTCGCGTTGGAGTGGTTGGCCGCAAAGGCACAGGCCACCGCCGCAGACGCTCAGTACCTGCTGGACATGGCGCAGGGGCGAGTGATCTCTGCGTGTTTGATGGCTGATTCAGAGAGCCTTGCTGCAAAAGCAGCGCTCGTTGCGACTTTTTCGGCGCTTGATCAGCAACAGGGTGGGGCGCCAGCGGCCTGGTCAAGTGTCGACGTGAGCGTGCTGCTATCGGAATTGCTCGCTTGGCTTGAGACTGAGGTCCGCCAGATCGATACGGAGCGCTTTTGTCATCGCGCGCAAAGCTGGCTTTTGCTGCATCGGTGCGTGGCGGAACTCTCGTCGAGGGTGAAGCAAGGCGCGACGCCCGGAAAGGACATCGTCATTGCAGAGCTCTTCCGCCTGTGCCGCAGCCGCGAGCACCCAGCTTTCGCTGACATCGGCGGGCGATTTTTATCGAGCCTTGGCAGGGAAGGCGTGGCCAGTTAAGGTGAAGTCATGAGCGATGCCGATCAACAAGCGGTCCTGACACTGGCGATTAAGGATAAAAGCGTTCTCTATGGCGCTTATATGTCTTTTCTCCAAAACGGTGGTCTGTTTGTGCCAACGACGAGAGCGTATCGGCTGGGTGATGAGGTTTTTATATTACTCACTCTAATGGATGAGCCGGAAAAACTGCCGGTGGCGGGTCGCGTCGTGTGGATCACGCCTGAGGGGGCCCAGGGCAACCGTCAGGCGGGCATCGGTGTCGAATTCTCAGACGAAGATGTTGCGATCAACGCCAAGATTGAAAATTATTTGGCCGGCTCCCTGACCTCGGAGCGGGTGACCCACACCCTCTGAGCTACCGAGGCACCTCAAAAAAAAGCACCGCACAAAAAAAGCGGGCCCCGAGGGGCCCGTAGTCATAGACTTTTAGGAGTGGTGTGCTCGCGGGCACATCAGCGAACACACAGTCCGGGCACTTGGGATACCCGGTGTCGTCAGGCTTCTTGAGGGGCACTGCGACAAATCCATTATGACTGAAGCCGCGAATTAATCCAGCGGCGTCTCGGCTTTTCTTAGATCAATGCGTCATATTACCTGCTTTGCGCTTGTGATTATAAGTTTTGGCGTAAAGAGTATATTATAAAACACTGTTTTTATTGAGAAATAATTAAGCGTGTTATCTCTAGTCATTTCTCATCATGGTGTCACGGCTCAGTCGGGCCAAAACGCCACCCCGGGTACCATGCTAGGGGCTGAAATCGTTGTAAACACTGGTCTTTTATGACAAGATCCCGCGCCTCGTTGGTAGCCCTGTCACGGTCTCTCCTGCGTTTTGTGCGGAAGTGGCGGAATTGGTAGACGCGCTGGATTTAGGTTCCAGTGTCTTATGACGTGAGAGTTCAAGTCTCTCCTTCCGCACCATGTTCCCCCACATCAACGCCTGACGCCCTGTGTTGAACCGGGTAGAGCGCCACTGCGAACAAACGATATCGCAACCCTTACATCGTGTATTTTTCAGGAGCACAAACATGCGGGTCTCCGTAGAAACAACGTCCGGATTAGAGCGCAGATTGACTGTTGGCGTGCCGGCTGATCGGGTGGACACCGCCGTCGACAAGCGGCTTCAGGAAGCGGCCCGCAATGTGCGGCTGCCGGGCTTCCGACCGGGAAAGGTCCCCATGCGAGTCATGCAACAACGATTTGGCACAGGTGTCAGGCAGGAGGTTCTGGGTGAGGTGATTAGCCAGTCCTTTCAAGAGGCGGTCATCTCGGAAAATCTCCGACCTGCAGGGCAGCCCAGTATCGAGGCGCGCAAAATGGACGCGGGCCAGGACGTGGAATTCACCGCCACCTTTGAGGTGTTTCCCACTGTCGAGGTGAGTGCAATCGACGACTTGTCCATCGAGAAGCCCGTTGCGGAAGTAACGGACGCGGATATAGACAACATTGTCGAAGTTTTCCGCAAGCAGCAGGGCAAATTGGTCACCGCTGAGCGCGCCGCGGCAGAGGGCGACACGGTGGTCATTGATTTTGAAGGTTTCCGCGATGGTGAGGCCTTTGACGGCGGTTCTGGTGAGGGTACCTCTCTGGAGTTGGGCTCGGGTCGGATGATCCCCGGATTCGAAGACGGCTTAATCGGCGCAAGCGCCGGCGAAGAAAAGGTACTTCAACTGACTTTCCCTGAGGACTATCAGTCAGAGGATCTGGCCGGCGCCGACGTGGAGTTCAAGGTGCAGGTCAAGGAAGTGCAGGAGTTGGAGTTGGCGCCGGTCGATGAGGCGCTGTTTGCTCAGTATGGCCTGGAGGACGGCACCGAGGAGAGTTTTCGTGCCGAGGTAAAGCAGAACATGGAGCGCGAGCTTCGCAATGCCATCGAAGCCTCAGTGAAGACGCAGGTGATGGACGCCATTGTCGCAGCCCATGGTGGGCTGGAACTGCCTGCATCGCTGATCGCGCAGGAAGTGAACGCCATGCGGCAGCAAATGTTTCAGCAGTTTGGCGGCGCCGCGCCGCAAGACTTGGATCTGGCATCAATACTGCCAGATGAAATGTTCGCTGAGCAGGCTGAGCGCCGGGTGAAACTGGGGCTGGTTGTGGCGGAAATGATCAGTCAGTTTGAGTTATCGGCTGAGCCCGCTAAGGTGCGTGAGGCGATCGAGGATATTGCGTCGACCTATCAGGATCCTGAGGAAGTGATTAACTGGTACTACTCGGAGAATGAGCAATTGGCAGGTATCGAGTCACGTGTACTGGAAGACGCGGTAGTAGAAAAGCTGCTATCCACTGCTGCTATCGCAGAGGTGGAGTGCAGTTATCAGGATGCGCTGGCCAAGGCGCGACCCGCGACGCCGGCGGAATAGACAAGGAAAAGGAATGAGCATGGAACAGTCAGGTTTCGATCAAGACCCGCAGGCGCTCGGCTTGGTGCCGATGGTGATCGAGCAGACGTCGCGCGGGGAGCGATCCTTTGATATCTATTCGCGGCTTCTGAAAGAGCGGGTGATCTTCATTGTTGGTGCGATTGAGGATCACATGGCGAACCTGATCGTCGCGCAGCTCCTGTTCCTGGAGTCCGAGAATCCCGACAAGGACGTGCATCTTTACATCAACAGCCCTGGCGGCTCGGTGACGGCGGGACTGTCGATATACGACACAATGCGCTTCATCAAGCCTGATGTCAGCACGATGTGCATCGGCCAAGCCGCTTCTATGGGCGCCTTTTTGCTGAGTGGCGGCACCAAGGGCAAGCGCTACATCCTGCCCAATGCCCGCACCATGATCCACCAGCCCAGCGGGGGCGCCCAGGGGCAAGCCACAGATATCGAGATTCAGGCCAAGGAGATTCTCTTTCTCCGGGAGCGTCTCAATAGCCTGCTGGCTGACCACACTGGTCAAACCATGGAGGTGATTGAGCGCGACACCGAGCGGGATCGCTTCATGAGCGCCGAGCAGAGCGTTGAATACGGCCTGGTCGATGAGGTCATCACCAGCCGCTAGGGAACCCGGGGCGCTCACGCCCTGACTTGCAAAGTCCCCTGAAACGTATCAAGGTTAGTGGCAGGTAGCGGGAGCATCAGGACACCTCATGACGGACGAAAACACCTCCGGCGATAACGGCAAACTGCTTTACTGCTCATTCTGCGGCAAGAGCCAGAATGAGGTGCGCAAGCTGATTGCGGGCCCATCGGTGTTTATTTGCGATGAGTGTGTCGACCTCTGTAACGACATTATCCGCGAGGAAATTCAAGAGGCCGGCACCGATGGCGACGACGCCAAGCTTCCCATCCCCGCGGAAATCAATGAGATTCTCAACCAGTATGTGATTGGTCAGCAGAAGGCCAAGCGCGTGCTGGCGGTTGCGGTCTACAACCATTATAAGCGTTTGCGCAACGCCTCACCCGCACCCCACGGCAGTGAGGATGTAGAGCTCAGCAAGTCCAATATTCTGCTGGTGGGCCCTACCGGCTCGGGCAAGACGTTGCTGGCCGAAACGCTGGCGCGGCTGTTAGACGTGCCCTTCACCATTGCCGATGCCACCACGCTGACTGAAGCGGGTTACGTGGGGGAAGACGTTGAAAATATCATTCAGAAACTGCTCCAGAAGTGCGATTACGACGTCGATCGCGCCCAGATGGGGATCGTTTATATCGATGAAATCGACAAGATTTCCAGAAAGTCGGACAACCCGTCGATTACCCGGGATGTCTCCGGCGAGGGCGTGCAGCAGGCGCTGCTCAAGCTAATTGAGGGTACTGTAGCGTCGGTGCCGCCTCAGGGCGGGCGCAAGCACCCGCAGCAGGAGTTTCTGCAGGTCGATACCAGCAACATCCTGTTCATTTGTGGTGGCGCCTTTGCAGGCCTTGATAAGGTCATCCGCAATCGCTCTGAAAAGGGCGGCATCGGCTTTGGCGCTGAAGTTAAAAGCAAGGATGAAACCCGCAACTTCGGCGAGACGCTCTCTGACCTGCAGCCAGAGGACTTGGTGCAGTACGGCCTGATTCCCGAATTTGTGGGCAGACTGCCTATTATCGCCACGCTCGAAGAGCTCGATGCTGAGGCGCTGATCAGGATCCTCACGGAGCCGCGCAATGCGCTGACCAAGCAGTACGCCAAGATGTTCGAGATGGAGGGCGTGGAGATCGATTTCCGGGAGGACGGTCTGCAGGCTGTCGCTGAGCGCGCCATGGAGCGCAAGACCGGCGCCAGAGGCCTCCGTTCAATTCTCGAGGGTATCCTGCTCGAATCCATGTACACCATTCCTTCGACGCCCGAGGTTGCCAAGATAGTCGTCGACGAGTCGGTCGTTAAAGGCGATTCAGAGCCAATTCTGGTTTATGAGACGCCCAGTGCCGCCGCGGCGGGTGCCGAAGAGTAGCGCTTCTGTGCCGCTTGCCGGCGGCGTCATCAATCCATTTTGACCCGTCATGGGTACTTATTTGTGTCCGTGGGCCTTTAAAAGGCCGCACTGAGCCCTCATATTGGCAATAGGAATGGAGTAAACGATGACTGATCAAGACCACCAATTGCCCTTGCTGCCGCTGCGTGACGTAGTGGTATACCCCCACATGGTGCTGCCCTTATTTGTCGGTCGAGAGCGATCGATTGAAGCCTTGGAGCACGCCATGCTCGATAACAAGCAGGTGCTGCTGGTGGCTCAGCGCAACGCGTCTGACGATCAACCCGGCGTTGACGATCTGTATCAGGTCGGCACTGTGTCCAATATCCTCCAGCTACTGAAGTTGCCCGACGGCACCATTAAGGTATTAGTTGAGGGCAGCTATCGCGCTGCCGTGTTGGCCATCGACGACGATGAGCAATTTGCCGTGGCCTCGGTCAGGCAAATCGAAACCGACCCCATCTCCGAGCGCGACGCCGCCTCGCTCGTCAAGGCGACGGTAGAACAGTTCGAGAAATATGTCGGCTTGAGCAAAAAAGTGCCCGCTGAGGTTCTGACCTCCCTTTCCGGCATCGATGAGCCCGGTCGCCTTGCGGACACCATCTCTGCCCACATGGGCGTCGACCTGGAAGAGAAGCAGCGCATCTTGGAGATCGCTGATGTACAGGGACGCCTTGAGCATCTTCAGTCCCTGATGGACGCGGAGATTGACCTGTTTCAGGTCGAGAAGCGGATCCGCGGCCGGGTCAAAAAGCAGATGGAAAAAAGTCAGCGCGAGTACTACCTCAACGAGCAAATGAAGGCGATTCAGAAAGAGCTCGGCGAGATGGATGACGCGCCGAATGAAGTCGATGAATTGCAAAACAAGATCAATGGAGCACGGATGCCGGAGGAGGCGCTTGAGAAAGCCAACGCCGAGTTGGGCAAGCTCAAGATGATGTCGCCGATGTCGGCCGAGGCGTCCGTTGTGCGCGGTTATCTCGACTGGATGGTGAGTATCCCGTGGTTCAAGCGCAGCAAGGTCCGCCACGACCTGAAGCGGGCGCAGACCGTGCTGGACGAAGATCATTTTGGGCTCGAGGAAGTCAAGGAGCGCATTCTTGAATACTTGGCGGTTCAGAAGCGCGTGCGAAAACTGAAAGGCCCCGTGCTTTGCCTTGTTGGACCGCCGGGCGTTGGTAAAACGTCTCTGGGTGAGTCAATTGCCCGCTCTACCAACCGAAAATTTATCAGGATGGCGCTGGGTGGGGTTCGCGATGAAGCGGAGATCAGAGGGCACCGCCGAACCTATATCGGGTCCATGCCCGGCAAGTTGCTTCAGAAAATGTCCAAGGCCGGCGTGAGAAACCCGCTTTTCCTGCTGGACGAGATCGACAAGATGGGGATGGATCACCGGGGAGACCCGGCATCTGCCATGCTGGAAGTGCTCGACCCCGAGCAAAATCATGCGTTTAACGATCATTATCTCGAGGTGGACTATGATCTTTCTGACGTGATGTTCGTGTGCACCTCCAACACGATGAATATCCCAGGTCCATTGCTGGATCGTATGGAGGTGATTCGCATCCCGGGCTACACCGAGGATGAGAAGCTCAACATCGCCCAGAAATATCTGATACCCAAGCAGACGAAGCTCAATGGGCTCAAGCCTGACGAGATCGACCTCTCGAAAGAGGCGTGTTTAGACATTATCCGCTACTACACCCGCGAGGCCGGGGTCAGGGCGTTGGAGCGCCAGATTGCCAAAGTGTGCCGCAAAATGGTCAAGGCTTTTGCGCTGGGTGAGCGAGAGTCTGGACAGACCATCAGCCCGGAATCACTACCGGATATTCTCGGAGTGAGAAAATTCAATTTCGGCACGGCCGAACAGGAGAACAAGGTTGGGCAAGTCACGGGGCTGGCCTGGACGTCTGTTGGTGGTGAGCTCCTAACGATCGAGGTGGCCTCGACCCGCGGTAAAGGTCGCGTCGTAAAGACCGGGTCTCTGGGTGACGTGATGCAGGAGTCGATTCAGGCCGCGAACACGGTTGTCAGAGCCAAGTCGCAAACCTTGGGGATTCCCGCGCGATTCCATGACACGCGCGACATGCATATTCATGTCCCCGAGGGTGCGACCCCCAAAGACGGCCCCAGTGCCGGCATCGCGATGTGCACCGCACTGGTCAGCAGTTTCACGGAAATTCCTGTCCGCGCTGACGTCGCCATGACGGGGGAAATCACGCTCCGCGGAGAGGTGCTCCCCATTGGTGGCTTGAAAGAGAAGCTGCTCGCGGCGCGTCGCGGGGGTATCGGCACGGTTGTGATTCCCCACGAAAACGAGCGGGATCTACAGGAAGTGCCTGATAACATTAAGGAAAATCTGGATATTCGCCCGGTCAAGTGGATCGATGAGGTGCTGGCGATCGCGCTCGAGCGTCTGCCCGAGCCGCTCGACGATGATGCCTATCTCGCAGGCTCTGAAGGTATCGGGCAGGGCGATGAAACAGGCCAAGGATCCGAGGGCGCCGATCGCCCCAGATCCCACTGATTTCAAGCGTTTCAGCGTTGACCACATCTAAAGGCAGGAGTAGTCTATCGACAGGCGCTGAGACATGTGCCGATGATTATTCAGCTCAAAACACTCGAGGGGTAACAACGTGAACAAAAATGACTTGATCGACGCTATCGCCGCAGACGCGGATCTGTCCAAGGCTTCTGCCGGTCGTGCACTTGATGCAGCGATTGGTGCGATTACTGGTGCGCTGGCAAAAGGCGGCAGTGTATCGCTGGTGGGCTTTGGCACTTTCTCCGTGAAAGCGCGAGCGGCACGTCAGGGACGCAATCCGCGTACGGGTGACACCATCCAGATCGCGGCCTCGAACACGCCTGGGTTCAAAGCAGGTAAGGCGCTTAAGGATGCCGTCAATAAGTAACTGAACCTGTTTATGCCGTCTTGGGGCGGCTGTAAGGAAGGCGCCATTGTGCGCCTTCTTTTCGTCTAGAAACTCTTATTTCTAACTACCGTAAAAGAGCTTCACTACTATGCTTCAGTCCATGCGCCAGAGCACCCAGAGCACCGCAGCAAAGGTGATTATTGGTCTCATTGTGCTGTCCTTTGCTGCTTTTGGTCTTGAGACCTTGCTGCCCGGCGGTGCGGGCACATCAGTTGCTGAAGTCAACGGGGAGGAAATCACGCCATTCGCGTTGCAGGAGGCCATCACGCAGCAAAAACGTCAACTGGTCAGTGCGCTGGGGGACGATATTGATCCTGCATTGCTGGATGACGACCGATTACAACCGAGAGCACTGCAGTCGCTGATCCAGCGAGCATTGCTGCTCCAGAAGAGCACGGCATTGAACCTGGTCGCGTCCGATGCGCAGGTGGGCAAATCCATCACCGCCATCGAGGCATTTCAGCTAAATGGCCAGTTTTCACCTGATGCCTATAAGAGCGTGCTGGCCAATGCGGGTTACACGCCAGAGCGGTTCCGACGAGCGCAGGCCGAAGACATTGTGCTGACCCAACTGCAAACCGCGATCAGCGAGACCGAATTTGCCACCCAGACTGAACTCGCGGCCACCGCCAACCTCATCGCCGAGGAGCGCGACGTTCGGTACCTCGTGATTCCCGACGAGGGACTGGTGACCGACGATGATCTAACTGACGCGGCGTTACAAAATTATTATCAACAGAACGAGGCCGCCTTTTTCAATCCTGAGCAGGTGACGGTCGACTACATACTCCTCGATCCCGCCGACTTTGTCGTGTCAGTGGATGAATCATTGGTGCAGGAACAGTATGAAGCCGTGAAGGACGAATACGAGGTCGCGGAGCAGGCGCGGGTCTCGCATATCTTGCTGATTCAGGGGGATGAAGAATCCGATGCTACTTATGGGCAGCGGGTCGCCGGGACGGCTGAACGGATCGCACGAGGGGAAGATTTTGCTGATTTGGCGGCCGAGCTCTCGGATGACTTGGGTTCAGCCAGTCTCGGTGGCGAGCTGGGTTTTACAGATGGTTCTGCTTTTCCTGATCAAATGGAGACTGCGATCGCGGCGCTGGCGGAGCCGGGTGATATTTCGGGGGCCGTCGAAACTGATGCGGGCACCCATTTTATTCGTCTCGAGGAACGCATCGCCGGGGATTCAGTCGACTACGCCTCGGTGAGAGAGGAACTTCGCGCCTCGATTGAAGCGGCGGAGGCAGAGCGGAATCTCTTGATCGCGGTCGAGGAGCTGAGAGATCTCGCCTTCAATGCACCGGATCTTTCAGGGCCGGCGGCCGCGATCGGTTCCGAGGTGCGGATCTCCGAGCCATTTTCATTGGGCGAGGGAGAAGGCCTCTTTGCTGACACACGCCTGAGGGAGCTTGCTTTCTCGGATGATGTCAAAGACTCCGGCAATAACAGCGAAGTGCTGGAGTTATCGGGGCAGCGCTTTGTTGCTGTCCGGGTGCGAGACGTTCGCGCCCCTCAAATCGCGCCCTTCGAGGAAGTCGAAAGTGAGGTGCGTCGGGGCTTGAGCACAGAGCTTGAGACGGCGGCGCTGGCGGACATGACCGCACGCGCCGAGACACTGCTGGCGTCTGGCGAATCCATGCAAGAAGCAGCGAACGCCCTGGGCGTGGAGTGGCGGGTCGAGCTCGCCGCGACACGACTCACCAGCCAGCTGCCGCAACAGGTACTGGAGGTGGCATTTGCCATGCCACAAGGTCAAGCGGACGCGCTGCGCACAGTGCCGGTGCCGGGAGAAGGCTATGCGCTCGTCCAGTTGGCGCGTGTGAACCCCGGCGATGTCGCGACGTTGAGCGGCGCTGAGACGCAACAACTATCAGAGCTTCGCAGTGGTGAGCAGCAGCGGCTCAGCTTTGACGAGTTCCTGGTGCATCAGCGTAACGCAGCCGATATCGTCATCCGTTGAGACGGTGCTGATCCGTAACATTATCTAGGCGTGGAGAGCGACATCGCAGACAAGGGTGGATCGCTCGAGGAGCTGTTGGGTCAGGTTCCTGACAGGCACCATGCGCTCAGTCGTAAAGACGGCGTGCTTTCCGTGAATGGACGCCATCCTGCGCCACTCGATCAGTGGCAGCCTGACTATTGTGGTGACATCGATATGGCCATTTCACCGGATGGCACCTGGTATCACGAGGGCGTGGCTATAAAGCGCCCCGAGCTCTGGCAGTTATTTGCAGGAATTCTTCGGCGCGAGGCCGACGGTGAGTACTATCTAGTAACCCCTGTCGAGAAATGCCGCGTCGATGTCGCGCTGCATCCCTTGATGATCACCGATATGCACTGGGATGAATCGGGGGAGAGTGCTCAGCTATTGGCCGTGCTCAATGCCGGCGGCATATTTCCTGTGGGCCCCGAGTATCCCCTGAAGCTAGAGGAAAAGGCCGGTGGTGCTGCCTATATCGAACTGCCCCACGGACTCTCTGCCCTATGCTCCAGAGCGGCCTGGTATCGACTGGTTGACTTGGCCGATGACGATCACAGTATCGCCAGCGGCGGTGCCAAGTTCTTTTTGGGTTAACCCCCGCCCTTACATATTGGGGTAGTTCGGCCCGCCAAAGCCCTCCGGGGTCACCCAGGTGATGTTTTGCGACGGGTCTTTGATGTCGCAGGTTTTGCAGTGCACGCAGTTTTGCCCGTTGATCTGGAAGCGCGGGCCGTCGGCGTCTTCAACGACTTCATAGACCCCCGCCGGGCAGTAACGCTGGGCCGGTTCGGCGTACTTTGGCAAGTTCACGACGATCGGGATTGAGCTGTCCTTCAGCGTCAGGTGACACGGCTGGTCCTCTTCGTGATTCGTGTTGGAGAGGAAGACCGAAGAGAGCCGATCGAATGTAATCTTATTGTCGGGCTTGGGATATTCGATCACCTTTGCCGAGGCCGCTTCATCAAGACAGGCATAATCAGGCTTCGTGTCGTGGAGCGTGAACGGCAGTCGTCCCGCGAACAGGTTCTGGTCGATCCAGACCATCGCAGCACCGAGCAAGGTCCCAAACTTGTGCATGAAGCCCGAGAAGTTGCGGGCGCTATGAAGCTCCTTGCCTAACCAGGAATCACGGATTCGATCTGCCAGATCCGCCAGCAGGGCAGGTGGCTCCTCGCTCTGCAGCGCCGCCATGATGCTTTCTGCAGCCAGCATGCCGCTCTTCATGGCGGTGTGATTGCCCTTGATCTTGACGCTATTCAGAGTGCCTGCATCACATCCCACCAACACCCCGCCGGGAAAGGCCATGTCTGGAAGGGAGTTTTGCCCGCCCTTGGCCAGCGCGCGCGCACCGTAGGCAATGCGCTCTCCACCCTCGAGCACCTCGCGGGTCTTAGAATGTGTTTTCCAGCGTTGGAATTCCTCGAACGGACTGAGGTGCGGGTTGCTGTAGTTCAGGTCAGCAATCAGGCCCAGATAGACCTCATGATTTTCGGCGTGGTAAAGGAACGCGCCTCCGCTGGAGTTCGATTCCGACAGCGGCCAGCCAATGCCATGCACGACCAGGCCTTCCTGGTGTTTGTCAGGGTCAATTTTCCAGACCTCTTTAATGCCAATGCCATAATGCTGGGGGTCTTTACCCTCATCGAGGTTGAAGTGCGCGATGAGCTGCTTGCCGAGATGGCCGCGGCAGCCCTCAGCGAGTACCGTATAGCGCGCGTGTAACTCCATACTCGGCACATAGCTGTCTTTTTGAGTCCCATCGGCGCCAACACCCATTTCCCCGGTCGCAATGCCTTTGACGCTACCCGCGTCATCAAACAGCACCTCTGCTGCGGTAAAGCCGGGATAGATCTCTACGCCCATGCCCTCGGCCTGCTCGGCCAGCCAACGACAGACGTTACCCATTGAGACGATGTAGTTACCGTCGTTATGAGTGGGCCGCGGGATCGCGAAACCGGGCAGTTTGATCGCGCTTTCTTGGCCGGTGTAGAAGTAGAAGGTGTCGCCGGTTACTGCAGTATTGAGCGGCGCGCCGCGGTCCTGCCAATCAGGCAGCAGCTCGTTCAGGGCGCGAGGCTCGAGTACCGCGCCGGAGAGGATATGCGCGCCGACTTCGGACCCTTTTTCGACTACACAAACGGTGGTTTCGCGGCCTTCGGCTTCAGCCAGTTGCATCAGTCGAATCGCCGCAGAGAGGCCCGCAGGGCCCGCACCGACAACGACCACGTCAAACTCCATCGACTCTCTTTCCACACCACACCTCGCGACTTTTCCTAGCGGCTTTTGGATAATCTCCAACATCACCGAAATCCATTAAAATCCGGTGCAGCTGGGTGCCTTACTTTGCGACGGCATGATACACTAAGCGGGTTGTACAAGCAGGTTTGTGAGGTGACACAGGCGCAGGTAATCCCAGCGGAAACCGACGCCGAAAAGACGTTACAAAAGCGTCAAAAAAAGGCCTTCAGTGGGCTTCACGAGTCTGTGAACGTGACACAGCCCTGTGTGCGGTAGCAAACAATCTACGTAAAGATCTGGAATTATCTGGAGACACCATGAAAGCATTGGTCGCGGTAAAGCGCGTGGTCGATTACAACGTCAAGGTTCGCGCGAAGGCAGATGGTACCGACGTTGATCTGAATAACGTCAAAATGGCAATCAACCCCTTTTGTGAAATTGCGGTTGAAGAGGCTGTCAGGCTGAAAGAGGCTGGCACCGTTACCGAGATTGTCGCGGTCTCAGTGGGTGAGAGCAGTTGCCAGGAGCAGATCCGCACTGCACTGGCTCTGGGTGCTGATCGCGGGATTCACGTCGAGGTGGAGGGCAAGCCCGAGCCACTGGCTATTGCGAAACTCCTCAAAGGGGTGATCGACCAGGAGTCCCCAGACGTGGTGATCATGGGCAAGCAGTCGATCGATGGCGATAACAACCAGACTGGCCAAATGCTGGGTGCACTGACCGGGATGGGGCAGGGTACATTCGCTTCAGAGATCAAGATCGGTGACGGTGCGGTCGAAGTTGTCCGCGAGGTGGATGGCGGCCTGCAAACCGTCTCGTTAAAGCTGCCAGCCATCATCACGACAGACTTGCGTCTCAACGAGCCCCGATACGCGTCGCTACCCAATATTATGAAGGCAAAGAAAAAGCCGCTTGAGACCCTGACGCCCGAGCAACTCTCGGTTGCAGTGCAATCTCACGTTACGCAAATCGGCGTGGCGCCTCCTCCGGAGCGCGCAGCAGGTATCAAAGTGGAAGATATCTCACAGCTGGTAGACAAACTGAAAAACGAAGCGAAGGTGATCTGATGAAAACACTGGTTATTGCAGAGCACGACAATGCGACTTTAAAGGCTGCGACGCTTAATGCTGTCGCGGCGGCGGGCGCGCTTGGCGGAGACGTGGACATTCTGGTCGCGGGAGCCGGTTGCGGTGCAGCTGCAGATGCGGCAGCGCAGGTACCGGGAGTCTCCAAAGTCATTTGCGCAGATAACGCGGCCTATGAGCACCAGCTGGCTGAAAATGTGAGCCTCCTGGTTGCAGAGCTGGGTGCTGACTACGACAACCTGCTGGCGCCTTCTACGGCAAACGGTAAAAACATCATGCCGCGCGTGGCTGCGCTGCTCGATGTCGGTCAGATTTCTGACATTCTCTCTGTCGAGAGCGCCGATACCTTCAAGCGTCCGATATACGCGGGTAACGTGATCGCTACGGTGCAGTCATCAGACCCCAAGAAGGTGATTACGGTGAGAACCACGGCGTTTGACGCGGTGCCGGCTGAGGGTGGCAGTGCCACCGTAGAGGCCTGCTCAGCGGCGCACGATGCGGGTGTTTCGCAGTTTATCCGTGAGGAAGTGGCTGTTTCTGATCGTCCTGAGCTGACATCAGCCTCGGTCGTGATTTCTGGTGGCCGCGGCATGCAAAACGGTGACAACTTCAGCCTGCTGGAGGGCATCGCTGACAAGCTGAACGCCGCGATTGGGGCTTCCCGCGCCGCCGTCGACGCCGGCTTTGTGCCCAACGATTATCAGGTAGGCCAGACCGGCAAAATTGTTGCACCGGACCTGTACATCGCGGTGGGCATTTCAGGTGCGATTCAGCATCTGGCTGGCATGAAGGACAGCAAAGTGATTGTGGCGATCAACAAGGATGAGGACGCGCCGATCTTTCAGGTTGCGGACTATGGCCTGGTGGCCGACCTCTTTGAGGCGCTGCCTGAGCTGGAAGCTGCGATCTAAAGTCCGAAGCCTGCTGTCGGCACTCGACAGCAGGACTTTCCTTCCCAATGCGAGTCTCTTCTAATCTCTGCGCAGTTCCTCGCGTATAGCGATCGGCGTGGGTAGCGTGAGCACCACCCAGTATGATGAGACGAGCAGCGTCATGACCGTTGTGGCCTGAATGAGTGTCGCAGCGGGGATACTCAGAAGTCCGTTCGACAGGCCGAGAAACGCAATCAGTAGTGCAAACTCGCTGCACTGCCCCAGCCGGAGTCCAAGGTTCCACGCGAGCTTTGGCTCGTCGCACACGCCTCGCACCAGCACATGGAACACAACCGGCTTTAGCAGCAAGAGCGCCGCGGCCATGATGGTGGCGGGTACGAGCACCTGCGGTATGGCGGCCACATCCAGCCCGCTACCGACCGAGAAAAAGAACACGACCAAGAAGAAATCTCGCAAAGGCTTAAGGCTGATGGCGATGTATTGAGCGATGGGGCTGCTAGCGATACTGATACCGGCGATAAAGGCGCCAATTTCCGCCGATAGACCCATCCAGACCGCAAGCTCCGCGAGACCCAGACACCACCCGATCGATAGCAAAAAGATGTATTCGTGATAGCGA
>CBFHIW010000023.1:0-37089 GCA_965656065.1 Luminiphilus sp. | reverse complement strand
ATAATAGGTGTCGTAATTCTCAACCCCAGCGCGAAGTTTGCCGCCTAGCTCTCCCGTGGGCTGTGTGCGCGTCACATTGATAAGACCACCAATTGTGTTTCGCCCAAAAAGCGTTCCCTGAGGACCTCGCAACACTTCTGCACTCGCCAGATCAATACTACGGAGCAAGGAACCCGCATTCGCCCCAATAAACATGCCATCTACGACAACACCAACCGCCGGATCGAAATTCTTCTCTACATCAGCAACACCGATACCGCGAATAAAGATCGCTGCCACACCGCCCGGGCCTTGCCCCGTATCGTCAATAATCAGGTTTGGGGAAATACTGGCAAGATCAGTAAGGTCTCTGGCAAACGTCCGCTCAATCTCTGTTTGACTCATCGCACTGACGGCGATACCAACATCCTGCAGACTTTCCGTTTGCTTCCTAGCGGTAACCACTATCTCTTCCAAACCTCCATCCTGCGCTTGAGCAACTGGCAGCGCCGTCAGAGCGGCCAATACCGCAGCACTGAGAACTGTTTGTCTTGATCCTATTTTCATGGCTTTACCCTCTTCATGTGTGGTGGCTGTTTTAATTGATTGAGCGTCCGGTTCTGCAACGCAGGACTACCCTTCCGGAGCACTGAGTGTCGTACCCGCGAATTGGTTGAAATAATGGATGGTGACCTCCCGCTCAGAGATCCGCCAAATACCGTTACGGCGTGAGTAGCTGTCTTTGTAGGTCGCGCCAACGAAAGTGGCCTCAGCGCTGTCCGTCAGCAAACCCATACAGTCCACGTCGCAGAGCCCAGTCGCGGTATCGGGCCCGGTGAACTCCACCACCAAATTCGACGTCACGTGCTGCGATTGGGCCCAGGCAGGCCAGAGCACCTCGTGAATCGCCTCATGAATGCCATCATGACCGGCAAAATCGCCAAAAGGTGGACCGATTTTCCACATGCAATCATCCCACCAGATCGACAAAAAGCGCTCGTAGTCTCGCTTGTCGAAACCATGGCAATAATTACTGACCAGCGCCTCGATGTGATGTCGAGACTCCAGCCGGTCCAGGCGGGCAATCAACTCATCGCTCACCGATACTCCCCCTCTCTACGGCGTTTAACCGCTAATTTCTGCAAGATCACGCATTATGAGAGCGGCTTTCACAGTGCTGTCCGGCCGCTGATTTTAGGCATCTTGCTTGTTGCTAGCAAGCCAGATTCGACAACCAGGGTCAAGCCCCTGCACATCAAGCGCTCTCTATGGTTTTGGCGGTAGCCACGCGCCCCGCCGGCGTCTCTCCCACCCAGCGGATCGCGGCGGGCTGCAGATCTATGCGAGGGGTTTGCAACGGCTCGTATCGCGTGTTCCGCTGTTGCGGGATGCGCCCTGACTCCACGATGGCCTGCGACAGCGCGTCGGGATGCCACATTTGGCCGTGGGCCGCCCCGGCTGCCCGGGTGATGCTCTCATTGATCAATACACCGCCCAGATCATTGGCTCCTGCCGATAGCATGTCCAGGGCACCCGCGCGCCCTAACTTGACCCAGGAGGCCTGAATGTTGGGAATGAAATGCCCGACGGTCAGTCGCAGTACCGCGTGCATCAGGCGCGCCTCGCGCCAAGTTGGCCCTGGACGGGACTCACCCCGGCGATACAGCGGGGCGCCCCTACTGACGAAGGGCAGCGGTACCACTTCGGAGAATCCGCCGGTTCGTCTTTGTAAATCGATGACCCGCTGCCAGTGCGTAACCCAAGCGGACGCAGAGTCAACATGCCCGAACATGATCGTTGCGGTGCTAAACAGACCGACCTCGTGCGCGCACTCCATAATCTCCAGCCAACGAGCACTGGTGACCTTGTCGGGACAAAGAATCGCGCGCACATCCTCATCGAGCACCTCCGCGGCTGTCCCCGGCAATGAGTCCAGCCCCGCCTCTTTCAAAAGCCTGAGGTAGTGCTCCAACGACAAGCCCAGAGTCTTGGCACCCTGATCAATTTCCAGCGGAGAAAAAGCGTGCACGTGCATATCAGGCGCTGCCGTCTTCACCGTCTCGACAATGTCCAGATAGGTCTGCCCGGTATAGTCGGGGTGAATGCCCCCCTGCAAACACACCTCTGTGGCGCCCAGCGCGGCCGCCTCCTGAACCCGTCTGTACAGCTCTGCACCGTCGAGGTCATAGGCAGTGCGGCCCGAAGCCACCTCACCGCCCCCTTTTGAGAAAGCACAAAAGCGGCAGCTGTACTGGCAGACGTTGGTGTAGTTGATGTTGCGATTAATCACATAACTGACCAGGTTGCCCAACTGCGTCTGGCGCAGCGCGTCTGCCGCCGCACAGACCGCCTCAACGTCGGCCCCGCGCGCACCGAACAGGGCCAGCATGCCGTCGGTGTCGACCGCCTCACCGCGTAAACAGGCATCGAGCGCTTCTGTTACCGCAGGATCCATTCTCTGTGTAGCAAGCGCAGTGGGCTGGGGTGGCTGCTCAGACACGCCCGCTCGCCAGGCGTCATCGCGCACCATTCCCTCCGCGTCGGCCCACTCGAGTGCTCGGCGTCGGACATCCCGATCCAGCCACTGGGGCGCGACGAGATACTGCGGATACACTGTCAAGCGAGCCAGCAGGTGCTTGTTTTGTTCTGCCGTAGCCGTGCGCAGTGCAGATAGGCTGGGCCAGGGCGCCTCGGGATTGACGTAATCCGGCGTGACCGGGGAAACACCCCCCCAGTCGTTAATGCCAGCCTCAATCAACCGCCCCAGCTGCCCCGGACTCAGATTCGGTGGTGCTTGCACGCTGACATCAGCTGGGAGAATCACCCTGGCCTGCGCAATGGTCCACAGCAACTCTGACAACGCCGCGTCCTCCGCATCGGCCATCAAAGTGCCCGGCTTGGCGCAGAAATTTTGAATAATGACTTCCTGAATGTGGCCATAGCGGCGGTGCAGTCGCGCGATCCCCTGAAGGTCTTTAACGCGGTCTTCACGCGTCTCCCCGATCCCGACCAACAAACCGGTCGTCATGGGCACACGCAGTGCACCCGCTCGCGCCAGGGTCAACCAACGACGGAACGGCTTTTTGTCCGGAGAGCCAAAGTGGGGCCCGCCGCGCTCGGTCAGTCGCAGAGCGCCGCTCTCAAGCATGACCCCCATCGATGCGGCCACCGGCCGCAAAGTGTGCAGTTCTCGTCGACTCAGGGTGCCGGCATTGATGTGGGGTAGCAGCCCTGTCTCGTCGAGCACGCGCTGCGCGACCGCGGCCACATAGTCCACCGTGCTATCGAAACCCGCGGCGTACAACCACTCCTTCGCTGCGCGATATCGCAACTCAGGCTTCTCTCCCAGCGTCAGCAACACCTCCCGGCAGCCGGCACGCGCACCTTCTCTAACGGTGGCGATAATTTCGTCCACCTCCAGATACAGCGCGCTTAATTGAGAGGGCGTTTTCGCGAACGTGCAGTAGTGACACACATCTCTGCAGAGCTGTGTGACCGGGATAAACACCTTGGGACTATAGGTAATGCGGGGGCCGTAATGGGCGTCTCGAATCGCTCGAGCACGCGCCATGAGGACGTCGTCCATCTCGACCACGTCACCCCCATCTGCAAGCGCGACCATCGATCGCGCCGCATACCACTCGTTATGCTGTGCCCCCATAAGTCGGCTACTCTACAGCCTTAGCAGGCCCGATGGGTAGCACTCAATGACACATTGGCGCCGGCATCTGCGGACCAGCGCGCGGTTGCCTCTCCAAGTCTGGGGTCATTGCCGTCCAACCGACCCAGGTCACCTGGCTCGTCAACATCCCGTTCCACACCGCTGGCACGCACGACCCGCCAAGGGGTCTCGGTAGCTTTGGCCGCCTGCTGATGGCGAGCGAAACTGTCCTCCCCAAAGCACAGCGGCAGCGACTGATGGCGCCAACGGAGCACGGCATTGGTGCCCGTTTCTATGAGATCCGGGCTGAGTACAGCGTGATGGTCGCGCGATGCAGCGATCAACGCAGAGAGATCCTCCTGACCCAGAAACGGTAAGTCGGCGTGGATGAAAAGTAGCCGCTCGGCCGCTGTTTTCACCGCGATCATCTCGTACGCGGCGACTAATCCCCCCCCCTCACTTGCGGCTTCCTGCCACACCATCAGTGGCCCCTCGGGAAAGGCACTGCGCGACCACCCCTCACCACAGACGGCGTGCACCGTATCAATCTCGGGGTGCGTCATGAGACAGGAGACCACATCTCGCGCCATCGCCTCGACCAAATCACAACGCTGGCTGTCGTTCAGCACTGCTGACAGTCGCCGCTTGCTCTGTGACAGCGTCTTTAGCGCCACCACCGCCTCAATGGTCACTGCTGCATACTCCCAATAACCAATCGCCAAATGCCCTCGCGCGCGAGGGGTCTGACATCACGGTCTGCGCCGTCCGAATATCCATACCCTCGGAGCGCAGCTCGCCCGCCACCGCCTGGTCGGTCTCATCCCAGACCCACACATCGATCAGTCCGGGGTATTGCTGGTTCATAAAGCGAGTCCAACCCTTAGCAGATACGTCCAAGCCCAGCTCCGACATGATCTTGCCGGCTGGGCCTTTCAGCGCCTGCCCACCGATGATTGGCGACACCGCGACGACACGACGTGCAGCGTGTCGCAACAATTCCTGCATACCGGGAATAGCGAGAATAGGCGCGAGGCTTAAGAACGGATTCGAGGGACCGAGCACGATGTCTGTCCCAGCCACGCCAGCGTGACCCAAGGCGTCGCGCAGCTGCTCAGCGGGTGAGGCCGAATCAATCCCCTCGTACACCACATCGTGAAGCACTGGCGCGCAGCGATGCGCAACAAAATACTCTTGAAAAGCCATTGTTCCTTGCTCGGTGAGCACATGGGTCCTCACCGGGGATTCGGTGGCAGGCAGTACCGAGACTTTGGATGGTGCACCCAATCGATGCCCAAGTGCCTGCGTCACACCCGCAAGACCCTGACCTGCCGACAACATGGCAGCGCGGGCCAGATGCAACGCGAGATCCTTGTCTCCCAATTGAAACCAGTCCGGCCCACACAAGTTTTTGAGCTCCTCAAATACGGACCAGCTCTCCTCTCCGCGACCCCAACCTCGCTGGCGGTCGATCGTTTTGGAGACGGCGTAGAGCACACTGTCGGTGTCCGGGCAGATCGTGAGGCCACAATGCTCGAAGTCATCACCGGTATTGGTGACCACGAGCAGCGGTCGCTCGGCTGATGACTGAGACAGACCCGCAGCCAGTCGGGCGCCGCCGCCGCCGCCACTCAGTAACACCAGCGGGGCGTCGCTTGTTGTAACCGACCCTCCCCCCATTAGCGAAACATGTCCTGCTCAAGGGGCCGCAGCAATTGCCGCGCAGAGGCCTGCTCTGCCAAGCGGAGATGACAACCGTCGGCCCACACCACAGGCTGCCCCTGATCGGTTTCGCCCTGAACCAGTGACGCGGACGCCGCGAGGGCATCGGCGACAGCAGGTGCGGTGACCTGCATCACGCGACCATCGAGATCCCGCTCTCCGACCTGATCCCAGACCGGCTCAAAACCGCTGACCCCAATAGCAAAGCCGACGGTCCCCATTCTCCAGGGCCTTCCCAGGCTGTCGCTAATAACGACCGGCACGGGCAAACCGAATGCCTCGCCAACATGTCGTGACAAAGCCGCTGCGCTTGCGTCCGGATCTTCCGGCCAGAGGAGCACACTCTCTCCGTCGGCCGAGTCTCTGTCACCGACATTCGATCCGTCGATGCCTGCGTTCGCCAAAATATGCCCGGTGTGATGCTCCGCGATAATGAGCCCCGGGCGCGTGCGAATAATCGAGCGCGACTCACTCAAAATGAGTGTGACAAGACGGGGGTCCTTCCCCGTCAGGTCTGCAAGCGCCTGCGCCTCCGCCGTGACCTCGACATCAGCGAGTCTGACCCGCCGCCCCTCAGCCTTGGACACCACCTTTTGCGCCACGATCAGAACCGATTTGGCATCAGGCGTTATCTCCTGAGCGCGTGTCGCTGAAACAACGAGCGCGCCCAGCGAATCCCCCGCATGAACGGCGGGGAAGTCCCGCAGCGGGGTGAGGTGCAGCGTGCCAGGTTTCACAGGGTCATTCGATGCCCGTTAAGCGGAGTCCCGCATGGGTTTTGTATTGCTTGTTGATGTTGATCAGCACAGAAGTGAGCGCCTCTGCCGCCGCGGCGTTGTGGATGAGTCCCGCGTGGAAGCCTCGCATCCCCATGGCTTCGATCAGATCGATCACACTCTGGCGCGCCGTCTTCTCATTGCCCGAGACCAGCACATCGCAGGGAATATCCATATCGGCCTGTAGGTGCGCCGCCGCCACATTCTGTAGCGCGCTGACCACCTGCACCTCTTCACCCAGCAACGTCTGGGCAATCATTCCGGCGCTGCCCTCCGGGGGTAATTGCACTCGCGCCACACGCGGAGGCACCAACGGCACGGTCACGTCTACCAACACTTTGCCCTGTACAGCGCTCTTGATGCTTTCGAGCGTGGGCGTGTGGGCGCTGAAAGGGACCGTCACAAAGACAATGTCACCTCGCTCCGCAGCGCTCACATTGTCCATACCCTCGATAGGCTGATGTGCAACACCACGACCGGCGAGCTCTGCGGTGAGCGCCTCAGCCGCCTCGATGGCTTGCTCCGATTTTCTGGAACCCACCGCCACGGCGTACCCAGCTTTGGCCAAACGCAGAGCCAAACCACGACCCAGATCACCCGTGCCACCGACGATTCCGATCGATGGTGTTGTATTGGAAGACATATTCATAACCTCTATTGTGGCGTCATCGTTGACAAGGTTCAGAGCCTTGGCGATAGTGCTATCGGCGACTTGCTGAACACAAGTAAGTTTAGCCCAGACTGGCTCGCGACATGAGTCTAAAGACAAGAAAAACCGGCGGCGTAACCGACGCCGCTCCAAACATGAGTGTACTGGAGTATTGATCTCTGGGCAGGGTTTCCGGGGAGCAGGAGAATTTCTATGAGCAGCAACCATTCTGCAGACTACGATGTCATCGCCGTTGGCGCGGGTTTTGCCGGCATATCGCTGAGCTACCACCTTCGAGAAGCGGGCTTCAACGTCAAGGTATTTGACCGCGCCAGCGACGTGGGCGGCACCTGGGCCTGGAACAAGTATCCCGGCGCCGCGACAGACAGCGAGTCCTACTACTACTGCCTGACGTTCTCAAAAGAGGTGCTGCAAGAGTGGTCCTGGAGCAAGCGCTACTCGGGCTGGGAAGAGACGCAGAACTACCTGAAGTTCGTCATGGACAAGTTCTCACTCTGGCCCATGTTCCAGTTGAGCACGGAAGTCGAGAGCGCCGAGTTCGACAACGAAACGGGGTTATGGAACGTCCGCACCCAGGGCGGCGAAACCCACACCGCCAAATATTTTGTGAGCGCCATGGGCATGATTTCACAGCCCGTGCTCCCCAATTACTCAGGGCAAGATCGTTTTAATGGTCCGATTTTCCACTCCTCCCGCTGGCCTGAGGGCCTCGACGTAGCGGGCAAGCGCGTCGGCATCATTGGTGCGGGCGCCACCACGGTGCAAATGTTGCCCGAGGTCGCGAAAACCGCCGCTCAAGTCACGGTATTTCAGCGCACACCCAACTTTGTGCTCCCCGCCATGCAAAAGGACATGACGCCTGAGTGGGAGAAAGAGATCAAAGACAATTACGACGAGATCATCGCCAAGGCCCGCAACCACATGTTTGGCATGGCCTTTGAGCAGCCGCCGGGACGCAACGCCGTCGACACGCCGCCGGAGGAGGTGCAGCGCATCTTTGAGGAGCACTGGAAAGGCAGCTTCCGCTGGGTATTTGAGACGTTCGATGACCTGCTCGGCAGCGCCGAGGCGAATCAAATGGCCTCTGACTTCATCACCAGCAAGATCGCTGAAAAAGTGGATGACCCAGAGCTGGTCGAGCTGTTGACGCCCAAGGGCTACCCGCTCTTTGCCAAGCGCCCGCCGCTGGATCATGGCTACTACGAAGCTTACAACCGCGACAACGTGAAGCTGGTCGACATCAAAGATCGCGAGCCGATTGAAGAGATCACGGAGACCGGCATTCAGACAACCGAGAACCTGTACGAGTTTGACATCATCGTTCTTGCCACCGGTTTCCAGGCCTATACCGGCGCCTTGGAAGCGATCGACATCCGTGGCGCCGAGGGGCACACCCTGCGCGAGAAGTGGGACGAAGAGTCCAAGTCCATCATGGGCGTCTACGCAGCGGGCTACCCCAACTTCTTTATGATTACCGGTCCTCAGGCACCCTTCGCCAACCTGCCAACCTCCATCGAGCAGAACGTGGCCTACATCACGGATTGCCTCCAAAAGATGGAGTCAGAGGGCTACGACCTGTTCCAGCCAAGCCAGGAAGCAGAAGACGAGTGGTCAGCGCACACCGCCGAAATTCACGAGCAGACCCTGATGGCCCAGGGTGACAAGGTGAACTCGTGGATGATGGGCGCTAACCTCGAACAAAGAAAGCCGCGCGTGCTGGTCTACTTTGGCGGCGCGCACATCTACTACGACAAGTTGCGCGAGTCAGCAGACGGCGGCTTCCCGGAGCTGGCCTTCATCAAAAGCGCTGCCTGAGGCAGTCAGGCCTGGCCGCTGTACTCGGCGGCCAGCGCACTCACCAGGCGATCGAGGTCACCAGCGGGTAAGCGGTTAATGCCTGCCGCGGCCTCCCGACCGCCACCGGTTTCAAACTGCGAGCAGACCGCCTCGGCGCCCGTACGTCGCTCAAACGGCGCTCTCACGCTAACCAGAAACGAATCGTCGTCGCGCTCGGTCAGCACCGCGTGGGCACGTTTCGGATAAGCGCGCACCAGATCATTACTGAACACCCCACTGACCCGCCGCGCCCAGGATGCATTGGGTAATTGATACACGGCGAAACCAGGCTGGACGCGCACTGGTGCCAGTGCTTCCGAAGCGGCCACATCCTCGCGGTAACCGTCCTGCAATTTTCTGAAGGCGTCAGACGCCACAAACGCAGCCGGGCTCCTGGCCTCATACAAAGCGCCATAGAGATCCGCCGGATGAAAATGCAGATCCTCCAAGGAGGGTCCGTAGCCGTTGTAATTAAGACAGATGCCCAGCTCGCGGAGCTGCGCGGTGTCGCGCTCGGAGAGGCCCGTTTTTTTCGCCACCTGGCTGGCAGGTTCGTCCAGATTGTCGCCAAACGCGCCCGTGATCGCCCAGGCCACCTGCGCACCGCGAAGCCGGCCATTCACCAACAGCGCCGTGCAGACTTCAGGCGCTTCACTGATCGTCGCTGTAAGGCCGGCATGATCCGGTATCTCCCCCGCGACGTGATGGTCTACATAATCGACGCTAACGCCGGCCGCCAATAGCCTGTCCAGCGCGTCACGATTTTTCACCATGGAGAGGTCGAGCACGGTCACATGATCGCCCGCTTCTGCGGCGACGCGCTCCAACAATGCAATATCGCGCTTGATGCCGGTGATCAACTGCGACTCAACAGGATCCTCCAGCCGCAGCTGTAGCAACGAACAGATTCCGTCGGCATCGCCGTTGAAGACATCAAATTGCACAGCGCGAACCCCTTAAATCAGGCAGCAAAAACAGGCATTCAACCTGATTCTGCCTCAGGTATCGGCTTGAGTCGCAGTTTGATGTCATCGCCGCGCGGATGGTACTCCTCCCAGAGGCGGCGATACCCAGTGCGCGCGATCTTCCACTCGCCGGCCTCCTTCCTATAAGCATCATCGTAGAGGGCACTGCCCATGATGGTGACGTTGTGATTCAGCTCGACAAAAATGTCCTGCAGGTACCAAATACCCGTCGCTGTGTCTCCGTCGACGGTAATCTCAGGGTGGTGCCCGTTGTGCATGCCAAAAGCATTGGGCGTAAACGACTTTTTGTAAAAAGCCTCCAGCGCCTCCCACCCGTTGAGTTCAAACTCATAATCAGCCCCTTTGAAGTGGGCGGTCGCGTCCGCAGTGAACACCGACTGCAAGCCGGCCAGATCGCGCGTGTCGACGAAGCGAAAGTACCGCGCCTTGAGCTGCTTGATGAGTTCACTCGCCTCGAGATCCAGCATGGTCACCTCAGTCCTGATACGCGTTGATGTGTTTGGCCGCCTGATACGCCATGGTCATGGCGGGTCCCAGAGTCGCGCCCGGCCCCGGATACGTGGGCAGAATCGCTGCCGCACAGTTGCCGACAGCATACAGCCCCGCAAGCGGCTCACCGCTCTCGCGCAAAACCTGGGCGTGAATATCGGTATCAAGCCCACCCAGGGTGCCAAAATCGCCGGCCTCGATGCGCATCGCATAATAAGGTGCCTGATCGATGGGCGCCAAACAGGGGTTGGGCTTGATCGCCGGGTCGGCGTAATAGCGGTCGTAGGCCGAATCTCCCCGACCAAACTCTTCGTCCTTACCCGTTTCGGCATAGGTGTTCATGTTGGCAATGGTTTGCTCCAAACCGTCGGGGTCGATGCCCAGCTGTTCCGCCAGTTCCCTCACCGTATTTGCCTTGGCCACAAAGCCGGTCTCAAACCACTTTTTGGGGAGCTGCCAGTCGGGCTTCATCGACTCGGTCATCATGGGGCCCACCATGTAGTTTTTGCGAAACCGCGCGTCAAACACATGCCAGGCAGGCGCGTTCGGGTGCTCGGGGGTGTGGGTTTCAAAGAGCGCTTTCTGGAAGGCCATATAGTTTTGCGATTCATTGGCAAAGCGCTTGCCGTCCCGATTGACCACGCAGGATCCCGGAAAGGACTTTTCCATGATGGCCAGGCGGGGGGTGGGTTCGTCGGGTACCACCAAGGTGGTGGTCCACCATGCATCATGCATGAGGCGCGTGCGCGCACCCAATGCCAATCCCGCCTGCAAGGCATCCCCCTCGTTCAGGGGGTTACCGGCACTCCATTCCGTGTTGGTCGGCGCCGGCAAGTGCTGCTCACGTAGGGCCTGATTTTTTTCAAAACCGCCTGCGGCGAGCACAACGCCCTTTCGCACCCTGATGCGCTGCCTTTGACCACCGCACTCGACCTCGACGCCGGTGACGGTATGGCCCTCAGTAATCAATTTTGTCAGTCGCGTGCCAAACGCGATCGGTATCTCGCGCTTGAGCACCGATAAATACAAGCGGGCTACGCCGGCCGAACCACAACACAGCCTCCGTGAGATCGATGTGCGCAGCCGCCAGGGAATGTCCCGGACGTAATCCCAAATCATGCGCCCCAGAAGACCTTTCCAGCCCGGTAGCTGCACCATCAACGTGTGCGCCTCGACCTGTGTGAAGTGAATGCGGTTAAACATGCGCATCATGTGATGCGTCCAGGTCATATTTTTCCAGTGCGGGCCGAGCTCAGAGGCCATGACCGGCGCGGGCTCAAGAGATCGATGCCCCTCTCTCGCACCCTCGATATTGGTGTAGTAGTCGGGATAGTGCTCGAGCGACTCGTACCGAACGTCGGTGCGGTCGTGCAGAAAGCGCAGCATCTTGGGACCGTTGTCGACGTAGGCGTCGATCAGCGCTTCCGGCACGTCCTCGCCAAACAAGGTATTGGTGAGATAAGCCTTGGCCGCCTCCCGCGAATCCTCGGCACCGGCGGCCTTGGCATAGTGGCTGTTAGGCACCCAGATCCCGCCCCCTGAGGTGGCGCTGGTGCCACCCACCTTGCAGCCCTTTTCGATGATCAGGATGTCTTGGCAACCCATTTCCCAGTTGCACAGCGCCGCCGTCAGGCCACCGTTTCCTGTACCCGCCACCAGCACATCGACCTCTCGGTCCCACTGCCCCTCAGTCATGCTGTTCCTCTCTCGTTCACTGGCGCCCTTCCTCGAAAATCAGTCCTAGGGATGCTGGCTTGAGACCGAGACGATCTCGCCCGTCATGTAGCTGGCGTAATCTGACGCCAGAAACATCATCACATTAGCCACTTCCCAGACTTCTGCTGCCCGACCAAACGCCTCGCGCGATGCCAACTCTTCCAGTAAATCCTCGGGGGTCGTTTTGCGCAGAAAATCATGGAGCGCGATGCTCGGCGCCACGGCGTTAATTCGCACGCCAAACTCAGCCGCCTCCAAGGCCGCGCAGCGCGTCAGAGCCATCACACCCGCCTTGGCAGCCGCGTAGTGACTTTGCTCCTTTTGTGCCCGCCAACCCAGCACCGAGGCGTTATTTACTATCACGCCGCGACCCCGCTCGCGCATGGGTCCGAGCATCGCGCGGGTCATGCGCATCGTTCCCGTCAGGGTCACATCCATCACCTGGGTCCAGGCCTGGTCCGTCATATCCAGTAACGAGCAGGTGCCACCCAGACCCGCATTATTAATCAGCACGTCAATGCCGCCGCTGATCTGTTCCGCCTCAGCTACCAGCTGCTGCACCGCCGACTCATCGGTCACATTGGCCAGCACACCCGAGACCTGTGCCTCCGGCGCGACTGCTTGCAAGGCCTCTACCGCCTGCGCAAGGCGCCCCTCATGGATATCGCTGATCACTACACAAGATGCGCCCTCTTCAAGAGACTTCTTCGCGGCCGCAAAACCAATGCCTGCGCCAGCCGCCGCAGTTAATAGCACCGTCCGTCCCGACAAGAGCTGATGCCCCGACACATAGGCCGGCACGGTCCGACTACCCGTTTCCATCCATACCCCTCTACTGATCGCCGCGAGGCTCGCGGGGCATGCCCAGTGCTCGCTCGGCGATCAGGTTCCGCTGAATCTGGTTTGTCCCACCGTATATCGTATCGGCGCGGGTAAACAAAAACAGACACTGTAACCGGTTGAGGTCATAGGGCCCTGACTCAACCAGCTCTGCGTCTGGCCCCAGCACATCCATAGCGAGCTTGCCGAGATTGCGGTGCCAACTCGACCAGGCCAGCTTATAAATCATTGCCTCCCTCGACAGGGAACCATCCTGTTTGCCCGACAACATACGGAGACTGTTATAACGTAGGGTACGAAGCCCGATATGCGCCTCCGCAAGTCGCTGGCGAAGCGCGGGCTGCTGCGCGGCTCCGTTGAGCTTCGCCAACCGAACAACTTCATCCAGCTCGACCTGAAAGAGCATTTGCTGACCCAGCGTCGATACGCCGCGTTCAAAACCCAGCAAGCCCATCGCCACGCGCCAACCATCTCCGGCTTCCCCCACAAGGTCATCCGCACCACAGGCCGCGCCGTCAAAAAAGACTTCGTTGAATTCTGCGGTGCCGGTCAGCTGGTTAATGGGCCTGATATCGATGCCTTCCTGCGCCAGCGGCACGAGGAAAAACCCCAGTCCCCGGTGTCCCCGTTCGGCCGGGTCGGTGCGCGCCAGCACAAAAATAAAGTCCGACTCGTGGGCCAACGACGTCCACACTTTTTGACCGTAGAAGCGCCAGGCGCGAGCCTGATCATCCCACTCGGCACGGGTTTTGATATTGGATAAATCCGATCCCGCAGCGGGCTCGGAATACCCTTGGCACCAGAACGCCTGTCCCGACCTGATATCGGGCAGAAACCGCTGCTTTTGATCATCGGAACCAAACGCCAGCAGCGTCGGGCCGGTCAACGTCTCACCAATATGGCCCATGCGCCCCGGGCCGCCGGCTCGGGCATATTCTTCGTTAAAGATTACCTGCTGCTCGATGCTCGCGCCCCGACCGCCCCACTCCTCTGGCCAGCCGATACAGGTCCAACCGCCCTCGGCGAGACAGCGCTCCCAGTCCTTGCGCTCCTCGACAAAGTGATGCTCGTCACCCGGACCGCCGCGCCCGCGGATAGACGCGAAGGACCCACACAGGTTGTCATGCAGCCACTCGGCGACCTCCTCGCGAAACTGCTCGTCTTCTCGACTGAACTCAAGCTGCACGGGGGGCACCCTCCGGCGCGGATTCATCGAGTAACAGCCGCGCAATGGTTTCCCGGGACTCATCGGGACGCCCCAGATAGGACTCCAGCGCGCGGGCCCGCTTGAAGTAGAGCTGGATATCATATTCCTCGGTGATGCCCACACCGCCATGCAATTGAATGCCCGTGCCGGTAACAAAGAACGCGGCGTCACCGGCCAAGCTCGCCACCATGGCCGCAGCCTCAGCCAACGACGCGTCGCCCGCTGCGTCACGCAACCAGGCGTCAGCTGTGCAGGCGGCGTAGAGCATCAGGGAGCGCGCCGACTCCACTTTGAGCATCATGTCGGCGGCCTTGTGCTTTACCGCTTGAAATGAGGCGATCGTGCGACCGAACTGAACCCGCTCGGCGACGTACTCGAGCGTCATATCGAGCGCCTGCTGCGCGCAGCCCACTTGCTCGGCCGCCACCAGCACTCTCGCCAGATCCAGCGTCGTGCTCAGACCCCGACCCCAATCGAGGGCAAGCGCGGCGTCACTGTCCAAAGTCACATCGCTCAGCGTCACGTTAGCCATAGAGCGGGTTTGGTCCAGCGTCACCTGATGTTGGACCACCACGCCAGCGTGATCCGCGGGCACCGCGAACAAAGCGGGCACATGGTCCACCCGTGCAACGACCAGCAGGTGCGCTGCCGCCGCACCCCCGCTGACAAAACGGGCAGCGCCACTCAGGCGCCATTTGTCGTCAGCTTGCGTGGCCGTCGCGTCGACACCTCGAGCGTCCCAGTGGGGCCGTGCGTCGGTGTGGGCCAGTGAGACGATCTCGCCAGACGCAATCGCTTGCAACAGCCCATCCCGCGTCGGGGATGCTGGTGAGGCTCTGAGCGCCAGGGCCGATATCGCAGAGGCGTATAACGGGACGGGGGACAAGCGAGCGCCCGACTGCTCCAGTAACACCGCCAACTCGACGACACCGAGACCCAAACCATCCTGATCTTCAGGCACGACAACCGCCTGCCAACCCAGTGTGCTGCTGATTTGTTGCCACAACAGCAGATTGAGGCCTGCGGGCAGGTGGGCAGCAGCGCGCGCCACGGCGGTAGAAGAATGCTCCTGCAGGAAGCGCTCAGCGCTCTCCTGCAGCATTCGCTGCTCCTCGGTGAAGCGGAACTTCACCGCACACTCCCCCCATGAAACATAGACTGCATCAGGTGCCCCAGACCTTTTGCGGCGGCTGTTCCTGTTCCAGCAGTCGCGTCATCACCGGCCCCACCTCCGCCGGTTCCCAGCGCGCCTGCTGTTCAATGCCCTCAGTGCTGCGCCAGCCATCCGCCAGCGCAATGCGACCGCCCTCGGCCTCAATAATTTTGCCCGTCACATGAGCGCTCGCTTCGGAGCACAGCCAGACCACGACCGACGACACATTTTCAGGAGCAAAATGATCGAAGCTGCCGTCCTCTGGTGCCGCCATACGCTCAGCCATCTCGGGGACTGCAGTGGTCATGCCGGTACGCGCCACGGGGCAAATGGCATTGGCCGTAATCCCATAGCGCCCAAGTTCCGCACCTTGGTTAATGGTCAGCGCAGCAATGCCCGCCTTGGCGGCGGCGTAATTGGACTGACCGATCGAACCCTGAAGCCCGGCACCGGAGGTCGTGTTGATGATGCGAGCGCTGACGGTATGACCCGCTTTCACCTGATGACGCCAGTATTGAACGGCGTGGGAACTGATGCAGAAATGCCCTTTGAGGTGCACCGCCATCACGGCATCCCAGTCGGCCTCACTGAGCGAGGCAAACATGCGGTCACGGTTGTTACCCGCGTTATTGATCACACAGTGAAGATCTCCAAAAGCCGACAACGCCTGCTCAACCGCCTCACCCGCGCTCTGGTAATGCGTAATGTCAGATTGATTGACCTGCGCCTCACCCCCCGCGGCCTGAATCTCGGCTACGACAGCTGAAGCCGCTTCGGTATCGATGTCGTTGACCAGTACTTTGGCACCCGCTGCCGCGAGCGAACGGGCGTGGGCGGCGCCGAGGCCTCCCCCCGCACCGGTCACAATGGCCACTCGGCCTTCACAGATCGAACTCATTTGGGGCCCTCTACCTTATGGTTCTTACAGCCGCTCGAGGATGGTGACGTTGGCCTGACCACCCCCCTCGCACATGGTCTGTAGCCCGTAGCGCGCGCCTCGGCGTTCCATCTCATGGAGCAGCGTCGTCATCAACTTGGTGCCTGTGGCACCCAGGGGATGCGCCAATGCGATCGCGCCACCATTCACGTTGGTCTGCGCATGGGGGTACCCAGTCTCAGCCAGCCACGCCATCGGCACCGATGCGAAGGCTTCGTTAATCTCGACCAGATCGATGTCCTGCAGGTTGAGGCCTGACCGCTTCATGGCCCGCTGGGTAGCAGGGATCGGTGCCGTCAGCATCCAGATCGGATCGTCGCCCCTGACTTCCATATGCACAATGCGCGCCCGCGGCGTCAGTCCGTAGCGCTTCAACGCCGCCTCGGAGACCACCAATACGGCGGAGGCACCATCGCCTGTCTGACTCGACACCGCTGCGGTAATCGTGCCGCCCGGCGAAAGGGGCTCGAGCTCGGCCATCGCCTCCAGCGTCGTGTCACGAATCGTTTCGTCAACGCTCAAATCATTCACTGGAATGATTTCGCGCTGAAAGACACCGCCGTCTGTCGCCGCACGCGCCCTGAGATGGGACTCCAGTGCAAAAGCCTCCATCTGATCCCGGCTCAGCGCCCATTTATCGGCAATCATCTGTGCAGAGCGGAACTGGGTCACCAAACCGTCGCCATAGCGCTCGCGCCAGCCAACACTGCCGGTGAAGGGGTCATCAAAACCCAGCGGCTGGCCCGCCAACATCGCCGAGGAGATCGGGATGCTACTCATCGTCTGCACGCCCCCGGCCACCACGACGTCCATTGTTCCCGACATGACTGCCTGGGCTGCAAAATGCACCGCCTGTTGGGACGAGCCACACTGTCGATCAATCGTCGTGCCTGGCACAGCATCGGACAGGCCCGCTGCCAGCCAGCAGGTGCGCGCGATGTCCCCTGCGAGCGGACCCACGGTATCGACGCAACCGAAGATCACGTCATCGTAATCCTCCTCGGGAATATCCTGGCGTGCCACCAACGCCTTCAGCACGCTGGCGCCGAGGTCGGCACCATGCACCTGCGCGAGACTGCCGCGGCGTCGGCCTGTGGGCGTGCGCAGCGCATCGACAATAAAAGCCTCTGCTCGTTGCGTCATCGTGTCCTCCTCTGTCGCTCCCGCATTAGACCCGTTTCACGCACTGAGCGGGACATGGTTAATTTCGAACACTTCGGCCGCAGCGTCATTACCCGGCAACCAATGATCGGCGCCCGAAAGTGAATTCCGGCCCCAGCAGCGCATTGGGCTGCAACAGCCATTCATGGATGCGGTTTTTATGGAACCCTTCATCGCCCCACTCGTTGGCAAGCGCCCAAACGCGCTTCGCGGCGATCTGCACATCACACTCCCAGGTGTACCCCATCGCCCCGTGCACTTGTATGGCCTGTCGTGCGGCCAGCGTGGCCACGCGCGTTGCAGCAAGCTTGGCGTGGGATACCGCAAAGTCCGCGCGCTCTGGCGAGACGCCGACCGTGTACGCCGCCCGGGCGATGACAGGGCGGGCGTATTCCAACTGCACGGTGACATCTGCGAGCAAGTGCTTGACGGCCTGATTCGCGCCCACCGGTCGCCCGAACTGACTGCGATCCTGTGTGTATTGCACGCTTTGCTCCACCAGTAGTGCACTCAAGCCGAGTAGCTGCGCCGCCGAAGTCAAACCCCCGCGGTTAAGCGTTGCGCGCAGCAGCGCCGTCCCCACCTCACCCTCAGCGAGCCGGTGCTCGGGCGATGCCTCAAATTCGATCGCCGCTACCCGCCGGCTGGGATCCACACTTTTCAGCGCCCGCGTTGTGATCGCGTCGCGAGGCAAGAGATAGAGCGCGTCTCCCGAAGCCGCCAACACCCAGTCTGCACTGGCCGCAAAATTCAAATAAGGATTGATAGGGTGCGCAACCGCCACTTGAGTTTTACCGTCCATCACATGATCAATGATCGACTGGATCGCGCCATTGCCCAGACCACGATCCAACACATCGACCAGCAGCGGCGAAGCCACCATCATCGTCTCGGCCAGGGGCTCCGGCAGCGCTGCCTTCCCGCAGGCTTCGGCGAGCAGGACAGCGTCGATCGTATTCATACCCAAGCCACCCAGGGACTCCGGAAACAGCAGGCTATAGACCCCCATCTCCAGCAGCTGCTGTTCCAACGCGGCGTCCCTCCCCGACTCGCTCTGCCAACGCGCGCGAATCCGCTCGCCTGTCACTTCCGTCTGGAGCAAACTGCTCAGTGTGTCGCGGACTTCGAGTTGCTCTGCACTAAAGGTAAAGTCCATGACCGCCGCCTAGCGCCTGGGCATGCCGAGCACGCGCTCAGCGATGATGTTGCGTTGAATCTCGTTGGTCCCGGCATAAATCGGACCCGACTGCGCAAACAGGAACCCGTCGAGCCAGGTGCCCAACTCGTCCACCAGCGCCGGTGTGTCGGGTTCAATCTCGCCCCGGGGGCCCAGAATACGCATGGCCGTATCGTGGATACGCAAATCCAGCTCAGACCAGAAAATCTTGTTACAGCTCGCCTCGGGACCAATGCTGCCGCCTTTTACCAATCGGGATGCAGTCTGGTAAGTGGACAGCGCATAGGCTTCGGCGTCCATATAACACCGCACCACATCGTCCTCGACCGAGGGGTCGAGGATATCTGTACTGCACTCACGATAGAGACTGACCAACCGTCGGGTCGCCTGCTGGAATCGCGCGGGGCTTCTCAGCATCAGCCCTCTTTCAAAACCCGCCGTGGCCATGGCGATTTGCCAGCCGGCGCCCTCTTCCCCCAGCAAGTTAACGGCGGGCACCCGCACATCATCGAAGAAAATCTCCGCGAAGCCCGGCAGGCCGTTCAGTTGCTCAATTGGTCTGACTGTGATGCCTTCAGCATCCAGCGGCACCAGGATCTTGGATAAGCCATGGTGCCGTTCTGAGTCCGGGTCCGTGCGGAAGAGCCCGAATACCCAGTCCGCGAAGACGGCCCGTGTGGACCAGATTTTCTGGCCATTGATCACATAGGCGTCGCCATCACGATCAGCGCGACATCGTATCGCCGCCATATCCGAGCCCGCGTTGGGTTCGGACCAACCTTGCGCCCAGATCTCCTCACCAGCAGCCATGGCCGGCAAAAACCGGGCTTTCTGCTCTTTCGAGCCATACTCCATCAACGTGGGGCCCAGCAGGAAGATGCCGTTCTGGTTGACCCGCCCAGGCGCCCCCGCCCGGTAGTACTCTTCCTCGAAGATGAGCCATTGGATGAGATCGCACCCTCTGCCGCCAAAGGCCTCCGGCCAGGTCACCATGCCCCAGTTACCGGCTGCCAAGGTGCGCTCCCACTCCCGGTGGGCGGCAAAGCCCGCCTCGGTATCAAAAGAAGCCAGCGGCTTAGCGGGGACGTGCTCCGCTAACCACTCGCGCACCTCGGCGCGAAAAGCCTCCTGCTCGGGGATGTAGCTCAGGTCCATGAATCAGCTGTCTTCCTTGTTGGCCCTCGCCATGGATTTGGCGTCCATACCACCAAGCTTGTTGCCGGTGGTCAGGTCGTTGTGCACGTGGGTGAAGTGATGCCAGGCAAAAGCTGCCTCCATCGCAGACCGCTTGCCCTGCAACTCCTCGACGTTGTTGATGGCCTGCTTGGTCAGCGCCAGGCCGAGCCGCGGCATCGCGGCAATCTTCATCGCTAGCGCCTCAACATCCGCCGTCAAGGTGTCGCGGCTGCTGATCTGGTTCACCATCCCCATTTGGTAGGCCCGCTCGGCACCCATCTTGTTACCGGTGAAGAGAAATTCCTTGGCGATGCGGGGATTCAGCTCGTAGGGGTGAGCAAAATACTCAACGCCGGGGATACCCATGCGCACAACGGGGTCGGAGAAATAGGCGTCGTCCGTCGCCACGATCAAATCACAGACCCATGCGAGCATCAGACCGCCGGCGATGCAGGCGCCCTGCACCGCAGCGATGGTCGGCTTGGGGATTTCGCGCCAGCGGCGACACATGCCGAGATAGGCTTCAGCCTCACGCACATACAGAAATTCACCACCTTCCTTGTCCGCGTGGTCGTACCACATGGTCACGCGATCCTGACTCAGATGCACATCCCGCCCGGGGGTGCCGATATCGTGACCAGCGGAAAAGTGCTTACCTTCACCGCGCAGGACAATCACCTTAATCTCATCGTCGGCAACGGCTTTTTTAAAGGCGTCATCGAGCAAATAGGTCATCTTGCCGTTTTGGGCGTTGTGATACTGGGGCCGGTTCATCGTGATCCACGCAACCCCCTCCCGCGCCTCGTACAGGACAATGTCTTCTTCTGTCGTGGCTTCCTCAGTCACAGTGCCGACTCCTTTTATTCCGCATCCGCCGGAATCGCTCTGACCCCGGGTGGATTGTCTTTGAGTTGCTTTGCACGCAGGTTCTCCGGATCCAGTTCCGCCATCAAGGACAACTGGGTCGCGCTCGGTGCGGGCGTCTCGGAGAGATGATCGATCACCGTCAACTCAAAGCCCGTGTTATCCCGCACCTCCTCAAGGCTCACACCCGGGTGCAATGACGTGACCCGGGGCTGAAAACCCTTGCCCTGAAAATCCATCACACAGAGATCGGTAATCACCTGGCGGATATCGATATCACTCAACGCATAGCCCTTGGGCAAACGGTCCGGGTTGTAGCCAATTGAGCAGACCACATCGCACTCCCCCTCCACAAACACCCTTCGCGAGTGCTTGGGCACAAAAAAGGAATTGGCGTGGCGAATAGAATTTCCCGGGAACCCTCTGACGCCCAGCAGCTGCACCTTGGGCGCGTCATAGCGACCACCGAGCGCGGAAATATTACTCTGCCCGAAACGGTCAATTTGACTCGGGCCCACCAGGGCGTGGCGGGCACCGCTCCAAAGGTTGTCAAAGACGCGAGAGAAGCCCATCCAGTTCTCGTTCGCTTGACCTGTATGGGTCTTCAAGCCACTCACCGGGTTGGGCGAGGAAAGCATGAAGGACTGGCTGTCCGTCATCAGCAGATCGGGGTTACTGGAGCGCATGGCAACGCTGGCAGCCAGTCGCGGTAGTAGCCCGATACCCGTCGCCAGCACCTCGCCGTCGTCATCAAATACCCGACTAGCCGCGCTGACCATTAACTCCGCAAGAGAAAACGTCACGTTCAACCCTCAGTAAGCCGGAAGCGGTAGCGACTGGATCGCATCCAGACCGCCTACCGATTGCTGATAAGCGCTCTCGTCGGCGCCCAAAAATGCGTCTGCCCACGCGTTGTAGCCACCGTCAGCAATGTGCTGACCATAGGCCTTAAAGTGAGAGACATCGAAACCATAAAGCGGGTCGCTCGAGGAGGGGTGCGCGCCGCCGGGTTGATGCACAACGCTATTGACGCAGTTGCGCTCCCAATAAACCCGACGCGCAACGGCGGGATCGGCAAAGTGCGCGGGCTCGACGATCTCATCGACCGAGACGATGCTGTGCTGTGCCGCCCTCACGAACCAGTCATCCATATAGTGGTCCGGGCTCTCGATCTCACAGACCCCTGAAGCCGTTGCGCGGGTAGCGTGTACGAGCGCCACGTCCAGCGGCAAAGCCGGCATCGCAACCCATTCCTTGTCGTCGTAGGGACTGTCGATCACTTTGATGTCCGGCGCGTTGCGGATGACGTCGGTGCCCAACCCCACGGGCGTCGGAATAAAGGGTGAACCCCAGGCCGCGGCTCGCAAGCCCAACAGCATCATGCCCTCGTCGATCTCGGTGACGTCGATCACCCCCGATTCACGGGCTTGCCTGAAAGCGGGCTCGAGCGGCATGAAATCGAGCGAGACAAACGCAAATATCACCCGCTTGACCTTGCCTGCGGCACACAGCAAACCGATATCGGCGCCGCCGTAGGCCACCACCGTGAGATCCCGGACATCACTGCGCAACAGTGCGCGCACCAGCGACATGGGTTTGCGACGTGGCCCCCAGCCGCCAATACCCACCGTCATGCCGTTCTCAATGAAAGACAGCGCATCTTCGGCGCTGGCCAGCTTGTCCATCGGGTGTGTCCCCAGGGAAATATTGGGTGAACAGTATCGAAGTCGGGTCCCGCGAGAGCATCCCCCATTGAGACTATGACACCCGGGCCGCCCTTGCTTACCTTGCCGGCTGACAACGACCGTGCCGAGACAGCGTCGCAGAATGAAGTCACCTCCCACACATACCGCCGACTTGCTGGAGCAAGCCGCTTCTCTGTGGGGGGACAAACATTTCCTGGTGGAGGATGAGCGCACGCTCAGCTTTAACGATGCGCTCGAGGCAGTGAAAGCCCTCGCCTGCGGCCTCATAGGTCGCGGCGCGCGACCGGGGACGCGTATCGCACTGTGGGCGCCGAATTGTTTGGAATGGGTTATCAGCGCACTGGCCATTCAGTATCTCGGTGGGACGTTGGTGACCCTGAATACCCGCTATCGTGGCCGCGAGGCGGCTCAGATTCTGAGGCTCAGTGGTAGCAGCCTGCTCATCAGCGTCGATCAGTTTCTCGGCATCGATTACCCCGCCCTGCTTGAGGGTGAAGACTGCGGTGCGCTCGAGACAACGCTGGTGATTCAAGGCTCGGGCCCCAACGCACTTGAGCAGGTCATGGCGGAAGGCGCAGGCGCGCTAAATGACGCCGCGAGTGATTTGGCCTGCGCCCTTGAGCAATCCCGAGCGGGCGTCTCAGGCGATGATCTCTCTGACATTCTGTTTACCTCGGGCACCACCGGCACGCCCAAGGGCGTTATGACCACCCATGCCCAGAATCTGAGAGCGTTCTCGAGCTTCGCGGACATTCTGGGGCTTAACAACGATGACCGTTACCTCATTATCAATCCCTTTTTCCACAGCTTCGGCTACAAGGCCGGCTGGTTGGCCTGCCTACTCGTGGGCGCCGAGGCGCACCCTGTTGCGAACTTCGACAGTGAACGTGTGATCGACCTGATACGAGCGCACAACATTACCTGCATGCCGGGCCCTCCCACGCTGTTCCACGCATTGATTCATCACCCGGGGCTAGATGCCAAAGACATCCGCTCACTGACAAAAGTCACCACCGGTGCGGCGGTCATTCCGACCGAGCTGGTGCAGTCCATGTGGCGTGTGCTGGGTATCGAGACGGTCATCACCGCCTATGGCTTATCCGAAACCTGTGGCCTGGTCACGATGTGTCGCTATGGCGATAGCGCTGACACGATCGCAGGCTCCTCAGGTCGCGCCATACCCGATGTGGAAGTCGCCATCATGGATGGTGAAGGGCAGCTCCTACCCCCGGGCGAGACCGGCGAAATCGTCGTGCGCGGCTTCAACGTGATGCGCGGCTATCTCGATCAGGATGACGCCACCGAGGAGACCATCGATCCCGCCGGCTGGCTGCATACCGGAGACGTGGGCAGCCTGGATAACGCCGGCAACCTCAGCATCACTGACCGGCTCAAGGACATGTATATTTCCGGCGGCTTCAACTGTTACCCGGCGGAAATCGAGCAGCTGCTGACCCGCCACCCTGCCATCGCCCAGGCCGCGGTCGTAGGCATGCCGGACGACCGACTCGGCGAGGTCGGGGCGGCGTTCCTGGTCACATCAACACCTGAGCCACCCGACGATCAGACGGTGATGAGCTGGTGTCAGCAGGAAATCGCGAACTATAAAATTCCGAAAGTCATTCGATGGGTGGATGCCCTGCCCCTCAATGCCTCGGGAAAGGTATTGAAAACCGTGTTGCGAGAACGTCTTTAACATCGTGCCTCGCAGCCAACAATGAGAGGAATACTGGTATGACAATTCATAGCTTGGGCTACCTCGGCATCTCAACTCAAGACACGGAAGCCTGGCGGCGTTTCGGCACTGACGTGCTGGGGCTGCAGGACGTGAGTGAGGCGATGGCGGACCCTGCCGGGACGGTCTATTTGAAAATGGATGAGGATCCCTACCGGCTGTTCATTACATCAGGCGAGACCGATCAGCTGACACTCTGCGGCTGGGAAGTTGTGTCGGAGTCAGCACTCCAGGCGCTCACGGACAGTCTGTCGAAGTCTGGAACGGCGTGGGAATGGGGCACTGACGAGACCTGTGCTCAGCGTCGGGTGCAGGCACTGATCCACTTTCAGGACCCATCGGGCATCTACCACGAGGCCTACTGGGGACGCACATCCGATTTCGCCCGCTTCAACTCTCCGGTCGGCGTGTCAGGTTTTGTGACTGGCGACCAAGGCTTGGGCCATGTCGTCGTGCCGACCGCCCACTTCGACGAGATGGCCACCTTCTTCACTGATGTGCTGGGCTTTGGTTTGTCAGATTTGATGAAAATCCGGTTCACACCGGATCCCGAGGAGCCGGTGAAGCGGCTGTGGTTTCTGCACTGTAATCGCCGCCATCACAGCCTGGGATTGTTTGAGATGCCGATGCCAACGCAGTGCGTGCATCTCATGCTGGAGGCTGCGGACGTCGACGAAGTGGGACGCTGCAATGACCGACGGATCGCTGCAGGCACCCAACTCACCGGCACGCTGGGCAGACATTGCAACGACCACATGATCTCGTTCTACATGCGCAGCCCCAGCGGTTTCGATATTGAATTTGGTGCTGAGGGTCGCACGATCGAGGATTGGTCCCAATACGCTGTCTTCGAGAGCACGGTGCCGAGTTACTGGGGCCACGATTTCAGCGTAGGTCAGACGGACTAATTCCCGAAATCAGTTACTACATATAGGTTATGGCCTTGCCTACCTGAGCTCGGGGGATCCGATTAGAGTGACGATGTTATGTATGCGCGAAGGCGGGACGGGAAGTGAGTTATGAGTAGTTACGAACCACTGGTCACCAAACAAATACAGGACCTGATCGAGAGCAAGTCGGCCGAACAACGCGACAACCGGCGGCTGTCCCCTGAAGTCGTCGACGCACTCAAGGCGTCGGGCTTTTTCACGATGCTGCTCCCCAAGCAGTGGGGAGGCCTCGAACGCAAGCCACAGGATTTTTTCAAAGAGCAGATTCTGATCGCCGAGGCGGATATGAGCACGGCCTGGGCCTGCGGCATCATCGGGGTGCATGCCTTCCAGATCGCGCTAATGTCAGAGGCGGCGCAGGAAGAGGTCTACGCCAACGACCCCAACACGCTGGTCAGCAGTTCCTACAACCCCGTTGGCGCCAAAGCCGAAATGGCCGAGGGTGGCTTCATGCTGAGCGGCCGCTGGGGCTGGAGCTCGGGCTCCGACCATTGCAGCTGGGCGCTGCTCGGTGGGGTCATTCCCGGGGATGGTTACCGGACTTTTCTGGTGCCCCGCACCCAATACGATATTGAAGACACCTGGAATGTCATGGGCCTGCAGGGCACCGGCTCCAACGATGTGGTCATCTCCGAACCTATTTTTGTGCCCGAGCACCGAACGCATCGACAAATGGACGGCTTTAACTGTGTGAACGAACAGGAAAACGCCATTTATGACCTGTCATGGGCGCAAACCTTCGTCCGGGTAGTCAATACCGCCGCGATCGGCGCATTGAAAAAGGCACTGAAGCTCTTCGTTGAGACCCGCACTCAGGCGGCGACCAGTGACCCCACCAAGCTTGCGGGCGACGTGGAGACCCAGGAGCGCATTGCACGCGTGCTGAATACCATCCACGAGCTCGAGGCAGTGATGTTCCATAACTTCGACAAGATGGAAGCCGCAGATTGGTCGCCCAGCCTGGAAGAGCGGGTGCTGTATCGCTATCAGGCCTCCATTGTGATCGACAAGGCGAGTGAAGCCGTGGACACCTTGTTTCAAGTGGCAGGCGGCAGATCAGTATTTGACGGCCATCCTCTCCAGCACCTCTGGCATGACATTCACATCGCCCGTTGCCACGTGGCGAATAACCCAACGGCCTTCGCGCGCAATCTGGGCGCGATCCAGCTGGGCATGGAGAACCAGGACGTCTTTGTCTGATGGCAGGCAATCCCTGCGCGCCGCAGCAGCACGCGTTCGCTGAAGGGCTGTCTCTCCAGTACACGGTGCACGAGGCCGAAGCAGCACATGGCACGGTGATCTTTATCCATGGCAGCGGGCCAGGCGCCAGCGGCTGGAGCAATTTCAAACACAATGTTGCGGCCTTTCAGGAGGCCGGCTACCGCTGCATTGTCTATGATCAATGGGGCTACGGTGGCACATCCAAACCCACCGATAGGGATCACACCCTCGATTTCTTTGTGGCAGGCCTGATTTCCTTGATGGATGGCCTCAACATTGAGCAGGCCACACTGGTCGGCAATTCACTGGGGGGCGCCGTGGCACTGGGCGCAGCACTCGACCACCGGGCCCGCGTCAGCGAGCTGATTCTGATGGCGCCCGGCGGTATCGAATCCAAAGCCGATTATTTCGCCATGCCCGGAATTCAGGAGATGGTGAAGTACCCTATGGGCTCGCCAGAATTTACCCGAGAAGTACTCGCCAACCTGCTCACTCTATTGGTATATGACGACAGCGCCGTGGATGAGGAACTGATCGATGAGCGCTGGGCAACCCTGCAAACCCAGAATGCCCACGTGCTGATCAGCATGGCGATCCCCGACCTGACGGAGCGACTTGGCGAGATTAGCCATGAGGTACTGGTGTTCTGGGGCACAGAGGATCAATTCTGTCCCGTCTCAGGCGTCTGGAAAGTGCTGAGCGGCTGTGCTTCTGTGCAGGCAGAAGTCTTAAATCGCTGCGGCCACTGGGTCATGACGGAGTACCCGGGGCGCTTTAATCGGCGGTGCATCGATTTCCTGCGGGATCAGCGCAGCTAACCACCCCTCATCTCCTTCTATTCGAGGGTGACACACACTGACCCCGATGCGTCGCGCGGGAAAACGCCAAGAAAATAAGGCCCCGCGAGCGGCCGCGGCCGCGAAAAGCGGCGCTTGCGTCTGGATTTATGAGCGGTGATATCATGCCGACGATGAACCCCCCGGGACTGGCAGATTTCTCGAAATTGCTGGGATACCTCTACGATGGCCACATCGAGGAGGACCCCTACAACGCCTTTCTGAAGGAAACTCGCCATATTATCGATGCCAGCTTTGGCTCCATCACCATGCGTGAGCCCCAAGGCGACGACGGCGGACTTCTTTTCGTGTCCTCCGAGCAGCTGGCCAAAACGTTTGTCGATGACCACAGCAACCCCTACACGGATCGGTACTACACCTCCAATTTGATGACCAACCTGCCCTGGGGGAAGGTGGTGTCACTCGATGAATGTGTCTCCTATCAGTCTTTAGAGCAGACAGACCTCTATCACTTTTGCATGGAGCCGATCGATATCTACCACATGATCGGCGTCGATCTGCGCAACGCCAACGGCCAGCGATTCAGCGTACGGTTCTGCCGCCCCAAGGCAGCCGAGAATTTTGGCGAGGCTGAACGCGACTTTCTGGAAATGCTGGCCGGGCACATCCAACGCGCGGTGGCCAGCGGCATGCAGCTGATTCAAATGGACAAGGAACGGCGGCTCTACAGCTCGACCTTCGCTCGGCAATCGGTCGGCATTATTACCCTCGATGAGCGCGGCAAGATCGTGACCCGCAATACGGTTGCAGATGCACTGATCAGAGAGAAAGACGGATTGACGGTGGTCAATGATCAAATCCACCTCGACAGCGCCGCTGCCCGAGCCAAGCTACAGGAATATATTGAGGCCATCGCCGCCGCCCAGCGGGATCAAGAGCCCGCGCCCACTAATGCCCTCTCGGTCGACCGCCCGTCTGGCAAGGCGGATCTTGAGTTACTGATCAAGCCCATGATGATCGACAAGACAGTCGAGCCGGGTCATACGCCACATATGATCGTGTTTATTAATGAGCCCGAGCGCTCTTACGAGATCGATACCCGTATCTTGATGTCGCTCTATGGGCTGACCAAGGCTGAAGTCAGTCTGTCGAAATTGCTGGCCGAGGGGGCCAACCTGGATCAGGCCGCGGCCGAACTGGGCATTGCCCGCAACACGGCAAGGGCACAGCTGAGATCCATCTTCGCGAAAACCGGCGTGTCCAGACAGTCGATGTTAGTGAGTCTGATCTTAAAAAGCGTGGTCACCTACTCCTGACTGTCGCTGTCTGCGACAGACCGAGGGCAGTCCGGGTTACAGGCCGCTAGCCGTCAGCCAGACGCATATTGTCAGGCCCCCAGTAGGCGCGCATATCGCACACCTTGCCCGCTTCGTCACAGGTAAAGACATCGATGATGTCGATACACATGGCATCGGGGGCCACACCCACTGTAATCGTGAAGGCAAAAGCGATGTCCTGGCCGGCAATGCGTGGCGGCCCGATCCGTTCCGCAGCGGTCACCGAGTCGCAGGCGATCTGATAGAACGCTCGCAACGCCTCCTCGCCCTGCTTGATCTCACTCCCAACCGGGTCCTCCACGGTCGCGTCGGAGGAAAAGAGCGACACCACGGCGTCAAGGTCACCCGCTACTAAGCCTTGCAGGTAAGCATCACATAGCGCGGCGGCTGACTCGGGCGTGATCACCGGTGTCTCCCCCTCGCCGCTCATATCGGCAAGCCATCATCAATCGCGTGATCCCGGTCCGCCGGGGTATCGACTCCCGGCACGTGGTAGACGCCGTTGAGCGCCGCGGTTGCCTCACTGGCCTCTGTTCGTCCGCGGTAAAACTGCCCATACCAACTGCGGCCCACCTTGAAGGGTCCGTCGGTTTTCAATGCCATGATCTTGAGCGCCGGGCGTTTATGCCGCCAAATCTGGAAGTCCGTCGCGAAGGCCTCCAGGGCACCGGCCTGGGTCTGCCGCGCGATCTCGCGATCTTCATCCGTGATGGTCTCGCCCTGCGCGCGTACCAAACAGCCGTGCCAGGCTTTGATCCGCCCATCCTCCACCGGCGTGTTGGCAATCAGCTCGAACTGCGCGGTGTCACCCCACACCTGCTTGGACAGCAAAATGCCCGGTCCGGTATACCAGGTGGTGGTGTACAACATCACACCACCGTAGAGCTGCATCGGGCCCCCTTGGCGCTGAATGTAGACGTGGTCACGTACCTCGTTCTCGAAGTACTGGCAGGGTGCGCCATGGGTCGGCCCGAGGTGTCGAATATCCGACATGTTATCGAGCACTTCCTGGGGATGAATATCGAGCTCACCGAGGTGATCGAGCTGCCAGTGAATCCAGCGCGGATCCTCCCATTGTTCAAGCGATGGTGCGGGATAGTCGGGCTCGCCTCCCTCCTCGTCGAACCACGCCATGATGCACCCCATGGTATCGACTACTGGATAGGACCTGATGGACGCAGACTTCGGGCACGGTCCATCGTGATAGGGAATGTCGTCAACTTCGCCCTGCGGGCTATAACGCCAGCCATGGTAGGGGCAGCGGATCGAATCCCCTTCAATCTGCTCGCCATTGCGCACGATCATCGCTGAATCGCCAGCGGCAAGATGGGTCCCCATATGACCGCAGTAGGCATCCAGCAATACCGGGGCGCCACTCTGCCCTCGATACAGCGCCAGATCGCGGCCAAAAAAACGCACCGCGCGAGGTCCCTGGTTCAGCTCGGCGCTTTCTGCAACAACGAACCAGCCCCGCGGGAAGGTGTGCGGCCCTAGCCCATAATCACTCGCTAATGCCATAAAGGACTCCCCTTTTGCTGTTCACTACTCATTAAAATCGGCATCCCGCTTCTCATTGAAGGCGTTCCGCGCTTCCTGTGAATCCTCGTGCATGTAGGCCTCGAGCGTGAGGCCCTGCTCGCGGCGGTATTTTTCTTCGAGGTTGCCATCCTCGATGGCATTGAGCCCCTCCTTGGCCAGAGAGATCATCTTCGGACTCTTGGCGGCAATCGTCTGGGCAATGGCCATCGCAGCGGGCACCAGTTCGTCGCGGGGCACCACCTTCTCCACTGCCCCCAGCCGCCACGCCTCGCCGGCGTCAATAAACTCTCCCGTGAAATACATGTGCCGCACCTTCTGCACCGGGAACAAACGCTGCAGATGTGCACCACCGCCCATCGCGCCGCGATCGACCTCGGGCACACCGAAGGTCGCGCATTCGGAGGCGACGATGATATCGGCCGCCCCTGCCATGCCGATTCCACCTCCCAGCACGAAGCCGTGGATCGCGAGAATGACGGGCTTGGGGTTGCGGTGTATCGCTTCGAAGGTGTCGTAGTTGCCCTTGTTGACCGGCAAGATTTTGGCGGGCTCAGCGCCCAATTCCTTGATATCGACACCGGCACAAAACCCTTTGCCTTCCGCGCTGATCACGATCACGCGCACCGCATCCTGGTCACCGAGGGATTTGATCTCTGCAGCCATACCCGCCCACTCCGCGCTGTTGAACGCATTCACCGGCGGCTTGTTCAGGATCAGGTGGGCGATGCCCTCTTGGATCTCACTGTGAAACGCCATCTTTAGTTCCTCTTAATCTGACTGGTCGCCGGTCACGGCAGAGACTCCCGGACCAGCGCTATCAGTGCCGTCGCCTCGAAGTGCGTGTAGACGTGCCATAGCGGCACCCGCCTCCTCGATCAGTTGCTCCATGAGCTCTGATACCAACGGCAGATTGTCGATTAACCCGGCGACCTGTCCGGAGGGCAGGATGCCCGTCTTGGGCCGCCCGTGCACCACCGCCTCCTGTATGAGCATGGGTGCATTCGCGGACATCAGGGTGGTTGCTAACGAATCATCGCCGGCGCGATACATGCGCCATCCGGATTTCAACAGGGCCCAAGGTGAATCGCCGGTTTGTTTGGAGAAGGCAAAGGCATTCTTGATCGCAGTGAGGAGCAAACCGACGGAGGATGCCGACATCAAGGACTTCAGCTGCGGATTCAGCACCATGCGCTGCGGCAGACCATCCAAAGCCGCGCTCACAATGATTTGCTCGGGCACCGCGTTGAGATACTGCGCCTTGGTGTGATCCGGCACCGGCGACTCTCGGGTCAACAAAAAACGCGTACCCATCGCAATGCCGTCTGCGCCAAGACTCAACGCGGCAACCAGACCAGCGCCATTTCGAAAACCCCCAGCAGCCGCCAGCGGCACTGTCACCGCGTCTCGCACCTGCGGTAGCAAAATAGACGTCGCCACCTGCCCGGTGTGCCCGCCGCCTTCGCTGCCCTGCACGACAAGTGCGTCCGCCCCCAGTTCCACCGCTTTTACCGCATGTTTCAAGGCGCCCACTGTCGGAACACACACAATGCGCGCGGCCTTGAAGCGCGCGATGGTGGCGGCGTCAGGCGAGCGGCTGTAGCTCACCGCCCCGACCTGTTCGGCAATACAGATGTCGACAATCTGCTGGGCGTGGGGAACGTACATGTGAAAGTTCACGCCAAAAGGCGCATCGGTCTGCGCGCGGATCGCACTGATACCCGCTTCGACTTCAGCCGGACTCATCACCGCGCCTGCCAAAAATCCGAATCCACCGGCGCGACCGGTTGCCGCCACCAGATCGGCGTCGGCAATCCAGCCCATCGCCGTCTGAATCACGGGATATTGGCTTCCCAGCAGGGTGGTGAGACGGGTCTCCATCGCAGCTAACGCCGTACCTTTGCAGTCAGTTGTGCGTCATTATGGAGTCACGCCTCAAAGGGTCAACGCACGGCTTGGGGGCACCATAGCCCGAAGAGACTATGACGCAGGCCTGCTCAGCGCCCATCATGCAGGCCTGTCATACACTACCCGTAACTGAAGCTTCTGCGCACCATGAGCGAATTCACTGCCGCACACCACGCCGCTATCGCACAGCTGACCGGACCCGGCGCGCCGTTCGAGGTGCTTGACGTCCCGCGCGATGGCTACACGGTGAAGTCTTACCGCAATGCCGAACCCAATCTCTGCGCAGTCATGGCGCCTGGTCGACAGTTTGGCGACGCGCTCTTCATTGAATATCTGGACCAGGCGTGGACCTTTGCGCAATTCTTCGACGCTGTCGATAGCCTCGCGGGCTACCTGCAACAGTCATGCGGCATCACCGCGGGTGATCGCGTCGCGATTGCCATGCGCAATTGTCCGGAATGGCTGATCGCCTTTGTCGCCATCATGGAGTGCGGTGGCGTGGCGGTGCCGCTCAACAGCTGGGGAAAAGCCGCGGAGCTGCAGCAAGGACTGGAAGACAGTGCCGCACAGGTAGTGATCTGTGACGAGGCCCGTTTCGGCTTCATCCGCGACACCGGCTTAAGCGTGACCACACTGCTTGTCGATGCAGCACAGCTTGGACAAGCCGACCACGACTGGTCGGTCGCCCTCGGCGCGGGTATGCAGCATGCGCCCGTTATGGCGGCGCCCGATGATTCCGCCATCCTGCTGTTCACCTCGGGTACAGCAGGACGACCCAAAGGTGCTCTGTTCACTCATGCCAACGCTTGCCAGTCACTCATGAATATTGAGCTCATTGGTGCCGCGACCTACATGACCAATACCGATGCGATGAATCGACAAATGGGTTCAGGCATCCCTGCCAAAACCCTGTTGGCGGTCCCGCTTTTTCATATCAGCGGTCTGTTCTCACAGTTCATCATCAACCTGCGACACGGCCGGGGACTGTATTTGATGTACAAGTGGGATGCGGACGAGGCGCTCCGGTTGGTGCGCGAGTCAGGCATTACCGTGCTCATGGGGGCACCCACCATGCTGCTCGATTTATTGAATCGCGAGGATGCCCTCAGCAGTGACTTTTCCGCCGTTGCCAATATCAGCGCAGGGGGCGCCGATACGCCGCCTCTGCTGCATGATCTGTATCGGCAAAAGACACCCGATGGACTGGCTGGCGCCGGCTGGGGCCTCACCGAGAGCGGCGGCACGGGCGCTGCGTTCACCGGGCATTACGCACACGAACGCCCCAGCACATCCGGCTTTCCGAGCCCCATCATGGAGTTCCGGTTCTGTGACGAGCACGGTTCAGCAGTTGCCGACGGCACGCCCGGGGAGATGTGGGTACGCTCCAGCGCCACCATCAGCGGGTATGTGTCAGGGACAGACGGCGAATCGATGTTTGAGGACGGCTGGCTGGAGACGGGGGATATTGGCTACATCGATGAAGAGGGACTGCTCCACATTTGCGGTCGCGCCAAGGACATGGTGCTGAGAGGTGGCGAGAATATCTACCCCAGCGAGGTCGAGGCGATGCTGCTCGAGCACCCCGACTGCGAGGAGGCCGCGGTGGTGGCCCTGCCCGACAGCGCCCTCGGCGAGGTACCCGGCGCCGTCATCCGCACCACCATTGAATGCGCACTCACCGCCGAGGACTGGCAAGCCTGGTGCGCTGAACGCATGGCGGCCTACAAGATACCCGTGCAATGGCGCTTTACAGACAGCGCCTTAGCTCGCAACGCGGTCAACAAGCTATTGAAGCAGGCGATTCGCGATGAATTCTTCTGATGGCCCCCACCGTAAACCAGAGCCCCTCGTGATATGAGCGATACCGATACCTTCCGCCAGGACGTCCGTGCATGGCTCGAAGCGCACTGCCCCATCTCGCAGCGCCAGCCCATTGTGCGTGAGGAACAGATTTGGGCGGGATCGCAGTCGCGCTTCCCCTCTGACGATGCGCGTCAATGGTTCGAAGCCATGCGAGACAAAGGCTGGACGGCACCAACCTGGCCCACCGAATACGGTGGTGGGGGACTGACCGCAGATGAGGCGCGGGTGCTGGAGCAGGAGATGGCCCGATTGAAATGCCGCCCGCCCCTCTACGATATGGGGCTGTGGATGCTGGGGCCCGCCCTGCTGACCTTCGGCTCACCCGAGCAAAAGGCGCTTCACATACCGCGCATTGTCCGTGGAGAAGTCCGATGGGCCCAGGGATATTCAGAGCCCGGTGCGGGCTCTGACCTCGCCAGTCTCTCGACACGTGCTGAAGACAAGGGTGATCACTTTGTCGTCTCGGGCACCAAGATCTGGACGACGCGAGCCGACGTCGCAGACTGGATCTTCTGTCTGGTCCGCACCGACCCCGACGCCGCCAAACGCGACGGCATCAGCTTTCTGCTGATCGATATGGCCAGCGCAGGTGTCTCCACAAGACCTATCCCGCTGATCAGCGGCGAGTCCGAGTTTTGCCAGACCTTTTTTGATGAGGTCCGCGTGCCGCGAGAAAACCTCGTTGGCGAATTGAACGGTGGCTGGCAAGTCGCCAAGGAATTGCTGAAGCACGAGCGCAAGCTCATGGCGACGATGGAGTCCATCACCGAAAAGGTCGATGTAGGCCTTATCGAGCTGGCCAAATCGCGTCTCGCCCTCTCCGAGGACGGCCGGATTGCGGACGGGGACTTACGGTCGAGGATCACGAACCACCTGATGCATGCGGACGCGCTCGATCATCTCAACGAGACCCTCTTTCGGGGAATGAAAGCGGGACAGCTCGACCCTGCCCTGCCCCTTACCCTGAAGTACATCGGCACCACTGAACAGCAGCGAAAAGACGAGCTCATGCTGGAAATACTGGGCGCCGATGGCTTGGCCATGGCAGAGAGCGACTCACCCGAGCTCGAGCGCATGGTGCGCAACTGGGCTTATAACAAGGCGCACACCATTGCCGGTGGCACCTCGGAAATTCAGCTCAACATCATCGCCCGGCGCGGCCTTGGATTACCGGAGTAGGAAGCGGTAGATCATGATCCTGAATGATGAACAACGCATGCTGCGCGACACCATCGCGGATTTCCTGTCTCGGGAAGCCCCTGTTGAAGCGCTTCGGGTCTTGCGTGATGAGGATACCGACCTCGCATGGCAGCCCGCACTCTGGTCTGGTCTCTGCGAGTTGGGCGCGCCGGCTGCTGCGCATGCAGAAGATGACGGTGGGTTGGGCTTCGGTTGGCTGGGCATGGGCGCGCTCATGCAAGAGATCGGGCGCACCCTGTGCGCCAGCCCACTGCTTTCCAGTGCGATTCATGCGCAAGCTGTCATCCGGTATTGCGGGAGTCCCGAGCAAATCGCGCGACGCGTGCCCGCACTGATGAGCGGTGAATCCGTCGCCACGGTCGCGATGCACGAAGGCAATCACTTCCACACGCTACCCCGCCAAACCCGCCGGGATGGCACCACCATCAGCGGCGACAAAACGCTGGTAATGGATGCGGGTGCTGCAGACTATCTGATCGTCTCAGCCGTGGATGAGACAGATGAGCTATGCCTCGCGGTTGTGCCTAAAGCTGCCGATGGCGTCACGCTACACTCCCAAAAATTGATGGACGGTCGCCAGTATGCCTCGCTGACGCTGCGTAACGTCGAGGCCGAAGAGTGGCTCACGGGAGCGGCGCTGGCATCAGGCTTCACGCGCGCCTGTGACGAGGCGACCATTATGCTGAGCTGCGAGATGCTCGGCGGCAGTCGCGAACTGCTTGAGCGCACGGTGGCGTATTTGCAGGAGCGGGAGCAGTTCGACGTCAAGATCGGCACGTTTCAGGCGCTTCAGCATCGCTTGGCCACCGCCTACTGCGAGCTGGAACTCGCAGCGGCATCCGCCTTTCATGCGCTGCTCGCCATGGACAGTGGCGAGCCGGTGCTGTCAGAGCAGGCAAGCAAGGCTAAAGTGCTGGTCGGCGATATTTTTCAGCACCTCTCAAACGAGGCAGTGCAAATGCACGGCGGCATGGGCGTCACCGACGAGATGGATATCGGCCTGTTTCTCAAACGATCGCGGGTCTGCAATCAGCTATACGGTAACAGCGCTTTCCACCGTGACCGCTTTGCGACCCTGCGTGGCTATTAGCAGCGACTAATGGCAACGCCCTACCGCGTACAGCTGGTTTTTTTTGGGGAGTCAGCGCCGTCCGTGTCAGAGGCAAAGGCGCTGGTCACCCACTTTGAGGCAGCACAAGGTGCGTGGCTTGCGACCTACGACCAACACAGCGCCCGCGCTGACCAATGGCGTCGCGACCCGCCGAATCTCGACCCCCAAGGCAGGATCGCCATTGATCTCGATACACCCCCCACATCCACAGACCTGGAATTGATACACCAGCAGACGGGTGTGGCCGTGTACCTCAGCCGCGTGCACTGGCCACTGCCACTCAACCTTGAAGCGGGCACCTCCCACGCCGGCACCCTGCAATGGTCGGGCTTTCAAAAGCTCGCTGAGTTGGATGCGCACGAGCTCGAACAGCGCTGGCTACAAGAACACACCGAAGTCGCCATCTCCTGCCAAAATACTGAAAGCTATGCGCAGCACGAAATTCTTGCTCACTTTGGTCCGGCACTCGATGGCATCGCCGAGGAGACATTCCCGATCGAAGCCGCCGATTCCGCCGCCGTCTTCTTCGCAGCCGAAGAGCATCCCGCTGACCTGAAAAATCATGTCGCTAAACTGCTCGGCAGCAGTCGACAGTTTATCGATTTCGACACCTTATCTGTCGCCCATTTCACCGAACAGCGACTGCACTAAAGGAGACTTCCCATGCCTGTTCCACTCACGGAAAAAGTGGCGCTCATCACCGGCGCGGGTCAGGGCATCGGTCAGGGCATCGCCTTTTCGTTAGCGAAACGCGGGGTCCGGGTGATCGCCGTGGGGCGGACGCTCGAAAAGTGTGAGCACACCTGCACCCAGATCACCGAACGCTTTGGCACGGAGAGCCGGGCTTTGGAGTGCGATATCGGTCAACTCGTGACGCTGGACGCCCTCGTTGCTGACGCCCACGGTACTTTTGGACGCATCGATATCCTGGTTAACAACGCCGTCTCGACCCGGCCGGGACCGTTGATGAAACAGAATCTGGATGCCTTTCAGCAGAGCCTTCGCGTTGGGCCGGTCGCGACCCTGAAGCTGATGCAGTTGGTCCAGCCACTCATGGTCGAGCAGGGTGAGGGTCACATTATCAATCTGGCGAGCACCAGCGCGATGCGTTGGGATAACGCGCGCTACAGCGCCTACGCGGCGGAAAAAGAGGCAATTCGAGCGCTATCCCGTGGCGCAGCCTGCGAATGGGGCCCACTGGGCATCAGAACGAACGTGATTTTGCCCCATGCCAAATCACCGGCATTGGCCGGTTGGGCGGAAGCGAATCCCGAGGAAGCGGCAGCCTTCGAGGCATCTATCCCTCTCGGGCGGATTGGTGACTGCGAAAACGATATCGGCGAGTTCGTCGCGCTGCTGTGCTCACCGGAGGCGAGCT
>CBFHIW010000022.1:0-37100 GCA_965656065.1 Luminiphilus sp. | reverse complement strand
GTCATATGGACCTGTATTATCAGGCGCCGTTGCACGACCGTTGAAGCCGCCCGATCGAAAGCCCTCTGAGTAAGTCACGTAGGCCATACCGGCGTCAAAGGAGTATTGTGCCGCAATACGAGGAGTAAACTCGTCCCACGAAGCCGTGCCATCAAACGAATCGTCGTAGACTGAATCGGCCCAAGAAGGACAGTTGGCGCCCCAAGCTGCGCCTTGTACGGTGCCTCCCAGCAGGTATGGATATGGATCTAAGGTCTTGTCACGCCCGGAAATATCGGTATACGCGACAGACCCTTCGGGCAGCCCCAACAATGTCTGTAGTGGATTGACGGGATAGCCCGTCACCGTCATACAAGCTTCCTTCTCCTCGTCGAGCCAACGACCACCTACACTCAACATTAGGCGATCGGTCACATCCCAATCGACCTGCCCGAATACCGCTGTGGATTCGACATCCTGACTATAAAGTGGCGACGCCGAGTAATTGGTAACTGGAGTTGGGTTTATATTATTGAGAATCCCTGTGTTTTGCTGAAGCGTGTAATCGCTCTCCCACAGAAACAAACCGAAGGTGGAACGCAGGCTGTCACTCCAATCAGATTCCAGCCTGAATTCATAACTCGTCTGGTTTTCCAGTGTCGGACGGTCCGTCCAGAAAACATCGGTTGAGGTCCCATCAAATTCGTTGAAGGCTTGCTCTTCTGTCTCACGATCACCAAAAACAAATGCCAACCTATGGCGATCTGAGATTTGCCAATTTGCATGGATAGTGACTGCATCTGTTCTGAGCTCAGAATACTGATCAAAAGAAGAGTAGACAGTGTAGAGGTCGTCATCCGATCGATTGACGCCGCCCAAGCACTCCCCGGAGTCCGTTCCCGTGGCAGGGTTAATACACGCTAGGCCATAAAACCCCTCCCCAGGCGCAATTATGGCTGACAGGGGTCGAGTGGGGGTGTCATCGTCGATGTAGTCGTAGATAAGCCGAAATTCAAAATTATCGTTTGGCTGAAAAAGCACATCCGCGGTCATCATCAAGAGATCATTTTCGCCCTCGTCCTCGTCGCGTGTGGCGTTGTAAAAATATTCACCACCACGAATGCTGGCTGCGGAGAGCTTGGCTGATAAACCACCCATCTCCGGCAGGTTAATTAAACCTTTCAGATCCGTTTGGCTGTCCTGCGCGAAGGTACCCACGACCTTTCCGCCCCACTCGCCTGTGGGCTTAGACCGGATGACATGAACGAGCCCACCAATCGTATTGCGGCCAAATAGGGTGCCCTGCGGTCCACGCAATACTTCAATCCGCTCGGCATCCCACATATTTCTGAGGGCGCCGGTGGTGGAAGAAAGATAAATCCCGTCCTGATAAATCGCTACTGCGGGGTCAAAGCTCTTCTCGACTTCAGCGTGCTGCATGCCGCGGATGGAGACTCCCACTGTACCGTTACCGAGGATCGGATTGATTATCAGGTTGGGAGACATTCCCGTTATGTCGTCGATCGTTCTCGCAAACGATTTTTCAATCGCGTTTGCATCCATGGCTGACATGGAGATCGCCACGTCTTGCATGTTCTCTTCGCGCTTCTGCGCGGTGACCACTACCTCTTCAATTTCAGTGGTCGTTGATCGCTGGGCATTAACCTGGCCCGAGACGGCCATGGACACCGCGACAGCGAGTATTGAGGCATTACGAATCGTACTCATGGGTTTCCTCTTTGATATTTATTTGTGAGTGGGATGAAAATTTCAGAGCCTGCCGAATGAAACAAAACCGCTGGCAGGGCTGATTTTTTTGTTATGTCCGGACAAAGATTAACAGAGTGTTTGTAAAAATAACCTCTAAAGCGCAGATTGAACAGGCCTAATTGGTATAAATCTATGCGTTTTGGAGCTGCATAATTGCCATCCGGCTCGCACATCTGACTCACGCTTTCGGCGCCTATTTTGCAACACCAGAAACAGGCCAGAGGATCAGCGTCATCGCCTCGAAGGCGAGTGAGCACTATTTTTCACGCGGTCAGAGAGGCAATTCGGTGGTGCTTTTCATGGTTTCCATGACAAAGCTCGCGCTGACGTCGAAGAGGTCGGCCTTGATCAGTTGCTGGTAGAGCGCGTCGTAACCGGGCATATCGGGCACCACAGCTTTTACCAGATAGTCGATATCGCCGCCCAAACGATGCACCTCAAGAATGCCCGGCAGCTGTTCAACGACGCGCTGGAACTGGCTGGACCAGACCGCGTTGTGTTGATTGGTTTTGATGGCGATAAACACCGTCAGGCCCAGTCCCAGCTTGCTCTGCGATAGCAACGCAACCGACCGCTCGATCACTCCCGCCTCCGCCAGGCGGGCTATGCGGCGGCTACATGCCGATCGCGACAGCCCGCACCGTTCCGCCAGATCTGACATGGGCTCCGCACTGTCACGCTGCAGGGCGCGGAGCAGCTTGCGATCCAGCGCGTCAATAGACTCTTGTTGCGTCATAAAACATCTCTAAGCACGTTTTTATCATTTATATTTATTTAAACACACAATATGTGCGTTTCGGTGGCTGCTCCACACGCGCATTGCACACATGGCGCGCGGCTGGCGTCGCAGGATAGGGATATCGAATTCCCGAGCACTCTTGCATGCCTGCATCCCTCCCCGTTAACCCTGAAAAAGCACCCTGCAGCGAGCCAGAGCAGCTAATCGACACGCTGCAACAACAGGTCATTGGGCGAGACACGACCCTACAAACCCCCTTTGGCGAGCGGCCTCTCATCTATTGCGACCATACCGCCAGTGGTCGGAGTCTGACCTCAATCGAAAACGCGATTGCCCGGGACGTGTTACCCCATTACGCCAACACACATTCGGAGGCGTCCCACACCGGGCGCCACACGGGACAGCTCAGGGAATGGGCCCGGCAGACGATCAAGGAGGTGATTAACGCGGGCCCGGAAGATGCGCTGATCTTTTGTGGCTCCGGTGCAACCGGTGCCGTAAACACGCTGATCCACCTGCTCGGCCTGAAATCAGCTGAAACCCAACTCACCGACGCCCCGGATGAAGCACTCACCCGCGCACTGGTGCTCATTGGTCCCTACGAACATCACTCTAATGAGCTGCCCTGGCGTGAGACCGCGGCCGATGTGATTCGAATACCGCTCGATGCCGCGGGCGGTATCGATCAGGGAGCGCTGATCGAGACACTCCGACAGCACCGGGATCGATCACTTGTGATAGGGAGTTTTTCCGCGGCCTCTAATGTGACCGGCATCCAGTCGGATGTTCACGGCATCACGCAGATCCTCAAAGAGCACGGGGCACTCGCTGTCTGGGACTACGCCGCGGGGGCGCCCTATCTGCCCATCAACATGAATCGGGAGGACGCACCGCTTGATGCGGTCTTTTTCTCGCCCCATAAATTTATCGGCGGCCCGGGAAGCAGCGGCGTATTGGCAGTCAAACGCCATCTGCTCAACAACGCTGTACCTGCCCAAATCGGCGGCGGCACGGTGCGTTATGTCACGCCGGACTGGCATGAGTGGCATCCGGAACCCGAGCATCGGGAGGAGGGCGGCACCCCCGGCATTATCGAATCCATTCGCGGCGCCATGGCAATCAGCATCCCAAAACAGGTGGGCTATAAGGTCATCGCCAAGAGAGAGAAGCAGCATGTGGGGCAGGCCAGAGCGCAGTTTCAAGAAGCACCGGGGCTGGAACTGCTCGGGCCCGCCAACGCTGAGCGGCTGCCTATTTTCTCGCTGCGCTTCCGGTCAGATGAAGGGGAACTGCATTACGGGTTTGTGGTGCGGTTGCTCAATGATCTGTTTGGTATTCAGGCCAGAGGTGGCTGCTCTTGCGCCGGGCCCTACGGCCATACTTTGCTGGATCTGACACCCGAGCACTCCGAGGCGCTGGCTACCGAGGTGAGGCGCGGGTTTGGCTGTCTGCGCCCCGGGTGGGTGAGATTCAACCTCCACTGGTTGAGCACCGAGGAGGAAGTTGATTACGTGTTACGTGCGATGACGCTGATTGCACGACGGGGTAGCAGACTTTTGCCTTCCTATGCCCTCGATACCAAGACGGGGCTATGGCAGCACCGTGACTTTGAGGAAGCGGCACCCGCCTCGCTCGACAACTTTATGCTGGCTGAATCACCGGCCGCGCCCTCAGCGAATTGCCGTTCGCCTGTCGAGCTCTTGAACATTGCGGAGCAGACACTATCGAGTGGCGGACCGCATCATCATCACCTGCAAGCCGCAGAGGCGCATCAGAAGACACCGTGGCCCAGCAAGGCCGAGGCATTGTGCTGGTTTCTCAGGCCACACGAGTACCCCGTGGACCTCTAGCGGATCTCAATAATCTGGAAATCCTGAGCTTCGGTGCGCCAGTCCAACAAGATGTCGTAGACCTTGCCATCCATGACGGCGTCACCCAATGAAATCTGGCTGTCAGACACGGAGCATTGCGCGCCGGATAAATCTATCTGGGCATTGACGCCCAGGAACGGCTTGTGGAAACGCGTGACCGTGAAGGTGGAGCTACTCTCCGTGAATTGACCGTTTTGGTTATACGCCCGCGCCGTGATGACGTGCTCTCCCGGCGCCATGTTGCTGTAGTTCCAGGCGATCGAGAAACCGGAGCTAGCTGAATTATCAATATCCGGAAAAATATTGCCCACGTCACCTCGGGCGCCCCCATAGGGTGCATCAAACGCGTAGGCGCCATCGAACCAGATCTCGATACGGTCGATACCCGCGGTCGCCACAGACCAGCCGCGCAGGTTGCCCACCCCAGAATAGACGCTGCTGGCCGCCGGCTCTTCCAAAATGAGCTCAAAGGTATCCCCGGGCGCCAAGGCAGTCTCAAATTTCGGCTCCAGCAGGCAGTCGGCAACGACCTGCTGCACCGTGAACGCATTGCCCTGCAAACTACCACCACAGGAGCTGTCTACGCGTAGCAACCGATAGCCGCTGGCCGGCGCAAAATTGACGGTCAGCGACTCGCCGGTTTTGACCTGGCGAGCAGTATGGCCAGCGGCAGCCCCCTCAGTTGATGAAGTCGTTCTTACCTCAGCATAGGTAGCGCTGTAGTCGGCATCCCACAGCAAGTGGAGCGATTCCACCAACCTGTCGACCGTAGGGTCGTAGTAGGTGAACCACGACTCTGTGTAGTTGGTGCCAAATGGGCTCGCTTCATCTTCCGCAGCGCAGAGCGTAGCCGCCCGAAAAGTGCCGGGCTCCATCGGCGCCTCGCCCGCATCATAAGTGACGATCTCCGTGGTACCGGCCGCCGTAAGGCCAGAAAAGCCGCGGAGTTCTATGGTGTGGGGAGTCTGGTTGATTAGGCCATGGCCGGTACTGACTCCCTCGCTACCATCATCAAGCTCACACGCCCCGTCATAGTTAGGGTTCGCTGAGAGCTCTCCGCCAACAATACGGAGGTCACTGACCAGTTCCGGGGCTACCGCGTCACTCTGGTACCCCGCCAACATAAAGCGGGTTTGCGTAAAACCACGCGCATTGTCCGCTGACTCAGGGTCACCCGCCGCCACACCACAGGCCTGTCCACTACAGCTTCTCAGTTTTGGGTTGGAAAACACGGCACTCTCGGGCTCGGTGCCATAACTCATGATGGTGTGGAAAACTCCCTCTCGATAGTGTCCGAAACTGAAGGGATAGGCCTGCGACTCATCCTCCTCGGCAATACGACGCTCATGGGTGGAACCCAGCAAATGTCCAATCTCATGGGTAGTAGTGGTGTCGGTGCAATAGGTATCGCCTGTGGCCTTTTCTGCCGGCAACCACTGTACGACCGTCACATAGGCTTCTCGGTACGCAAGACCATCCTGCACCCCTACCGGGGCAATGCCGCAGGCATCGTCATCTTCAGGAATGTTCTCGCGGAGCGCCACTACAAGATCCGCGTCATAAAACGCGCGGTCACTCTCAATATCGGTAAACGGCGCCTCTGCATCGAACATCTGATTGAGCACCTCTTCTTGAAGCTTCGCAGGATCAATCTCAAGGGGCTTCACGGCGACCACATTAGCGCGCAGCGCGATCTGACTGTCGATCATGGCCTGATTGGTGATGTCAATCACCAGATCGGCGATCGCCTCTGGGGTTTCCATGCTGGTCTCGTGATAGAAGAGCACATCGAGCGTCGCCGTGCCTGAACCAAAAACCGGGTAATGAATCGTCTCGTCAGAAAGGTCTTTTAACACCGTGCGTTCCATGCGCTTGAGATCGAGGTTCAATTCAGCGGCCGGCGACGCTTTATGGGCTCGCGGCAACTTTACACCGCCCCGATCCACGGGGCGCGCCAGATAGGGATCGGCATAGTGCCAAACGATTTGATCCCCCTCCTGCACCAGCCGATACGCATTGCCACCCTGGCGAAGCGACCCCTGAAGCTGCCCGTCGGAAGTAACGACCATCGTCAGGCGGCCACCCGCCTCACTCACGCCCCGAATCACCTTGTTGCCATGATTCGACCGTCGGGATGTCTCCACGCGGAACACGAAGTCATCACCGAACTCCGAGCTCAGCGAGAGCATGTCGCCGGCGCGGGTGTTGAGCTGTTTGAGCGAGGTCACCGTTTGCGGCAGCTGATCCGCTTGCGTGAGTTGCAAGGTCAGAGCGTCGCCTGCGGACATCACAGGGAGGCAAAATACGGGGCAAATCGTCAGGAAAACGCTGAGACAGCACCTACGCAAGGCACTACGGTCACAAAGGGAAAAGTCCATTTTTACTGCCCCTGATCTGCTTCGACTGAAAACGGTATAACATCTCCGCAGTCCGGATTGAAGGGAATCACCGTGGCACCAGAACCGACTCTCTATGCAATTTATGACGCGGATGGCTCATTTATGGGTGAGCTCCGCTACCTTCGTGACAAGTGTTTAGGTAAAGCGGAGTGCGCGCTGTGTGACCTGTCCCACGGCTGGAACCCACTGGGCCGATCAGACTGGCGCAGGCGCAAAGGCGTTGCGGCCTCGCTCAACTGGCTACATCGCGATGAGTTGCCCGGGCACGTTGCTGCTCAGGTCGGGGGCCAGCTGCCCTGTGTCGCCGTGGACCGAAACGGCGAGATAGAGATCGTGATTGGCCGCGAAGCGCTGCGAGGATGCGAGGGGGATTTCAGCGTGTTTGAGCACCTGTTGGAGCAAACAGTGCGGGCGCTGCACGCTGAGCCAGCGCCCGACACTGAAGACGGGTCGGCCGCTTAACTTTCTGCGGCGTAGACCACGCGGCAGTTCATGATGAAGCCATGCTCGTACTGCCTGACCTTGGCCATGTCACCCAGAATAGCCGACGCCCAGTCGCTCTCCAGCGCATCGAGCATAGCGCCCAGGCGGTTGCCGTTCGGCGCCTCGACCACTGTCATTAGCTTGCCCGCATTCTCGCCGCTCAGATAGCTATAGACCGTAAAGCGGATATCTGAAAAACCGTTCTCGTCCGCCGCAGCAGACATGCGTGCGACCTCTTTCAGATACTGGGCTTGATCATCACTCGATATCACGATGTTCCAGTTGGCGAAGGTATCGCCGGTTGCATAGTCACCCGGCTCCGCATAGATCACGCTATAGGCATCGCCGCGGGAAACGACGCGATCCGCTTTGAGTTTTTTCAGCTCCTTCATCACTGTCGGGTTGTACTGTTCGGAACCCAGCGCAGTCGCATGGTCACCAAAGAGGTGCCAGTAGTACAGCTCGCCGGGGCCGTAGAAGCCGGCCGACGGTACGCAAATGCCGCCGACAGCGGCATCAATCGATTCTGCGATCGCCTCGCCGCTACCCTGCACCCACTGCAGATAATCTGCCGGGTCCTTGGTGTTGACGGTGAGCACGGACATCGCCGGACGCGACCAGGCCTGACCGGCCGCCAGTGTCAGCATCAAACCGACCGCGGTACTGATCCCCAAAAAGGTTTTTGCATTCTTCATTTTCTTCTCCTTGTGTCAGTCGAGATTCAGGTGCGCAGGGCCAGCCTTCATGCAGCCCCGCATGGACCCTCACTCAAACATTTTCATAAAGGTTTCCATATCAAACTGATTGCCGTAGAGCATGGAGCTGTTGAGCGCCACGTCTGCCGCAATCGCCACGGCGGTTTTGATCTCTTCCTCCGTGGCGCCTGCTGCACGGGCAAACGCAGTGTGCGCGGGAATACAGTAAACGCACTTCATCGCCACCGAGGCGGATATCGCTGCAAGCTGTGCGTGCTTCAGCGGAATCGCCCCATTGAACACATTTTTCTCCACCGCGGCGTAATACGCCTCAGCTGCGGCCTGCTGCGACTCGGGGTGTAACAAAATAAACGGATTGGCCGTTTTGACATCGCGCATCGCTTCCTCTTCAGCGAGCGCCGATGCGCCCACCAACAAAAGGCATAGCACCATCAAAAATCTCATTGGATAGCTCCTTCTAGCTAAAACGGGGGAATGATCACGCCCCCCCAAAAAAAGGGGGCGTGATCCGGGATCAGACCTTAACGGCCGGTGTAGTAGAGGGGTTCACCTTGGATGGAGCCAATGGGCGTAGCAGCACCCGCGGCGGCGGCCTGAAGAAAACGAAACTCCTCGCTCGCCATCACTTTGTCACCAAAGTCAGCCATATCCTGCCAATCCTCGAAGGACATGACGTAGTGCACCTTGCCATTACCACCAACACCTTCCTGGTAGATGTTCACTTTGGCACCCATTGCGGTATGCATTTTGGCTGCCTGGCTAAACGAGGCATACACGGCCGCGGACTTCCCGGCATTGGGCTGCCAGACGTACACCCGGTAGGGACCGTCCTGTGCGAAATCAGCAGCCTTCACTGAATCGTCCCAGTTCATTGCTTCCATTGACCACAGCAGAGTGCCCGAAGGGTTTTGGGAAGCTTGCGCCCAGAAGGCCTGCCACTCCTCGTTGAAGTTAGTCTCTTTGGTTTTGGCCCAATCCGCGCCTGAATCCCAGCGCAGGACATAGTCAAAAGTCGGGTAGCCCGAGCTGCCGATGTCCATGCGGAAGATGCCTACCGTCGCGCCATACTTCTCGTGAATTTTGGCTCCAGCCATCATGCCCTGCACCAAGGCCTCCGGAGAGGAGGAATTGGCCTGCCAACGAAATACCTCGAGTCTCTCGGCGGTCGCCACGCTGGTGAAGCCAGCGAGACAGCACACCGCCACCCAGCGGATGATTGCTTTCATATCGACTCTCCTGATTGTTGTTTGCGTTCAGCCCGTTTCTTGACACTTGTTTTGGGAACTGACACCACAATGTACCACTCTGTGTGTGAAGGTCACGTGACAGAGCCGGTCCTCGCTGGCCGTCGGTATTGGGTGAGTTCAGATATCAGGGCGTCGAGCCCAACGCCATCTGGATAGCTGGTCGGTTGGTCGGTTGGTCGGTTGGTCGGTTGGTCGGTTGGTCGGTTGGTCGGTTGGTCGGTTGGTCGGTTGGTCGGTTGGTCGGTTAAGAATAGCGAGGGCTTCAGCCAAACGCCTGCCGAGCCCTATGAGAGAACAATCTCCCGCGGGACTGCGCAAAAACCATAGGAGATGTCGTGGTGACAGGCGTCACCCGACTCGTTAGACGAGCTGCTTTACCGGCACACCGCTGCCCACAAGATAGGACTCGAGGGCCTTATACACCCGTCGATAGCGGAAAAATGGCACCTTGGGGTACAGATGATGAATCGCGTGATAGTTCTGATAGCCCCACAACAGCGTCATTACCGTATCGAGTCCTGTTCGCGCCTGATAGAGCGTCGTGGTGTGCATACGTTCCTGCTCGGTATGCGGGTGATGTACCGACCAAGCGAAGAGGGTAACCAGCACCGCATTACCGATGAATTGCCCCACGAGTAGCGTCAGCAACGTCACACCAAGATCAGCACAAAAGAGCAGCACCAGGAGGCGCGTCAGGATAATGGCAATGAACTCACGCCTGACCGCAACCTTTTCTGCGTCGGTGAAATGCTCAAAGGAGGCTGCGAATACCCACTCCTTGGGCACACCTTTTAGCCAGGCAAGTAGCAGCTGAAGCGGGCTGTGCGCTGAGAGCACCATGTCAGGATCTTCGCTAGGGTGGTTCGTCAATCGATGGTGTTTCAGATGGGAGCGTCTATGAGCAGTAAATGAGATGCCCAAGAAATGGCCTGCGATATACCCCGTCCACTCATTGATCCACCGGTGCTCCAAGCTCATTCCCGTGACCGCGCCGTGAACGGCATCGTGCAGCGGGGTGTAGATCGCGTAGGTGCAAAAGGCGATGCCTGCCAGCGCCCACCAGGAGAAAGCCGGTTCAGTCAGCAAATGCGCCACGGCAGCCACGTATATCGCTACGCAGCTCATCAGTAGGAGCAACGTGGGCCAGGCGAAACCGCCAATGTGGCGAATCACAACCTGTTGTGCCTCCTGTTCGTTACTGACCATAGTGGCCTCGTTATTCTTTGCTCTTTGCTGCCAACGCTATCCAAATGGTCAGCGTGAACCAATACGCTACTGCTTTTCGCGACGCGAATCGCCTCCATTCGGTGCAAAAAGTGACAACGAGTATCGCCTGTCACATTTTGCTAAACCGCATCCATTTGGATTATCGGGTTGGCTGGACTTCTTGTTTTCGACTCGCCGAACTGCAGTTTTTGCAAATCCATGGAGAGCCGGTAGATTGATGTCACTAGATCGTGAAGGAGAGAATCATGGAGAGCGCCATGGACACCGCCGTCACCGTTCGCCTCGCGGAGGCTCAAGATCTTGATCAGCTCGCTGACCTTTTTGATCAGTACCGGCAATTCTATGAATGCCCACCAGATCTGAGCGCCGCGACAAACTGGATTGCGGACAATCTTGAACAGGGGCGATCAACGATCTTCGTAGCCGATGATGGCGCTCAACTGCTTGGCTTTACGCAACTGTATCCGGCGCTCTGCTCTGTGGATCTCGTTGAATACTATGTGCTGTATGACCTTTTCGTAGCCCCGTCCGCGCGAAGACAGGGCATTGCCCGCGCCTTAATGAACGCAGCCAGTGAGTGGGCAAAAGCGCAGGGCGCGGCGCGACTGGACCTGGAGACTGCGCGGGATAACGCACCGGGTCAATCGCTATACCGGGACCTAGGCTACGAACTTGATGAGATCTTTCTGAAATTCAGTCTGGATCTGGGTAACTAATCCTCTACCCCGCGTCAGACCGTCACCACCTTGTTGCGGCCCGAATTTTTCGCCGCATACAGGCCCTCGTCGGCGCGCTTCAAGATCTGGTCCACGCTCTGCCCGGTCTCGCTATGGGCCACCCCAATGCTGATTGTGGTCCTCAGGATCTCATCCGTGCCGGCTTCAATCATCTGTCGCAGCGACTCTGCGATAGAAGCGGACTCATCGCGGGTCACACTCTCAACGATCACCAAAAACTCCTCTCCACCCCATCGGGCCACCGTATCCTGCACCCGCATGCGGGCCTTCAAAATCTCGGCAATTCTTTGCAGGATGCGGTCCCCGGTATCATGACCGTGCTGGTCGTTGATCGACTTAAAGTGATCGATATCGATCATCATCACCGCGTAGCGGCGCTGGCCGGTGGCGAACAAGTTGAGCGCGCGCTCTGCGACCCGCCGGTTGGCAATACCCGTCAAAGTGTCGGTGTTGGCCGCCTTGCGCAGTCTCTCCACCCGCTCCGCGGTTTCGCGCAGCTGGTCGCGCTCGCGCACCCAAATGCCCAACAACCAGGAGAACAATCCGTAGACGCATAAAACCAATGGCCCGATGCGCCAGTCATTGAGGTACGCGCCTGCGAGCGCCTCTCTAGCGCTCCCCAGATATGCGACGAGCCCCATAATCAGCCCCGTGCACGCGCCGATGTACAAACTGAGTTGACCCCACAGCAGCGTGGTGATGATGACCAGCACCGGCGTGTACAGAAGGCCAATCATGACGCCAATCATCGCATCGGCAGGTTCGGCGTAAAGCCACGACATCGACCACCTGATCACAATGAGCATGAGGATGGCCACCGCGACACCGCGGTGCCAGAACAGGTTCATCCGCGGCCAGGCCAGCAGTAAGACCGAGAACACGGCGAACCAGCCGCCAGCAAGCGTATTAGAAAAGTCGGTGCCGTAACCGAGGAAAGCCGAGACCAAAACCGCCCCGGCCAGCGCCCAGGCAAAGAGCATGAGCACTCTCAACATGCGCGATGCGGAGCGCTGGTCGACTTCTGCTGCGCTGAATGCCTTGCCGTCTTCCCCTGGCACGCCATATTCCGTTGGCACCCCGAGCAACTGGGTGGTCGTCTCCTGACTCATAGGCGAAGTGTGCGCGTCCCTGCGAACTTACTCAAGCTGACTGCGCTACCCGGTCGGCACCTCGTTGAACGGGATGCCTTTATCCAGGCGAGGCTCCTGGGGTAAGCCCAGTACCCGCTCGGCAATAATGTTAGCCATGATCTCGTCGGTGCCACCGGCGATGCGCAGCCCCGGCGCGCCCATGTAGGCCCGCTGAATAATGCCGGCTTTGGCCGCCAGTGACTCATCGGCAATAGCACCACTGGCACCCAATAGGTCCATAAGGTAAGAGGACATCGCCTGCATCTTGGGTGCACCGACGAGCTTGCCGATGGAATTCTCTGGCCCTGGCAAGGCGCCACGGGAGAGCGCGGTCAGCGATCGGTAGCCCGTGTATTTCAGGCCCGCTTCCTGCACGTACCAATTAGCGATCCGTGCGCGCACTGCGGAGTCTTCCAGCGCGGGGCGACCATCGATCTCGACCTCCCCCGCCACTGACATGGCCAGAGAGACATCCATCTGACCAAAGCCACCGCCAATCGCGGCGCGCTCGTTCATGAGCGTCGTGAGCGACACCTGCCAACCCTGACCCACCTCGCCCAAGCGCTGACTGTCGGAAACTCTCACATCGGTGAAGTACACCTCATTAAAATCCGAATCGCCTGTCAGCTGCTTGATCGGCTTGACCTCGACACCCGGCGCCTTCATGTCGACATAGAAATAGCTGAGCCCCTTATGCTTTGGCACGGTGGGGTCGGTGCGCACCACGATCACACCGTAATCCGAGTAGTGTGCACCTGACGTCCAGATTTTTTGCCCGTTGATGACCCAGTCATCGCCATCGCGCTCTGCACGGGTTCGCAGTGCGGCCAGGTCCGAGCCTCCGGCAGGCTCCGAGAACAGCTGGCACCAGACCTCCTCGCCGCTGGCCAGCGGCGGCAGGAAGCGAGCTTTGTCCTCATCACTCGCCCAGGCCATCAGTGTCGGGCCAATCATGCCCTGCCCAATCAGGAAGAAGTTGGCCGGCAGGTCGTACTGGCTTTCCTCCTGACGCCAAATCACCTCTTCGATTGCGGAGGCGCCGCGGCCGCCGAATTCCGGCGCCCATCCAATACAGGCCCAACCCGCATCGTATTTTTGTTTTTGCCACGCCTTCGCTTGCTCCAGCGGAGACAGGGCGCGAAAGGCGTCGTCAGTCGGCGCGTTCTCAGCAAGCCAGGAGGAGGCTTCCTCGCGGAAACGTGCTTCATCGGGGGTATCGTTAAAGTCCATCTGCTCTCTCCCTCAAGCTACCGCGCTCTGTGCGGCCAACGCCGACACCAATCGGTCTTGCCACACCGCTTCACTGCCAATCGCGAGGCTCAATAACTTCGTCCGGCGCAGATAAAAGTGGCAATCAAACTCCCAGGTGAAACCCATTCCGCCGTGGGTCTGGATGTTTTCTTCCGCCGCGTAGGTCGAAGCCTGTATCGCCGCGACACGGGCCGTGGCCGCTGCCAACGGCAACTCGTCACTTCCCTCGGCCAACGCCCACACACCGTAATAGGCGTTACTGCGCGCGAGGGTGTTCTTCACATACATATTGGCCAGCTTGTGCTTGATCGCCTGATAAGAACCGATGGCGCGACCAAAGGCAAAGCGTTGCAAGGCGTAGTCCCGGGCTTGCGCCAGCGCGGTCTCTGCCAGACCCAGCTGCTCCCAGGCGAGCAAGACTGCGGCGCCATCGAGCAGGCTCTCCCAGTCCTCCGGGTTGATGGCGGTATCCCCCAACACCTCCGCTGCGGCACCGTCGAAGGTCACGGCGCTGTGCCCCCGGCTGGTATCAAATGTCAGCACGGGCTCTACGGAGACGCCGGCTTGCTGCAGCGGCACCAAACAGGCCTCCAGCCCGGCATCAGACCGGGCCAGTACCACCGCCACCGCTGCTATTGAGGCATCGGCAACAGGGACTTTCCTACCTGAGAGGTGCGATCCCTCTCGTCGGGTTTCAAGTCGGTCAAGCGCCAGACGACCTGCGCGTTCTGCCATGGCGACGGTCGCGACGCATTCGCCGCTCGCGAGTCGTGGCAGCCACGCTGATTTTTGTGCCTCGGTGCCGAAGCGCTGAATCGCCTCGCTGGCCAAATAAACAGAACTGCTAAAAGGTAACGGTGCCGCGCTGCGGCCCATTTCTTCCGCGATGATCGCCAGCTCGTAATAACTCAGGCCCAGACCACCGTATGCCTCGGGAATCACCGTGGCGGTCCACCCCATCTCGGCAACCTTCTGCCACAGCGCGGCGTCCCAGTCCTGGTCGCCATCCAGTACCGCCCTCACCGCGGAAGTCGGACAATGCTCGGTCAAAAACCCGCGCGCCTGCTCTCTCAGCAGTTGCTGTTCGTCGGAAAACTCGAAATTCATGGCTGTCGCCCGATTAAAAAAACTCGGCGTAGAGTAGCAGAACTGCTCAGGGCTTCACGCCGCAAAAAGGAGCTGAGGTGCTTGCTCCCGCAGGCGCTGATATCGATGAGGTGGCTGGAAACCGAGCTCCGCGCGGACCGCGTCGATTGGCTCGGCAAGCCGCTCCTCCCACTCGATCTCGGCCATCCAGATCGCCTGCTCAGCGATCTGGGCGCCTTCCCGGATCAGGGGCCGCACATCGAACTGGGGCACCTCGCGGAGATACTTCCACTTGGCGATCCACACGATAAAGCTGATACCACGGTTGGGTGTTTGGGTCTTCATAAACGACAGCAGACTCAGCTCGCCCACCGGATCCCGCCCGTAACCCGTCATGACATGTTGCAGGTCATGGATATCCCGCAGTCGGTCGGCCAACCAGATCTCATCCTCCGAGAGGCCACGGTAGATTTCTTCGCGGGCACCCGTCTCACTCGAGGCAATCAAGCCGTCGGCTGAGAGATCCTCAGCATGCACAAACTCATAATAGGCGCGTCCGATGCTTCGCGCAGGCAGGCTTAACAGCCACTCGCGGTCATTGAGCTTGCTAACGATGTCAGGTTTTTTTTGCAGTAATGCGCGGCCGCGGTCAGTGGACCTCAAGCGCCTCACGGCGGCACCCAGACTGTCGCCCTTGAGCGCTTCAATAATGTGAAACACCTGCGTTGTGTCGTCAGGGTTTTTGAGCAACTCGCGCATGGCGCGCCACGCCGCCAGGGGTTTGACCTGGTTGCGCAGCCACAGTGTTTTCAGGCGTTTCACTTTCGTTTGTTCTATCAACTTTTTTCGACTTCACACTGTGACTTCACAGGCTTTGACGTCACTTGGCAGGCACAAACCGATCCTTGGCACGACACTCACACTACTCGACTCACACTGCTCAAGGAGGCTACTGACCACCCACACTGTGAGCCGGGCGAGGGCCTTCAGGCCATCACCACAAAGAGGATAGCGGCGATGGTTGCGCCCAACAACGCATAGGGCAGTTGGGTGATCGCGTGCTCATGGGTTTTGCAACCCGCCCCCTGCGCTGAGAGGACAGTGGAGTCCGAATAAAAACAGGCATGGGAGCCAAAGCCGCTGGCGGAGAACAAGGCACCCATCACTAGCGGAATGCTGACCTCGAAGGTCTGCGCCAAAGGGAAAGCAATGGGCATGGTGATGGCAATCACGCCCCAGTTGGATCCCGTGGTGAACGACAGCAGGGATACGGTGATGAACACCACCACCGGTAACAACTGCGCGGTCATAAAGGGAGACACTGCGTCGATAACATAGGGCGTGAGACCAAGTCGGTCGTTGGCCTCAACAAACACAAATAGCGTCAGCAGCATTGCCAGCACCGGCACCATGGACTTCACGCCGCCGATACAGGTATCGAATAGCTCGTCCAGCGGCATGACGCGCATCACAGCGTAGTGAACGAAGGTCACCAGAATCCCGGCGATCACACCCCGCAATAAATCGATGCTGGGAAACACCGTGAAGCAAACCATCGCAATGATGGGGAGGAAGAACACGCTCATACCGCCCCGTGCGGTCTCTTCTACGCCCAGCGCATCGTCCTCGAAGATGCCCAGATCCCCGGTGCTCTCGGCGTGGGCCTCCGCACGCCGCATCGCCCCAAGCAGGGGAATGACCCCCAGCGCCACCAGCGGGACAATCAGCAGCGCGACCATCGGGTAAAAGAGATAGGGGATGGTATCGATGAATACCGACAGGCCCTGACCCTCGGGCGCGACGCCGTTTTGCTCCAGCAGGCTGGCAAAATAGGCGCCCCAGCTCGATAAAGGCACCAGCAAACACAGCGGCGCCGCGGTTGAGTCCACGACATAGGCGAGCATCGCGCGCGAGGTGCGGAAGCGATCGGTCACCGCTTTCATGGTGGCACCCACTGTTAGCGAGTTCAGGTAATCGTCGAGAAAGATCACCAAGCCTAGGCCCCAGGTGGCCAGCAGGCCACCGCGCTTGGTCTCGATGCGCCTCATCACCGCCCGGCCAAACGCATAGGAACCACCGCCTTTGACCAATAAGCCGATAAAGCCACCGTACAAACCACAAACCAGCATCACCCACGCCACGTCCTCGGTCATCAGTGTGGCCAGCGTGGCCTCTGCCATGGCATCGAGAAAGCCGAACCCCTCCATGATGAAAAAGGCGAATAAAGCGCCGGCCAGCACCGATTCCAATGTGCGGCGACTCCAGATCGCCAGACCCAATACCAATAGCGTAGGAAGTAACGTGACTAAGCCGTAATCCATCTTTTTTGAGACCTATGCCTGTGTCCGTATGTCTGTTTTATCGACACCGTGTGGGACCTTCGCGAGGAGCAGGCGCCGGTCTGATTAACCTTCATGTCTCTCTAGCGAGACCCGCCGCCACGACGTGGATGCGCCGCAATGAGCGGCTCATCGCAGCTCAACGCACGCGAGCTTGTGGGGTTTTTACGCATGGAGCTGTCACAAACAGGCGTGTAAGGTGCTATTACTGTCTGTTAGCCAGAATACGCGAAGTCGAGTCTGTCGTGTCACTTTCCACTCTGCTCCAGAACATTGCTGATGCCGAGCCAGGCCCTGAAACCTGCGCGGTGTTTGATTTTGACGGGACCATCATCTCGGGCTACTCCGCGACTGCGTTTCTGAAAGATCAAATTGCCCGGGGCGAAATCTCGCCCGCAGATTTAGTACAATTAACCCAGGCGGCCACCCGCTTTGGCATCGGATCCTTGGGCTTCTCGGCACTGATGGCGGTCCACGCCCAATATCTCGCAGGCCGCTCGGAGGCGGACTACATCGCCAATAGCGAGCGGCTGTTTCGCAATGCGATTGCCAAACTGATTTACCCCGAGGCCAGAGAACTCATCGAAGCCCACCGCGCGGCCGGTCACAGCATTGCGATCATCAGCTCGGCCACACCCTATCAGGTACTGCCCGCGGCAAAGGACCTCGGCATTGACCATGTCTATGCGACCGACCTCAAAGTCGAGGACGGCCTCTTCACAGGTGGTGTGGTGCAGCCCACCTGTTTCGGCATCGGCAAGGTACATGCCGCCGAGCGTTTCACAGCTGAGCAGGGCAGCGATCTGCAGAATTGCTTCTTCTACAGTGATAGCACCGACGATATCGAACTGCTGGAAACGGCGGGTCGCCCGGTGGTGTTAAACGGCAGCCGCGAACTCAAGAAAACCGCCCGCGAAGCCGGGTGGTCGATGGCTGACTTCAGCAGCCGCGGTAACGCTACGACCAGTCAGGTCGTTCGCTCACTCGCCGCAACCGGATCGCTCGTGGGGAGCTTCATGATGGGCTTGCCGCTCTATGCCTTGAGCGGCTCGCGGCGGGACTCTCTCAACTTCTCAATTTCATTGTTCGCCGAGACCGCCAGCGCACTGATCGGAATGGATCTGGACGTGCGCGGCCGCAAGCACCTCTGGAAACAGCGCCCGGCGATCTTCATGTTCAATCACCAAAGCAACGCTGACATGCTGATCATGGCCAGCTTGATCCGCCGGGATATTGTGGGCGTCGGTAAACGGGAGCTGAAAAACCTGCCGATCATCGGCCCCCTGATGGGCGCCGCAGGCGTCGTGTTTATTGATCGCAGCGACCGACAGGCGGCGATCGAGACCATGAAGCCGCTGGTACAGGCGATGCAGGAAGAAAAGAAGAGCCTCGTCATCGCGCCCGAGGGCACTCGCGCTCCAACGCGGAAACTGGGCGCCTTTAAAAAAGGCGGCTTCCACGTGGCGATTCAGTCGGGCGTACCTATTGTGCCGGTCGTCATTCACAACTCCGGCGACATCTCCCCCAAGGGGGACAAAATCTTCCGTAGCGGTACCGTTCACGTCGACGTGCTGCCCGCCATTGAGACCAGCGATTGGTCTGTTGCCAACATCGATGAGCACGTGGCCGAGGTGCGCAATGCCTTCCTGCGAACACTGGGCCAGCCAGAGCTCTCTGCAGAAGAGACAGCCAAGGCGCGGCGCGATACGCCTGATGACCTGAAGCCCGAGGTGCGCGGTCGCCGGAGCAAACCCCGCGTCAAAAAGGCCGCAACCGAGCCGAGCGAGCAAGACACCGCGCCGCCAAAACGTGGCGCTCCCAATGGGGTGCGGTCAGCCGGCTCACAGAATGGCTTCGACCCAGAGACTCCGGCCACGAGGCACTGAGTGAGCCTGGCCACTGCGCTGCGGGATCAGCTTGCCCACAATCCCTGGCCGTCCGCTGCCCAGCAGGTCATTTTTCTGCTCGACACAACACGACGATTCGAGCGACAGCTACTCGAGCAGTGGGTCGCCGCGCACGACAACCCAGCTACTGACCACACGATCGTATTGCTCGATCTGCGCGATGACCGCAAAACCCTGAATGTCGAGAAACTGTCAGAGGCGCTTCAACAGCATCCGGACGCCACGGTGGCGCCGCTGCGCGTCTCGTGGTTACAAGCCGAGAGAAGCCCCAGCACCGGTCCCCGATTACGCGACGCGCTTCGCGGCGGAGAGCGCAGACCCCTGGGTTGGCTGGCTGATCGTGTCGCCAGACTGAACCCGGAGCGCGTGCACCTCACTGTTGCCGAGCCGGGGACAAATCGCGACCTCGCCCAACGGTTTCAGGCCAAGACAGGGTTATCGGGCGCCAATGAGCCCGGGGATTTTGCGGAGTTCGTTGCGAGGCAGGCCGCCGTGGTCATCGATATTGCGGAGCGTCAGTTAATTGGCGGTCGCTACAAAGTGCCCCGTTATGTTCACCAGAGTATTCGCAACAACCGAGCCTTCCGGGCGGGTCTGCGAGACATCGCCAATGAGCGGGAGCAACCGACCAAAACAGTGAGGGCTGAGGCGAGCGAATACCTGCGGGAGATGATTTCGATCCCCACCCGCTTCTGGCTCGATGTGTGGGCCAAGCTGTGTGGTATCTGTCTGGGATTGGGCTACGAGAAAACCCTGCACTACGACCCGAATGACCTCGAACGGATCAGACATATTGTGCGGCAGTATCCCTCGGCCCTGCTGTGGACCCACAAAACCTACATTGACGGATTCGTGGTGCCGAAAATCCTGTTCGACAATGACTTCCCGATGCCCCATTTCTTCGGGGGCGCCAATCTGAATATCCCGATCCTGGGTTTCTTCCTGCGCCGGGCAGGCGGCATCTTCATTCGTCGCAGTTTTCAGGACAACGAGGTCTACAAGCTGAGCCTCAAGCAGTACATCGGTTATTTGATGGAAAAACGCTTTCCGATGACTTGGTCATTTGAGGGCACGCGCTCACGTCTCGGCAAATTGATGCCACCCAAATACGGGCTACTCAAATACGTGCTGGAGGGCGCACACCACGCGGGCTCCCGTGACATTCACATTATCCCCGTGTCGGTATCCTATGACCTTGTCAGAGACGCAGAAGAGTACGCCCGCGAACAGTCGGGTACGCCCAAGGCACCCGAGTCTGTGGGCTGGATGGTGCGCTATCTAAAAAGTCTAGCCCGTCCGATGGGCCGGATTCATGTGGACTTCGGCGAGCCCGTGCGCCTCGACGCCGCACCGGATCCGGAGGACCAGCTGGCGATCTCGAAGATCGCCTTCCAGGTGGCCGTGGAGGCCAACCGCGTCACGCCCGCCACGTTTCCGGCGGTCGTCTCCAGTGCGCTATTGGGCGCCTTCCCGCGGGCCTTAACCGAGCCGGAAATCGTCAAAGAAGTCTCGATCATGACCGAGTGGGCAACGGCCCTCGGGGTGAGGTTGTCGCCCGACTTCAACCTCAATTACGCGGAGGAGATCGGCAGCCTGCTGGCCAACATGATGGACGAGGGCATCATCACCCGATTCGAAGGCGGCCCGGAGACGGTCTATGGCATCGCTGACGGTCAGGCGCCGATCGCCAGCTTCTACCGCAACACCATCGTGCATTTCTTCCTCACCCGCGCAGTGGCAGAACTGGCATTACTGGCAGTCAGCGAGCAACGTGAAAATCGCGAGCCGCTCTCGCTGTTCTGGTCCGAGGTACAGGAGCTGCGGGATCTGTTTAAATTCGAATTCTTCTACCCCGACACACAGTTATTCGAGCAGCAGATCGACGCTGAGCTATGCCGTGACGAGCCCGACTGGCAGGCCTTGTTGAGTGAGAACCCAGAGAATGCGCGGCTGATCATGAATCGGCTCTCACCCAAGTTGGGACATGTAGCGCTCACTGTTTTTGCCGAGGCCTACAGCATTGGCACCGATATTCTGATTCGGCACTCAGACGGAGAGCCGATGGAGGAAGACGCCTTTATCGAGCGGTGCATGAGCTATGGCAAGCAGGCATACTTGCAGCGCAGGATCAGCAGCGAGGCCTCGATTGGAAAACTGCTTTTTACCAACGCATGGAAAATGCTCGTGAGTCGCGGATTGGTCAACGATGCCGACGGCCGATCTCGTCAGGCAGAAGCGCTGAATCAGCTGATTCGTCGCCTTGAGGTGATTCGCGCGCTCAGCATTGCCGATCGTGGCGCCAGCACCCTGAGGGACGTTGCCCGTGAAACGCTCTAAGATCGCGGTACTCGGTGGCGGCTCCTGGGGTACCACCACGGCCTCGGTGATCAGCCGCCAATGCGATGCAGTGTTGTGGGCGCGCGACGCGCAGATCGTGGACGAGATCAACCAACACCATACCAACACGCGCTACCTGGCGGACGCCGCCCTACACCCCAAGCTCACCGCTACGACCGAGCTGAACGTCGCGGTTGAGCACGCCGATGCCGTCTTGATTGCCGTCCCCAGTAGCCACTTCCGCGAGGTGCTGGTGAACGCCCTGCCCGACATGCCTCGGGATATCCCGGTGATCAGTTTAAGTAAGGGGTTGGAGAAGGGCAGCCGGATGCGCATGACCGAGATCATCCGCGACGTCTCGCCCCATAGCATTCCCGGGGTGCTGACCGGACCCAACCTCGCCCGCGAGATCGTCGCAGGTCAGGCGGCCGCTAGTGTGCTCGCACTTGAGGCGTACGACGCTGCCCTCGCATTGCAGCCCACCTTGAACAATGGCCTGTTCCGCGTGTACACCAATCAGGACGTCATCGGGTGCGAGCTGGGGGGGGTGTTGAAGAACATTATTGCCATTGCGGTCGGCATGGGCGACGGACTGGGCGCCGGTGACAACACCCGAGCGGCGCTCATTACCCGCGGGTTGGCCGAGATGAGCAGACTCGGCGAGGCCCTCGGCGGTAAGGCCGAGACCTTTGCGGGACTCGCGGGCATGGGCGACATGATCGCCACCTGCACCAGCCCCCAGAGCCGAAACCGCCATGTCGGCATGGAGCTGGCAAAAGGCCGTTCGATCGAGGACATCATCGATAGCATGCACATGGTGGCCGAGGGCGTAAAAAGCGCTCCAACCGTGATCGAGCTGGCCCGGGAAAAAGGTATCAGCCTGCCGATCAGTGAGGATGTGTATCGCGTGATCACCGGCGAATCGAATGCGCGGGGCGTGTATCGCGGCTTGCTACGTGTGACGGCGGGTGCCGAGTCGGAGCCCGGATAAACTCTGCCCCAAAGTAAGATGCCCTCGGCATAGCGCGCACCAGCGTGATAAATACCCAAACAATGGAACGCGGCTTTCGCTAGGCTATCTGAGTATAACAGTGGCATCAGAAGGAGCTGACTCATGGGCCGCCGCAAAATGATCATGCGCACCAGACACTGGGCCCTTTTGGCCGTTTGGGTGCTACTCTCCAGCTGTGCCGTGAGCCCGACCGGGCGCACCCAATTCATCATCATCTCCCCCGATGCCGCGATTATCGAGTCAGAAGCGGCTTACTTAGACACCGTCCGTCAGCTCGACGATGAAGACAAACTGGTCGGCGACCCACTAACGGTGGCGAGGGTTGCGCGAATCACGGGGCGCCTGGTCTCGATTGCCACCGCCGATTTCCCGGAGAGCGCGGACTGGAAATGGAGCGTGGCCATTGTCGATGACACGGAGACCGTCAATGCCTGGTGCATGGCAGGGGGACGCATGGCGGTCTATACGGGGCTGTTTGATCAGCTCAAACTCACCGATGATGAATTTGCGCAAATCATGGGCCACGAAATTTCGCATGCGCTGGCAAACCACACCGCGGAGCGCATGTCGCGGGCGATGGCCACAGCCGCGGGGGTGGCAGTGATTGGCGCAGCCTCTGATAAGGGTGGCGCGGCGATGGCCGGCGCGGCGGTGCTGGCCAACGTGGCCCTCACACTACCCAATAGCCGCGACGCCGAGAACGAGGCCGATGTAATGGGCATGGTGTTGGCGACCAAGGCGGGCTATGACCCCGAGGCCGCAGTCACACTGTGGCAAAAAATGGGTGATGTGAGTGACGAGCGGCCCGCGGAGTTTCTCAGTACACACCCCGCTCCGGAAAACCGGCAGGCCGCGCTCAATGCCATGATCCCCCGGATGCTCGAGATCAACTCCGATCGGACCAAGGCGCCGATTCACCCGGTCACAATCGTGCAATAAGACGCTAACCGTTCCCTAAGCTAGTCCCTGACAGTGTGGAGGAAATGCAGGTGGTCCTCATACTGGTTGAGAATATCGACAATGATCTGCTCCTGAGACCAGCCCATCACATCGTAGTCCTGCCCGCCCTCCGCCAGATGCACCTCGGCGCGGAAGAAGCCTTCAGCTTGAGCACTCCCCTCGGCCACACCGATCGAGGCATCGGGTAGGGAGTGGTGACTCGCCCTAACCTCATAGATGAAGTCGACCTCGTCGCCGTGGGAGACCTCCAATCGGACCGAGAGCGCATCGTCTTCTGCCACGACTCTCGCCGCCACGCCGCGCTCTGCCAATTCACTGGCAAAGGACTGCATCGCAACGTGCACGGTGTTGCGCTGAAAGTTTTGCACCGTCCGGTCATCGGGGTAGTTCAGCAGCAGCCGAAGACGATCGCGCCAGCCCTCCGCCGCCATCACGGGTGGCGCATGGATTGACTGTGCGTGCCGCTTGGCCCCATCCGCCACGATGGCGCGGCCAAATCCCCAGAATGCGCCGAGCAAGGCGATCGCAAAGGGCAGCGCACTGGCAATCGTCGCGGTCTGCAGGGCCTGCAACCCGCCGCCCAGCAGAAGAAGTGACGCCGCCATTGCAATCACCATTGTCCAGAGCGTGCGCTGTAGGGCGGGGGTGTTATCCACCCCTTTGGCGCTCAGCATATTGAGCACCATTGCACCGCTATCGGCAGAGGTGACAAAAAAGATCACGATCATGATCAGGGAGATGGCACTTAACACTTCGGTCGCCGGCAGGTACTCGAGAAAGCGGAAGAGCCCCACCGCCGGGTTCTCCTGAACCCCCGTACCCAGCTCTTCAAACCCTTGGTTGGTGATGAGCTCGAGTGCACTGCCACCCAATACGCCCATCCACAAACAGATGAAAAGCGTGGGCACCAGCGTCACGCCAATGAGGAATTCTCGAATCGTTCGTCCTCGGGAAATGCGCGCAACGAAAACACCCACAAAAGGGGCCCAGCTGATCCACCAGCCCCAGTAAAAAATGGTCCACCCGCCAAACCAGTCGGTGGGTTCATAGACATACATGTCGAGCGTGCGGGGCACCAGACCCGCGACGTAGGCGCCAAAGTTCTGGAGCGTGCCCGCCAGCAACAGGGCGGTTGGGCCCGTCAGCAAGATGAGTAACAGCAACAGCATCGCCAGCACGATATTGATCTCAGACAGGCGCTTGATGCCGGTATCCAGCCCGAGCACCACCGAGACCGTGGCCAGCGCCATCGTGGCAAAAATCAGCCCGACTTGCACCCACACATCAATGGGCAGCCCAAATAGGTAATTAAACCCGGTATTGATCTGCAGTACGCCAAGGCCGAGGCTCACCGAAATACCACAGGTCGTGCAGATCACCGCGAAGACATCCACCGATGCACCGATGGGCCCATGAATGCGCTCGCCAATTAGCGGGTAGAAGGCGGAGCGCAATGTCAGCGGTAGTTCGTGCCGGTAGGCGAAATAGGCAAGAATGAGCGCAACGATGGCGTAGATCGCCCACGCATTGAAACCCCAGTGAAAATAGCTGATCTGAATCGCCTCGGTGGCGGCAGCCGGCGTGCCCCCTGGACCGTTCGGCGGCGCCAGAAAATGCATCACGGGCTCAGCGATGCCGTAGAACATCATGCCAATGCCGATGCCCGCGGAAAACAACATCGCGAACCATGAGATATAGCTGTAAGCCGGCTCTGCATGGTCGGGCCCCAACTTGATGTCCCCGTAGCGAGATAGAGCAAGATAAACGACAATCACCGCAATTAGCGTCACGATCAAGACATAAAACCAGCTTGCGGTGTCGACGATCACTGCCTGAAGGCCGGCAAACGGGTTGCTGCCCTTCTCGGGTAAGGTCAGCACCATGACAATGGCGCCGAATAGCAAAATCAATGCGGGAAAGAACACCGCTTTATCGATGGTGAATCGGGGAGAAGGGCGCTCGGTCATATCGGGCTCATACATCTGGCGTGGGTAGAGTGTACCTGAAGCCCCCCAAATGACCTCTACGCGCCTTGTTTGGAACAAGTTGTGAATTTGCAGACAGTCTTTATAACCGGTAGCCTCTGTCCTCGCACTACTCAAACAATAATCATCTTTCCGAAGCCATGAGAGAAAAGGGAGCCATTATGCCTCATACCAAACGATTTCACCGCACGCCCTTGGCGGCCGCGCTCGGCGTAGCGCTCTTGCCGCTGGTGGCGAGCCCGGTCCATGCGCAGCTTGAAGAAGTTGTGGTAACAGCGACCAAACGAGCTGCTAGCACTCAGGACATTGCTGTCACAGTCAGTGCATTGACGGGCGAGAGCCTCGAGCAGTTTGGCGTGTCTAATTTTGAGGACTACCTGATCCAGCTACCCGGTGTGACAGCGGGCGGCAGTGGACCGGGACAAAACACGATCTACATCCGAGGTGTCGCCTCCACCACCCCGAATCTGACCACTGCTGGCGTGGCAGGTATCGCCCCTAACGTAGCGCTATACCTCGACGAGCAGCCGCTGTCGCAGCCCGGCAGAAATTTGGACGTCTATGCGGCAGATTTGAACCGGGTTGAGGTGCTGAAGGGGCCTCAAGGCACCCTGTTCGGCGCGAGCTCTCAGTCAGGTACGGTGAGACTCATCACCAACAAGCCAGACTTCAACGAGGCATATGGCTCGATCAAAGGTGATTTCTCTTACACAGAGGAAGGCGAGAGCAGCAACCGGTTTGAAGCCATGTACAACCTGCCTATCTCTGACAGTTTCGCGCTGCGCGCCGTGGTTTATCGAGATGATCAGGGCGGTTGGGTTGATAACGTCCCTGGATCGGTGACACTTGAGGAATCCGCTCGTTGGCGAGATGCTGGTTACGTGCGCACTAATGGCGTGCCGGTAGCACCTTTCCGAGCGGGTCTGAACTCAGCAACCTATATCAATAACGTTCCGGAGCAGGTGGCATACACCAGCGCTCGCGTTCCATTCGACCCTGCCGACCCCAACTCGCAGGTTCAGTTCCTTGCAGCGAATAATGATCACCTGGTTGAAGACGACTTCAACGACACGACTTACACCGGCGGCCGGATAGCGGCTCGCCTTGAGTTCGCCAACGAGTGGAGCTTGCTCCTGGGGGCGATGACACAAGAACTGGAGTCAGACGGCACTTTTACCGCTGACCCCACCCTGGGCACCGATTCACCTAGCGTTCAGCGCTACAGCCCCGACACGATTGAAGATTCTTTCGATAACTTCAACTGGACCATTGAAGGCCGTTTGGGCGAGTTGGAAGTTGTCTACACAGGTGCTTATACCGAGCGCGAGACGGATCAAGTCGTTGACTACACCGACTACATGTATGTAGGACAGTACTTGCCCTACTACATTTGCGACGCGTCGGTCTCTTACCCCGAATACAACTACTACCAAGAAGGCGCGCCGCTCAATGTGTCCTACGGCACATGCTATGAACCAGACACATACGTCACCAGCCACTCTGAAACAGAAGTGACGACTCACGAGATTCGCTTCAGCACAGATCAAAGCCGCGGCTTGCGAGTAACGGCAGGTGCCTTCTTCAGCGATCTAGAGCTCGAGGAACGTAACGACTTCGTGTATCCATCGATAGACAAAATTAACTTCTTTGATTTTTATCCAGGCGGCGGCATTCCAATTGAAAACAACCCCCACCCTGGGTCATTTTTTACTGAGGAAGGCCCTTACCCATCTACAACGGTCTTTAGAAATGACATCCGTCGTACAGATGAGCAGTACGGCATTTTTGGTGAAGTGAGCTTTGACTTCACCGACAAGCTGTCGGCAACGGTGGGGGCCCGTTACTACGATGTGGAAGTTGACATGGAAGGTGGTGCAAACGCCACATTCTGTAACCCCTTCTTTGCAGCTGATCAACAAGCTTTCGGAACCAACATCAGCGACCTGTATGACGGCGACGGCTCCCTACGATTTACCTCTGACTGCAGTACAGCACCTAGAATGGAAGCGGGCATCTCGTTTGAGGAGGCGTATGACATCTTCAATACGCTGGACGCCTACAGTGTTGATCGTGGCAAGTACGTCAACGCACCCAATGCGATCAGCGAAGCGGAGATTCGCGGTTACCTCAAAGCGCTTGAAGCGCCTGACGTAGCTTCGGCGTCGGGCACCATCTGGAAATTCACCCTTTCCTATCAACCATCTGACGACGTACTTTGGTACGCCACGTACTCTGAAGGTTTCCGGCCAGGTCTTCTGAACCGCCCGGGAGGCGCACAGGGCGCTGGAGGATACGAGGTGCCATTTGAGCTGGCGACTGACGATGTCACGAACTACGAGCTTGGTTGGAAGGCTGATATGGCCGGAGGCACCCTCCGTTTCAACGGTAGCGCGTTCTTTGTTGAGATCGATAAACTCCAGACAACGATCTTTGATCCCAGCATTGTGAATCTGTTCTTCTCGGACAACGCAGCAAACGCCGAGGTGATGGGTGTGGAAGGTGATATCACTTGGCTGCCGCAGGCTTTGCCAGGATTGAGCATTGGCGGTTCCTTCTCGCTGCTCGATACTGAAATCACCGACAAGCTGGTACCCACCAACGACGTCAGAGAAGGTGACTCTTTAGCGTTTGCACCGGAGGTTCAGTTTAACGCCAACGCGCGGTATGAATGGAGCCTCTCCAGCGGGCTGATGGCTCACGTAATGGGTCACATGGCTTACTCCGACGAGTCTTACAGCGACATCATCACCATCAATCGTGACGTCATCGATAGCTGGACAATGTTCGGTGTAACGGCAGGCCTCGCATCGGACCGATGGGGTGCAACGCTGTACATTGACAACCTCACAGATGAGAGGGCTGAGCTCTCGCGCAACTATGTGAACGATCGCCAACGTGCGACGTATGCTCGCCCAAGAACTGTTGGCATTAGATTGAACTTCAACTTCTAATTAGCCAAGTAGCGCGTCAACAAAAAGCTCCCTTCACCGGGAGCTTTTTTTTAATTTGGGGAAAGCTTTGGAAGACAAAAAACATGCGCGCATAAAAGATGCGATTCAGGCAAAACACTATGACCTCGCGATCGAATTGCTCAGCGACGAGCCGGCAGATGAAAGCGAAACGCTTTATCTGCAAGCGGTATGCACAGGTCGACTTGGTGAATCCAAAAAGGCGATGACCTTGCTGGATCGACTGATATCGCTCCATCCAAAACATGCGCGTGGCTTCCAAGAGCGGGGGCACCTGCTTAGAGCATTAGGCGAGGATAATGCGGCGCTATCCGCATACGGACGCGCCACACAGGAAAACCCAGCACTGCACGCGAGCTGGCGCGCTCAGGCGGAAATCCTTTTGACTCAGGGGAGAACCTTAGAGGCAGAGAGGCTTAAACCTCACATTCAACGGCTTATCGACCTGCCGCAGCAGCTCATTTATGTCATGGATGTGCTGTCACAAGGTTTCATTGCAAAGGCAGAACAAGCGTGTCGTGCCTTCTTGCAGGAACACCCTCACCATGGCGAAGGAATGCGACTGCTGGCGCAAATCGCGATACAACTGAATGTACTCGACGAAGCCGAGTTTCTGCTTGAGAGCGCGGTGGCCTTCGACCCTGATAACGCGCCACTGCGCCTTGACTATGTCGGCATACTGAGGAAGCGGCAAAAGCTGGTAGAAGCCAGCGAGCAAGCACTGATGCTCTTCGAGCAGGATACCAAGAACGTGCAGTTCAAGTCGCAGTACGCGGTCATCCGAATGCAGCTCGGGGACTACGAGACGGCGCTGCGATTATTTGACGAATTATTGAGCGATATTCCCGGTGAGCCAGTGACGCTAACCTCAAAGGGCCATGCGCTGAAAACGATCGGCCGTACCGAGGACGCGATTGCTTGCTACCGCGAGGCTTGCAGGGAGGGCGTTGTCCATGGGGAAGCTTGGCAGTCACTGGGTAATTTGAAGACTTATCGCTTTGATGACAGTGACATAGAACGAATGCAAAAGCTCCTGACCGTCCCTACCTTACGCAGCATGGACAAAGTTTATTTGCACTTCGCTTTAGGCAAGGCGTTTGAAGATTTTGGTCGGGTAGACGATGCGTTCCACATGTATGAACAAGGAAACGCTATCAAACGATCTGAGTCCCGCTACATTGCGGAACACATGACAGAAGAATTTGTTGAACAGCAGAAAGTATTTTCGGAGATCCGCTTAACGAAGGCCGGCTACCCAGCAAAAGACCCCATTTTTATCTTGGGGATGCCCCGGGCAGGTTCGACATTACTTGAGCAGATTTTGTCATCCCATTCATTGGTAGATGGCACGCAGGAACTACCGAACATCTTGGCAATCGTTCAGCACCTCAGGACCAAGAATAAAGATTTCAACCGGCTTAACTACCCACGGGCACTTGCAGAGCTTTCTAGCGATGCACTGAATGCTTTGGGTAAAAAGTACATCGATGAGACTCAAACCTACCGACAGGCAGCGCCCTATTTCATAGACAAGATGCCTAACAACTTCCGACATATCGGGCTAATCAAATCCATACTCCCGAATTGCAAAATCATTGATATCCGTCGTCACCCGCTCAGCTGCTGTTTTAGCTGCTTCAAGCAGTTGTTCGCAGAAGGTCAAGAGTTCTCGTATAACCTTGAGGACTTGGGCCGCTACTACAAAGATTATGTCGGGCTGATGAACTACTGGCATGAGAGGTTCCCAGGAGAAATCCTGCATGTGCAGTACGAAGATGTGGTGGAAGATCTACCGAGCCAGGTGCAAAGAGTTCTCGACTATTGCGAACTGCCCTTCGAAGAAGCCTGTCTTAATTACTGGGCTACTGACAGAGCGGTTAAAACACCATCATCGGAACAGGTTCGGAAACCCATCTTTAAGTCTGGCGTGGAGAACTGGCAGCAATTTGAGCATCACCTTGATGCACTCAAAGGCGCCCTGGGGAACACGCTGAAAAGCTATCGACCGAAGAACAGCACCCCTTAATATTGACAGTGTTGCTCTACGGGTCTTGGGCTTTAACCCACTCCAAAATCGAAGAGAAATCCCGGGGGCCGTTGCCCTCACCCTGATGCGATGAGTAGGCCGCCATAGCCTGTTTGCCCATCTGGTTATTGAGCCCGCAACTTTCTGCGACCTCACAGGCCAAGCCCAAATCCTTGACCATCAAATCGACCATAAAACCCGGCTGATAGTTATTGCTGGAGGGCACGCCTTCCATCACATCGGGCCAAGGGTTATAGACCTGCAGTGACCAGTTGTTACCGGAGCTCGCCTTCATGATCTCTGAGAGTACCGCTGGATCCAGCCCGTGCGCTTCACCCATGGCCAGCGCCTCGGAGGTGCCGATCATGTGCACTGCCAGCAACATATTGTTGGCCGCCTTGGCCACTTGGCCTGCGCCCGCGGGCCCGGCGTGAAAGATTTTTTCTGCGCTACCCATGCCTTCAAGGATCGGCTTGGCCCGGGCGAATGCCGCTGCCCTGCCGCCACACATAAAGGCGAGCGTGCCGGCTGCGGCCGCCGCCACGCCCCCAGAGACCGGGGTATCCATGAAATCGATACCGAGCTCAGCGGCCGCCTCGCCGACCTGACGTGCGGTCGCCGCGTCGATGGTGCTGGCGTCGAGAATCAGTGTGTCAGTCGGCACCTTGGCCAGGAGTCCGTCCTCACCGAGAAACGTGCCGGCGACGTGCTTGCCTGCCGGCAACATACTGATGATCACATCGGCGCCCGCTGCCGCCTCGGCTGCCGATGCAGCGATAGCAGCGCCCTCAGCCTCCAGCGCCGCACAGGCCGCCTCGACCAAATCAAATACCGTGAGGGAATGACCCGCGGCCAGCAGATTTTTGGCCATCGGGCCACCCATATTGCCCAAACCCAGAAATGCGATAGCGGCCATCTGTTACCCCGGTAGTCCGAGCACCGGCATGTCTGCCGGCGCAGTGAAAAATGAGTCGACGACGTCGGCAGGCACTGCAGCCAGGTCCGGATAGGCCCACGCAGGAGAGCGATCTTTGTCTACCAGCAGCGCCCGCACACCCTCGGCGAACTCGGGGTGGCGCATGATGTTGCACCCCAATATCAGCTCTGACTCAAAAACCGCCTCTAGGCTCGCTTCCCGGGTTTGATTCAGCTGGCGGAAAATCCAGTGAGCGGCCAGCGGCGAGCCGTGGGCAAAGCCATCACGTGCCTTCCCCAGCCAGCTGTCCTCACCCTGCCAGTTCATCACTCGGGCGTGAATCGCTGCCAGTTCATCACCTGCCATCCACTCGTTAATCGTGTCGATATGGGGCTCAATTTGTGCATCGGGTTGTTCAATGCCGGCCACGCTATCGGCAAGCACAGCGCCGACGAGTTCATGATTCGCGTCTACGTCAGCAGACCAGGCCTGCGTGGTGAGGTCTGCGAGTAAATCGGCCTTCTGCTCGTTGGCAAGGAAGTGCGTACCCAGACCACAGTAGAGCGCGTCCGTGGCGTTGATGTGGGAAGACGTCAGCGCCAGAAAGCGACCCACCTGCCCCGGCATACGATTCAAAAACCAGCTACCACCAACATCAGGGAACAGGGCAATCGTGATTTCGGGCATGCCGATTCGCGTACGCTCGCTGACCACCCGATACCGGCACCCGGCAAGAATACCGAGCCCCCCACCCATGACGACGCCATGGCCCCAGCAAATTAGCGGCTTCGCGTAGGTGTGCATCAGATAGTTCATGCGGTACTCCCGAGCAAAAAAATGCTCAGCGTACTCACAAGGGCCACCAGGAGTCTCGATGCAGGAGTTGCGCAGCGCCTGTACATCGCCGCCCGCACAAAAAGCCTTTTCTCCGGCGCCATCAATGAGCACCGCAACCACCTTGTCGTTGTCAGCCCAGGCTTCAAGCCGATCGGTGATGATCTCCACCATCTCCCGGGTTAGCGAGTTCAGCGTCTTCTCGACGTTGAGGGTCAGCTGCCCAATCACCCGGTCTCCGGCCGGGTGCTCGACAACCAGGACGCTATCGGTCATCGATTTTTCCACTCGGGCTCACGCTTTTCGAGGAACGCGTTGGTGCCTTCCTGCTGATCCTCGGTCGAGAAGAGTGCAACAAACTCATCGCGCTCCGCAACGAGGCCGTCGGCGATCGCAATATTTCGAGCCGAATGAATCAGGCGTTTGCAAGCCGCCACCGAGGTGGGTGACTGATTACCCACTTTGGCCGCCAGCGCTGTAGCGGTTGCCAGCGCCTCGCCTGTTGGTACGACTTCCTCTACCAGTCCCAGGGTTTGCGCCTGCTGGGCGCCAATGCGCTCACCACAGAGGATCATGCGCTTGGCCCAACCCTCACCCACTAACTGGGTCAACCGCTGGGTACCACCGGCGCAGGGCAGCAAGCCCACACGCGCCTCGGGCAGCGCCAGCGCCGCCTGCTCCTCAGCAATACGGATATCACAGGCCAGCGCCACTTCCAGACCACCGCCCATCGCAAATCCGTTGATGGCGGCAATCGACACACCGCGGAAATCAGCCAGCGTCTCAAACGCCTCGCCAAAGGCCTCGCCCACGGCCCGGGCCACATCCGCATCACCGGAGGCAAACTGTTTCAGATCCGCACCCGCCGAAAAGAATTTCTCACCCGCGCCCGTCAGCACCAAGGCATAAACAGTCGGTTCGGCATTCAAGGCTTCGACGACGGCCTTCAACGCCGGCAAACTCTCGCGGTCCCAGGTGTTCGCAGATGGGTTATCGATCACAACGGTGGCGATATTGCCCTCGATCGAGACTTTGATTTTTTCAGATGGACTGATGCTCATTGAATGACCTCCAGAGCGCCGTCCATCAGCAATTTTCGGCCGACGATGACGCGCATAATTTCATTGGTTCCTTCGAGAATTTGATGCACCCGGGTGTCGCGCACGTAGCGCTCCATCGGATACTCCTTGATGTAGCCATAACCCCCGAGCAACTGCAGGGCATCATTGCAGACCGTGAAGCCCGCGTCGGTGGCAAAGCGCTTGGCCATGGCGCAATACGTGGTTGCCTGCGGGTCTTTGTTGTCCAGCTTGCTGGCGGCGAGCCGGATCATCTGCCGGGCTGCCACCAGCTCTGTCAGCATGTCGGCGAGCCTGAATTGGGTGTTCTGGAAATCCGCGATCGCGGTATCGAACTGCTTGCGTTCCTGCACGTAGGCCGTCGCATCCTGAATCGCGCGTTGCGCTGTACCGACCGAACAGGTGGCGATATTAATGCGGCCGCCGTCCAGCCCTTCCATCGCAATGGCAAAACCCTGGCCTTCTTCGCCCAAACGGTTCGAGACCGGAACACGCACATTATCGAAAGTAATCATGCGCGTGGGCTGGGCATTCCAGCCCATCTTATGCTCTTTCTTACCGTACTGAACCCCCTCGGCATCCGCCGGGATCAGCAGCGCCGTGACCCCTTTGGGCCCCGCATCCGCGGTACGGGTCATCACCACCAGCACGTCGGTCTCGCCCGCGCCTGAAATGAACACTTTGCTGCCATTGACGACATAGGCGTCGCCATCGAGTACGGCACTGGTGCGCAAACTGCCCGCGTCGGAGCCCGCGCCCGGCTCGGTAAGGCAATAAGACGCGAGCTTTTCGCCCATCACCAATTCGGGACACCACTCATCGACCACCGATTGTTGGCAGTACTTGCCGATCATGGCAGTGGCCATATTGTGAATCGTCAGAAACGCGGCGGTGGTGGTGCATCCCTTCGCGAGCTCTTCCACGATCAGGCTGGCATCCAGACGGCCCATACCCAGCCCCCCCGCAGCCTCGGGGGTATACATACCCATAAAGCCCAATTCGCCCGCAGCTTTGAGCGCGTCCTTGGCAAAAACGGACTCGGCGTCCCAATGCGCCGCATGGGGCGCGAGCTCCTTATCAGAGAAGGCCTTGGCGCTGGCGATATAAGCCTGCTGATCGTCGTTCAGTTCAAAATTCACTCGGGGTGCTCCAACCGCTAAGGGCTATCGACATCGTGCGACGCGGAGCCAAAAGACCTCGCTTCACGGAACGCATAGTCATAGTATAGACCGATTATGGCTCAACCCGACGTTTCGATACACAAGTGAAATTGATTGCAAGCCGCATCAACCCTCAGTATTTGGGATCAGCTGACTGGTATGAGGCGGGCGGGCGGTTTACCCTTACCCCTCGATTTTTTAGTGATTGGGGGATGGACCGTCATGTCGCAGGATAATGGTGACGCCAAAGCATTTATTGCCGATCTGGTCGCGCGATCTCGCGCCGCTCAAAAACAGATCGAGCACTATTCGCAGGAGCAGGTCGATGCGCTGATCCGGGCGATGGTGTGGTCCGTGGCGCGGCCAGGCGTGGCGGAAGAAATTGCCCAATTCACCGTTGATGAGACCCAGCTCGGCAACTACGACGGCAAATTCCTGAAGATCCAGCGCAAGACCCGCGCGACCCTCCTCGACATTATTCATGACAAGTCCGTGGGCATCATTGAGGAATACCCCGAGCGTAATATCCGTGTGCTGGCCAAGCCGCTGGGCGTGATCGGCGCGCTGGCGCCCTCAACCAACCCGGAAGCCACCCCTGTTATCAAGGGCATTCACGCCGTCAAAGGCCGCAACTCGATCATCGTCGCGCCCCACCCACGGGCCAAGCTAACCAACAAGAAAATCTGTGACTTGATGCGCGCCGCGCTGAAGAAAATGGGCGCACCTGAGGATCTGGTTATAGGCATCGAAACGCCTAGCCTCGAGACCACTAACGAATTAATGCGCCAGTGCGATCTGGTACTTGCGACAGGCGGCGGGGCCATGGTGCACGCAGCTTACTCCAGCGGCTCGCCCGCTCTTGGCGTCGGTGTCGGTAACGCCGTCATCACCGTGGATGACACGGCTGACCTCGACGCCGCAGCAGAGAAAATTCGCCTGTCGAAAACCTTGGATCTGGCAGCATCCTGCTCATCGGATAACTCGGTAGTGCTGCTCGATGGCATCTATGAACCCATGCTGGAGAAGCTAAAGGCGCAGGGTGGTTATCTCTGTAACGAGGAAGAGAAAGCCGCGCTTCGAAACACACTCTGGGATGAAGAGCTCCATCTGAATACCGCCATCGTGGCGCAACCCCCCGAAAAAATCGCGCAGATGGCGGGGCTATCGATTCCCGAGGAGACGCAATTCTTTATCGTACCCGAGGAGGGTTGGGGTCCTGAGCATCCCTTCTCCGGTGAAAAGCTGTCGGTGATCATGGCGCTTTACCGTGCACGTGATATCGATCACGCCATCGAGCTAACCCAGAATATTCAGGCCTATCAGGGTCAGGGGCATAGCTGCGGTATTTACTCGAACAATGATGAAAACATCATGAAGCTGGCCGAGAACACCTACACCTCTCGCGTCATGGTGAACCAACCGCAGGCTGCCTCTAACAGCGGTAATGTCTGGAACGGTATGCGGCAGACGTTCTCCCTGGGGTGCGGTTCTTGGGGCGGTAACGGCACCAACAATAATATTTCCTGGCGTGATCTCATCAACGAAACCTGGGTCTCGATGCCGTTGGCGGAAGATAAGGTGATCCCATCAGACGAAGAGCTATTTGGCGACGTCATCAATCAGCTAGGGTAGAGCAAGCCGGTGTCGGATCAGGGTGGGCGAGTAGCGGATTCGGAGCTACCCGATCTGATGGATCCAGAGGTCCAGCAGTGCCCCTACGCGCTGTATAAAGCGCTTCGGCATAGCACACCCCTATATCGCATGCCGTCCACCGGCTTCCATCTGGTCACCAGCTATGAGTTGGCGCGTGAGGTCATCAGGGCGCCGGACCAGTATGTGAGCAGCGTGAGCCCGATGGCGTTAGCCGACGAAGGCATCCCTCAGGAAATCATCGATATCTATGAAAATGACGGCTGGTTGCCGCTGGCTTCCTGCTCTACATCAGACCCGCCGCAGCACACGCGGGTGCGCGGCTTTCTGGAGAAACTCTTTACTGCAGAGCGAGTCCGCGCCGCGACACCCGCCATCGACGCCATCGCTGAATCACTGCTCGACGAGCTTGAAGGGCGGACGAAGATTGAATTTATTCAGGACTTCGCGCACCCCCTTCCAATGATGGTCATTGCCGATTTACTGGGCGTACCGCGCGCTGACATTGGCCAGTTCAAGATCTGGTCAGACGCCATTGTTGAGCCGTTCAGCATGATGGCCAGCAGAGAGCGGCGCATAGAGTGTGCCCGACTGGTTGTTGAGATGCAGGCCTACTTCGCTGACATGGTGGCAGAGCGGCGCAAAAAACCGCGGGACGACCTGATCAGTGAGGCCATTGCCTACCGAGATAAGGACGGGGACGCCTTCACCATGCAGGAGTTGATGACCGTCATCACCATTGACCTCCTGGCCTCCGGCAACGAGACCACAACCGCAGCGATTGGCTCGGGTCTGAAGCTACTGATTGAAGACCGCGACGCGCTCAACAATGTGCTCGCCGAATCAGCGCTGATCTCGACATTAGCGGAAGAGATTCTGCGGCTGGAATCGCCGGCGCAAGGCATGTTCAGGCGCTGCGCTCACAGTGGCAATCTCGCGGGGGTCACTCTTGAGGAAGGTGAACTGCTGAATATTCGCTTTGGCGCAGCCAACCGCGATGAGGCGCAATTTTCAGAGCCGGATCGCATCGATCTGCAGCGAAAAAAAGCGGGCAGTCATCTCGCATTTGGCATGGGCCGGCATGTCTGCGTGGGTGCCGCGCTGGCTCGCCAGGAAATCATCAGCGCGTTTCAAGCACTCACCCGCCGCTACGATCGCTTCTGGTTGCTACCGGATCGTCCTGAACCGGTCTACCAACCCAGTCTCTTTGGGCGTAATTTGCTATCATTACACGTCGGGTGGTCGCCGCGCCGATAGCTTCGTCAACGCGCCATTTCTGCACGGAGATCGT
>CBFHIW010000021.1:0-37809 GCA_965656065.1 Luminiphilus sp. | reverse complement strand
ACCCAGATCGGCGCTGTCGCTGTAGGCCACCTCGACCAGGGTGCCGCCCGTGAAATCGAGGCCCCAGTTAAGTTGCCTGACAGAGAGCGACCCAATGGCTGCCAACAATGCGGCCGCGGATAGTGCCACCGCGACCCAGCGCCATTTCATGAACGGTATAGCTTTCATGCGGGCGCTCCTTCGGTGCTGGATGGTTTGTTACCGATGCCACCGATTGCCAGTGACTTCACCCGGCGGCCGCCGTAGATAAAGTTGACCAGTGCCCGGGTACCCATGATCGAGGAGAACATGGAGGTGATGATGCCGACCGACAGGGTGACGGCGAAGCCTTTGATCGGTCCGGTACCGATGGCATAGAGAATGATAGCCACAATCAGGGTCGTGATATTGGCATCCAAAATGGTCACGATCGCGCGATCAAAACCCTGTGTGATCGCCGTTTGCGGCGGCGCTCCACTGCGAATCTCCTCGCGAATGCGCGCAAAGATCAGCACGTTGGCGTCCACCGCCATACCGACGGTCAGCACGATGCCTGCAATACCTGGCAGCGTGAGCGTGGCGCCCAACAGAGACATGATGCCGACCAATAACACCAGGTTGCCCGACAGCGCGATCACTGCGGCGATGCCGAACACGCGGTAGTAAAGAATCATGAACGCGACGACCAGCGCCAGACCGACCTGCACTGACTTCATGCCAAGGCGAATATTCTCGGCACCCAATGAGGGGCCCACTGTGCGCTCTTCCACAAAGGTAATGGGTGCGGCGAGCGCACCGGCGCGCAACATGAGCGCCAGTTCGGAGGCTTCGGCAGGGCTATCCAGCCCCGTAATCTGGAATTGGGCGCCCAGCGCAGACTGAATCACCGGCGCGGTGAGCAGTTTCTTTTCGTCATAGGGGATCCGGACAACGACCTCCTCCCCTGACTCATCCTGCTCATAGCGGGTGCGGTATTTTCTCTCAATGAACAAGACGCCCATACGACGCTTGATGTTGGCGCGGGTCGCCCGGGACATCAGCATACCGCCCTCACCGTCGAGGCTGATCGACACATTGGGCTGACCGTTCTGATCGAAGCCGGCCTGCGCATTGGACACACTCTCGCCGGTAATGATGACGTCGCGCTCCAGCCACTCCGTCATACCGCCACGATCGGCGCTGCGGTACTCGAATCGCTGGCGCTCTGAAATCGGTGCGTTGGCCTCAGCCACCAACCGAAACTCCAGATTGGCCACCTTGCCGAGGATGCGCTTGGCCTCGGCGGTGTCCTGAATACCCGGCAATTCCACGACGATCCGGTTAGTGCCCTGGCGCTGCACCAAAGGTTCGGATACACCCAGTTCGTTGACGCGATTGCGAATGGTGGTCAGGTTTTGCGCTACGGCGTAGTCGACCACCTCCTTGATGGTTTGCTCGGTAACTTCTGCATAGAGCGACCAGGTGTCGCCCTCGTCCACGCGATCGAGAAAGAGCTCGGGGTACAGATCCACTACCTCGCGGCGAGCCGCTTCGCGATCGTCCTCGGTGCGGAATTGCATCGCCACTTTTTGGCCATCGAGACTGATGCGACCGCGAATGCGCTCCTCGCGGAGGCGCTTCTGGATACCGGTTTCATATTGGTTCAGCTTGCGTTCGGTCGCCGACGCGACATCGACTTCGAGCTTGAAGTGCACGCCGCCGCTCAGATCCAGCCCGAGTTTCATGGGCGCGGCCCCGCCGTCCACCAGCCAGTCGGGCGTGGTGGGCGCCAGATTCAGTGCGACGATAAAGCCGTCGCCCAACTCTCGCGCCAAAATCGCCTGTGCCCGCAGCTGCTGCTCGCGATCATTGAGGCGCAACAGCGCTGATTTGCCCTGATTTTGCAGCTCCTCGCCGAAGAAGCCGATGCCCGCCTCGGTCAGCGCGTTCTCCGCCCTTGCCAGCACGCGCTCGTCAATCTGCTGGGCGCTACTGGCACCAGCAATCTGCAGTGCCGGGTCAGGGGCATACAGATTGGGCGCGGCGTAATAAAAGCCACACAGCACTACAACCAGAATGAGCAGGTTTTTCCACAGGGGATAGCGGTTGGTCATCGGGTTTACTTGATCGCTGGCTCGGCAGCGTCCGCATGATTGAACAGGCGCGGAGTGTAACGACTCAGTGGCGCCAACACCATGTAACAGTTACCCAAGCCAGACCCGCGCATTGCGGAAGAGTCGCATCCATCCGGAGTCGGTTTCCCATTCGGAGGGACACCAGGAGAGTTGCGCGGCACGAAAGACGCGCTCTGGGTGCGGCATCATGATCGTAATCCGCCCGTCCTCATTACAGAGGCCCGTGATGCCATCCGGGGATCCATTGGGGTTGCAGGGATAACTACCGGCGACCTGCAGATCGTGGTCGATAAAGCGCATGGCCACCAACCCCGCGCCTTCCAATGCGGCCTGTTCGTCGGGAGAGGCAAACTGCGCGCGCCCTTCTCCGTGGGCCACCACGATAGGCAGGTGCGAGCCCTCCATACCCGACAGCAGCACTGACGGCGAGGCCTCCACTTTAACCAGCGACAGGCGGGCCTCGTACTGCTCGGAGCGATTGCGCGCAAAGCGTGGCCAGTGATCAGTGCCGGGGAGAATTTCCTGGAGCGCTGACAGCATCTGGCAACCGTTACAGACCCCCAACGCAAAGGTGTCGGTCCGCGCAAAAAACTGCTCGAATTGGGAACGGACTGCCTCATTGAACAAAATGCTTTTTGCCCAGCCCTCGCCGGCACCCAGTACATCGCCGTAGGAGAACCCGCCGCAGGCTGCCAGACCATGACAATCAGACAGATCCTGCCGGCCGGCAATCACATCGCTCATATGCACATCGACCGCCGTAAATCCGGCGCGGTCAAAGGCCGCCGCCATCTCCATCTGGCCGTTGACCCCCTGCTCGCGCAGGATCGCTATACGAGGGCGCTGCCCGGTAGCAATGTATGGCGCGGCAATGTCGGCGTTACAGTCGTAGCTGAGGTGGGCGGAGAGACCGGGATCCTGCGCCCCAATGGCTGCAAACTCCTGGTCGGCGCAATCAGCGTTATCGCGGACACGGGCGATGGCATGGCTGGTCTCTGCCCAGAGCGAGTGCAGGGCTTCTCGCCGGCTGTCGATCAGCTCGAACTGCGGGGTATTCACCACAATGCGCCCATCGGCCCGCGGCGTCGCAATGCGGGTCACCGCGTCGCCAAGGCCAACCGCCTCGGCACAAGCGAGCACATCGGAGACATGTTCGGCCGCCACCTGCAGGACAGCGCCCGCCTCTTCAGAAAAGAGTCTCGCATTGGCCTGATCGGGCGAGACATCGAGATCCACCTGCAACCCACAGCGCCCCGCAAAGGCCATTTCCAACAGTGTGACCAGCAAGCCACCGTCAGAGCGGTCGTGGTAGGCAAGTACCCAGTTGTTGTCCTTGGCCTTTTTCATCAGCTCAAAGAACGCGTGAACATCCTCAGGGGCGACGTCGGGGGCGGTGCTGCCCATTTGTTGCCACACCTGCGCGAGCACGGAGCCACCGATCCGGTCCTGCCCACGACCCAGATCTACCAGCAACAGCGCCGTACCCTCGCGCGGAGACAGCACCGGCGTGAGTACCGTGCGAACGTCATCGCAGGGCGCAAATGCCGACACAATCAGCGAAACGGGCGCCGTGACTGCCCGGTCTTCGCCCTCTTCCTGCCACACGGTGCGCATGGACATGGAGTCCTTGCCGACAGGAATCGTGATACCCAGCGCAGGACAAAACTCGCGGCCCACGGCGGCGACCGTGTCGTAGAGAATCGCGTCATCCCCCTCGAAACCTGCCGCACACATCCAGTTTGCGGAGAGCTTGATGTCACTGAGCGACTGAATCGGCGCGGCCAGAATATTGGTGATCGCTTCCGCCACCGCCATGCGCCCCGATGCGGGTCCGTCCAAGAGCGCCAGCGGCGTGCGCTCACCCATCGCCATGGCCTCGCCCAGATGCGTGTCGAGCGACACCGTGGTAACGGCACAGTCCGCCACTGGCACCTGCCAGGGACCCACCATCTGATCCCGGGAGACCATGCCGGTGACGCTGCGATCGCCAATCGTAATGAGGAAGCTCTTCGACGCGACTGCCGGGAAGGTGAGCACCCGCTCAAGTGATTCCGGCAGGGACACCGCGCTGGCATCAAAGCGATCGCTGACCGGCGGCCTGCGCGAGGCTTGGCGGTGCATTTTGGGCGGTTTGCCAAATAGCACAGACATGGGCAGATCAACCGGCTCATTGCTGAACTGGCGGTCCGCCACCAGAAGATGGTGGGCTTCTGTCGCCTCACCGACCACCGCATAGGGACACCGCTCGCGTTCGCAGATGGACTCAAATCGCGCCAGTTGATCGGGCTCCACCGCAAGCACATAGCGCTCCTGGGATTCGTTACACCAGATCTCGAGAGGCGACATGCCCGGTTCATCGTTCGGCACATCGCGGAGCTCGAAGCGCCCTCCCCGGCCCCCGTCCTTGACCAGCTCGGGTAGCGCGTTGCTCAACCCCCCTGCGCCCACATCGTGGATAAAGGCGATGGGATTATCAGTACCCAGACTCCAACAGCGATCAATCACCTCCTGACAGCGGCGCTGTATTTCGGGGTTTTGTCGCTGCACCGAGGCAAAGTCGAGGTCCTCGGCGCTGTCGCCGCTCGCCATGGAGGACGCCGCGCCACCGCCCAAACCAATCAGCATCGCAGGGCCGCCCAATACCACTAGCTTGGCGCCGGCTGAGTAGTCACCCTTGTCGACGTGCTCGGTACGCACGTTACCGAATCCGCCGGCGATCATGATGGGTTTGTGATATCCCCTGACACCCTCGGCCGTCTGGGTTTCAAAGGTTCGGAAGTAGCCCGCGAGATTGGGCCTGCCAAATTCATTGTTAAACGCCGCCGCTCCGATCGGCCCCTCGGTCATGATATTCAGCGGTGAGACAATTCTGCCCGGGCGGCCATAGCCCAGCTCCCAGGGGCGCGGCTTGTCTGGCAGCTCCAAATGGGAAACCGAGAAACCCACCAGCCCGACCTTGGGTCGCGAGCCACGTCCCACCGCGCCTTCGTCACGAATTTCACCACCCGAGCCGGTACCCGCACCCGCAAAAGGCGAGATCGCCGTCGGGTGATTATGGGTCTCCACTTTCATCAACAGATGAATCGACTCGTCATGGAATCGCCAGACCTGATCAGAGACGTCGGGATAGAACCGTCCTGCCCGATGGCCTGTGACGACGGCAGCATTATCGGAATACGCTGACAGGACGTTATCACCGCCGACTTCATGGGTATGACGGATCATCGCGAACAGGGAATGATCCTGCTGCGCACCGTCGATTTCCCAACTGGCGTTAAAAATTTTGTGCCGGCAATGCTCGGAGTTCGCCTGCGCGAACATCATCAACTCGATGTCCCGGGGGTTACGCCCCAACGTGGAGAATGCCTCGACGAGGTAGCTGATCTCATCTTCCGTCAACGCAAGCCCCAATTCAGTGTTGGCGCACGTCAAAGCTGCAGCGCCGCCGCCCAACAGATCGACCTCGTCGTAAGATTGGGGCGCAGATCGCTCGAAAAGCGAATGTAATTCGTCTAATGAACCAACGACGGTCTCGACCATGCGGTCATGAATCAGTGCATCCAGCGCGCGCGTATCATCACCCTCTGTGAGGCCGTCAATCCCGAACAGTGTGACCCTCTCGATGCGCTCAACAGCCGAGAAACCGCAGTTATGGGCGATGTCAGTCGCTTTACTGGACCACGGGGAAATCGTGCCAAACCTCGGCGCGACGATGCGTTGCCCCGGCCGGTCGTGTGCCGAGGGATCTGCGGCCATTGCGGTGCCCGGATGCAACAGCGCCGCCAAGCGGTCGCCGTCGATGGCCTCGCTTGAGGCAACATCAACCGCATAGGCGTGTACGACCTCCCGCAGGGAGAGGCCCAGACCCAGTGCAGAAATGTCGGCCGCCAAGAGTTGAAAACGGGCGGCGGACAGCGCGGAAGATCCGGGCAGGACAAGCATCTGGGGTTCCTGAGCGAGGCAGCCTGCAGAGTATACCGTGGAGCTTGGTTGGCAGGTATGCCTGTGACCGGGAACCAGCTCGTTTTCGTCGTTTTCACCGATCTTGCTCGCCCTGTCACCTGTTCTGTTCGCGTCGCGGTCCAACCCCTACAATCACGGTATGACGCGATGGCTGTTTTGGTTTTCCTGCGCCGGCTTACTGAGCCTGTTACTGGGGTGCACCGACTCACCCTCCCTCCCGCCACTGGCTGAGGGCAAGGAGGTGGTGGTGGTGACCCGTAATACCCCAACCACCTATTACTTTCAGGGCGATCGCGCATCGGGGTTCGAATATGGACTGATCCGAGCCTTCGCCCGCGAGTACAACATGCCGGTGCGCATTAAGGTGGCCTTTAGCCTGCCCGAGGTGTTCGACATGCTGGCAAGCGGCGAGGCGCACCTGGCAGCGGCGGGTCTCAGCCAAAGTGCCGGCCGGGACGAACGATTCGTCGCCTCCGACCCCTACCTGCATCAGCAGCCCCTCGTCGTTTACAAGTCAGGGGGGCTCAGGCCCCGGTCGCTCGCTGGACTGGTGGGGCGCGACATCGTGGTCGTCGCAGGTAGCGCGCATTTGGAGACGCTTTCCTCACTCCAGCAAGACCTTCCCGGGCTGACCTGGCGCGAGATTCACGCCGCCGATTCGCTCGAATTGATGCAGTTGGTCACAGACGAGAAAGCCGATCTGGCGATCGTCGATTCGATTGAATTCAGCATCCAGCAGCAGCTCTTTCCGCGCGTCGTCGCGGCGATGGAAATCGGCGAGAACACACCCATCGTCTGGTACCTGCCACAAAGCGAGCACAGTGAGGCCTCGCTCGAGCTGGTGAATCAATTTATTGCCCGGGCCACCGAGCAGGGACACATCGCGCAGCTGGAACGGGAACATTTTGGTCGCTGGGAGCACGCCTCGCGGGTTGGCTCAATCACCTTCCAACGCAAAATGCGTGACGATCTGCCCGATTGGCAGTCACTCCTTGAGGCAGTCGCTGAGGAGTACCAGATGGACTGGCGGCTGCTGGCCGCAATGGCGTACCAGGAATCTCACTGGGATCCGGATGCGCGTTCGCATACCGGTGTGCGGGGCATGATGATGCTCACGCGGGTGACAGCAGACGAACTGGGGGTGGAAGATCGCACAGATCCGCGGCAAAGCCTGCGAGGTGGCGCGCGGTTTTTCAAAGACCTGTTGAGACGGCTGCCGTCAGATATCGAAGAGCCCGACCGCACCTCGATGGCGCTCGCGGCTTACAACATCGGTATGGGTCACTTGGAAGACGCCCGGATCATGACCCAGCAGGCGGGTGGCGACCCCCACTTGTGGCCCGATGTCCGGGCGCAGCTGCCCAATCTGCAAAACCCCAATCATTTCCCAATGACGAAATTTGGTTTTGCGGAGGGGGAGCAAGCTGTCACCTACGTCGACAATATCCGCCACTACGAGGGGTTGCTGTCATTCCAGAACCTGTCAGAGCGCCGCATCTCGCCGCCGATTCAGGTCGATGCGCTGCTCCCGGAGCACCTGCGGCGCGCCGAGCTACCCGTTTTATAGCGACGCTTTCCATCACTATTTTCTCGCTACGGCGTTTTTTAGCACCCAGGTTTTTGGCTACAGCGTGTTTGGCTGCGCCCTGTGCAGCTGCGGCATCTTTTTAGCCCTTGGTGCTATTTTTGCTGGCGCCTCATAGCGCCTCAAATGCCCTCTGCTGGATGACCCCGACGCTGCTGAAAAAACTGGCGTAACAGGGCCGCACTCTCCGTTTCACATAAACCCTCTGACCACTCCACACGATGGTTGAGCGCGGGGTTGTCGAGTGCCGCACTGGTACTGAGGACCGCCCCGGCACGAGGTTCTCGTGCGGCAAATACGAGGCGCTCGACCCGGGCGTGAACCAACGCGCCGCAGCACATCGTGCAGGGTTCCAGCGTCACGTATAGGGTTGTGCCCGGCAGTCGATAATTACTATCCCTGACGCCGGCCTCTCTCAATACCCGGATTTCCGCATGGGCAGTGGCGTCGTGAAGCTCTATCTGCGCGTTGCCGCCATGGGCGAGCACCACCTCGCCGCGCGCCAGCACCGCACCTACGGGCACCTCACCGCGATCCGCCGCGCGCCGGGCCTCTTCCAGAGCCAAGGTCATGCAGCGCTGGTCCCACTCACTGAAACTCAGAGCGGGGCCTCGCTATAAAATTGCCAGCACAGTAAGGCCAACGCGCTGCGATGCGGCGAAAAGGCGCTGCCCTCGTCGATCACCTTTTTTTCGTCTGGCCGGTCTTTCCAGCCCATCATCCGGCCAAAGCCCACTCGCACCGCGAGATCGCCGCTCGGCCAAATGTCAGCTCGCCCAAGGGAGAACATCATGTACATGTGGGCGGACCAGCGCCCAAAACCTCGCACCGCGGTAATCGCGGCCTCGACTTCCTCATCAGTCAGCTCGGGTAAGGTTTCGATCGGCAAGTCGCCAGAGATCACAGCTTCTGCCAAGGACTGCAGATAACCGATCTTCTGGCGCGACAATCCCGCAGCTCTGAGCTTATTCGGCGCAGTGGCGAGCAAGCTCTCGGGCTGCAATGCACCCCCTACCGTTTCGTCAACTCGCTGAGCGATGGTGGCGGCGGCTTTAACGGATAGTTGCTGGCCCATCACGATTCTCGCCAGTGATTCAAAGGAATGTTCCCGTCGCCGCGACGGGGGATACCCCACCTGCGCAATGGCTCGCGCCACTGGCGTGTGGTCTTGGGCCAACGCATCCAGCGCTTTGCGGATGGCGGCATCCGTGAGCGTGAAACGCCGGCTCACGCGAATCGGCTGGCGTCAGCCATGCACTGGATAACCTAACCACCCGTGGACGTAGGCCGTGACGCCATAGATAAGCAGCGTGATGGCAATCGCCGCGAACTCCCGGGGCAGTGACGGCTGGGGCTTGCTTAATTGCGGCTTGCCGTCCTGTTTGTTGATGATCACCACTTCAAGCACTGCCCAAGCTAGCAGACCACCGAAAAGTACCAGTGACGCGGCGTCTCCGTTCACGAGTAAATGCGCGACCGCCCAGAACTTAACAGCGGTCAACTGCGGATGACGAATCACCCCTGCTACCCGGGCACCCACCTGTGACCCGGCTATAAGATAAAAGCCGAGATAAACGAGCAGGTTGTTCACGCCCACCCAGGCGGTCTGGCGACCCCACCACACCGTGGTCGAGGCCTGCTGGTAACCCAGCGTCATCAGCACCACAGACGCCAACAAAAGCAGTGCCATCAGCGGCCTACCCGCATTGCCGAGCCTCGCTCGTGCATCGGGTGCAATGCGTTTAAAGAGGTGCGCGCCGCTCCATAGCAGAACGCCAGTGGCCAACCAGATCATGGCCTGAAGTCCTCCCTAAAACACGGAGCGGACAAAATCAGGATAGGCCGGTGCCTGGTTCTCACTGCTTGGCGGCTCGTTGGCGCAGCGCCGCTAGTCGTGCGCTCATCTGGCTGTAATCCACCGTTTTGGCAAAGGCATTACCGCGCTCGCCCTCAAGCACTAGCGCGTCACCCAGCGTCTCCTTGACGCCATCATTCATCAGCGCCTTCAGCGCGAAGACGGCCTTGGGATCGGCATCGGCGATTTGGGCAGCACTCGCCAGCGCCTCGTCCAGCAGGCTGTCGGCGGCGCAGACACGATTGACCAAACCCCACGCCTCGGCGCGCTGGGCATCAATGAAATTGCCGGTCAGACTCATCTCACGCGCACGATTGATACCGATGATGCGGGATAACTTCTGTGACAAACCCCAACCGGGCAAGATCCCCACACGCGCATGGGTGTCGGCAAAGCGCGCGTGTTCACTGGCGAATAAATAATCACAAGCCAGCGCCAACTCAAACCCCCCTGTTACGGCGGCGCCGTTGACGGCACCGATGATCGGTTGGGGGCACTGCTCCAGCGCCACCACAATCGGCGATTCAGGACCGAGGCCCAGCCCGCTTGATAGCAGCTCGGGCTCATCCGTTAGTGCCTTCAGGTCCACACCCGCGCAAAACGCGCGGCCTGCGCCCGTCAACACAATCGCTCGTACCCCCTCATCAGCCGCGAGATCGGCGAAGGTCGCAATGATGGCCTCGGACAACGCTCTGTTGAGTGCGTTATGTGCGTCGGGACGATTCAACGTCACGAGGGCGACGCCGGCTTCCTGATGAACTTCAATAACAGACACGGTTGTACCTCGAGGATTACGGGATGCGCCAACGTATCAAACCGGCAGAGTTGAGAACAGCCCCGCCACTGCCGACGCAAGCCACCCCGTGGCCCACCAACCCAGCAGGGGATGAAAGAGAAACGATTGAAGCGACACTGCCACCCGCACGGTAATCGCAGGTGGAGCGTCTGGGCTGGTATAGGCCGCGCTGAACAGGCGACCCGCTATCTGCTCGCTACCAGGCCGGCTGCATCCGCACCTGATCAGGGATGGTGTTGGCTTGAGCGGGCAAGAGGAACAGTCGCGCAAAGGTCAGCCCGGAGCCCACCAGATAACCCAGCTTTTTGAGCGCGACCAACGGACCACGCTGGCCCTCGAGGGCGTCGCGAGCAACCTGCAGCGCCCGCATGCGCTCAAGACCCGCACGGAAGCGGGGATCGTCGGTGTTGAGTGTCAGCGGAAACACCTGTCGTGAGATTTCCGTGGTGATATCAAACACCGTGTAGTCAAACTCGGTGACATCCATGCCAAACGCTTCGTAGAGTTTGGGCCGGGAGTGGTCCCTGACATACATGGTCGAGTAGACCGCGAGCAGGAAAAAGCGGATCCACAGCTTGTTGAAGCCGCTGAGCAATTTGGGATCGGATCGCATGATCAGTGCGAAGGCCTCGCCGTGGGCAAATTCGTCGTTACACCACTCCAGAAACCATTTGAAAATCGGGTGAAAGCGCTTCTCGGGATGGCGCTCGAGGTGCCGATAGATGGTGATATACCGCGCGTAGCCAATCTTCTCGGATAGATAGGTCGCGTAATAAATATATTTGGGCTTGAAGAAGGTGTACTCCTTCTCACGCTTCAACACCCCTAGGTCGACCGCAACGCCCAGCTTGTTCAGCGCTTTGTTGATAAAGCCTGCGTGCCGAGATTCATCTCTCGCCATGTAACGCATCAGCTTGGAGACGTCGGGGTTACTGACGTTTTTCTCGATCTCCTGGTAGAGCACGCAGCCCGAGTACTCAGCGGTAATGGAGGAGACGAGCAGATCCAGAAACTCCTCTTTGAGCTCGGGATCCGACTCCAGAATGCCGGGGTCGTACTCGTAGTTCTGCTTGAAATGGCCACGATTCTTGTCGAGCTCGAAATCGCGCATCATCAGGTCCCACTCTGCGCGAACGGGCTCGATGTCGATATGCTCCATTGCCGCGTAGTCGGTGCAATAGAATCGGGGCGCCAAAGGTCGCGCCTCTAGCGCCTGCTGGGTGGTCAGATTCACCGCCGCGTCTGAGACTGCTGCTTCACTCATGGTTTCCCCCATCGAGGCGTGGGCCCGACATTCTGTCAGCCGTCACGGCGCCTCCATCTTGTGTCAGACTTTTTCAACACGAATATGTCAATTTTATTTGACTATTTGGCCTTGGGCAAGCAATGTGTCTGTGGGGGCTTAGCACACACAGATCTTGGATCTCAGCAGAGGCACGCACCCCATGTCACAGCCTAGCCATTCCGAATTCTCGCCACACCAAAGCCCCCTTTATCACCTCGGATACGTCAGTACCGAGGCGCTCAAGTTTTCCGAGGAGGCACTGGTCGCGCTATTGAGCGAGGCAAGAAATGCCAATGCGGATAGAGATGTCACGGGGTTACTGCTGTACCGGGAAGGGAGCTTTTATCAGGTATTAGAGGGCAGCGAATCAGCCGTCATGGCGACATTTCATGACATTGAGGGCGACCCCCGCCACAAAGAAGTTCGCATCCTGTTTAACGGCGAGACCGATGTCAGAGAGTTCGCTGACTGGAAGATGGGTTTCTTGAATCTCGATGGGGTCGACGTCGAAACGCTCAGCGGGTTTTCAGACTTCATGACCCGCGACGCGCAGCCTCAAGAGTTTCTGGAGAATCTGAGTCGCGGCAAGCGGCTGGCGCTGATGTTCAGGACGCTGCTCTAGATCGAGATCGAAATTTGGGGCGCCACACCCCAAGGGCAACATTGGCGGTTGCCACCAAACCAATCAGCAGAAGGGACCCACGTTCCGCATCGAGTTTGAGCGCCAACTCGCCCACGAGACTGATATCGGTCAGCGCGGCTGTGGCGAGCTCCGCCTCTCTTTTAATCGGGCTTTGAATGCCCAACAGGCTCCCCTCCAGCATCAGTACGGTCGTAACCAACTTTGCCCAGGCCCAGGGCGCGCCGTGATAGCCGGGCACTGCGGCCATCGATGCGAGCCCAAACAACAAGCTGATGAGCAACGAGGGCATCATGACCAGCGTGGCCACACGCTCCATCACCTGCCGCTCTGCCACATAGATCTCCAGCGCTTCCGTGGGCGCCGGCAGGTAATCATGGAATACCCACAGCACCACGACCGAGCCGAGAAACGTAATGGCGGTCATTGAGTGACCAAATTTCAGCAGCTTTCTCATGAGATTCCCTGTCACTGCACTATTTGGGGCCCACCAAGAACAATACGCAACCAGGCGCAGCACCATGAGTAGCCAAGGCGCCCACCCAGTCATCAATACGACAAGAACCGATTATGACTGATATCCAGCACGCTAATGCGCAGTTGTGTTACAAACGCTGGCAATCGACGTCTACCAGCAAAAGCCTCGCCGCCCAATTGAGCGTTCGTCGCGCGCAGTCGGCCAGAGCCGGTGGAACCAGCAGGAGCCCAGTGACATGAGTACCCCGTACCCCACCCTACAATATGGCCATAGCGAGGAGATCGGTTTACTCAGGGAGACGGTGCACCAGTTTGCTACCACGGAGATTGCACCGCGGGCCGCCGACATTGACCGCGACAACGATTTTCCCAGAGATCTGTGGAGCAAAATGGGTGATCTGGGTCTGCTGGGCATCACCATTCCCGAGCAATACGGCGGTAGCGGTATGGGTTACCTCGCCCATGCGATTGCCATGGAAGAGATCTCCCGCGCCAGCGCCTCGGTCGGTTTGTCTTACGGCGCGCACTCCAATCTGTGTCTGAACCAGATTCGGCTGAACGGCTCCGAGGCGCAAAGAGCCCAGTACTTGCCGGCGCTGTGCAGCGGAGAGCATATTGGGGCGCTGGCCATGTCCGAGCCAGGGGCCGGATCTGACGTTGTAGGCATGCGCTTGCGCGCAGAGCGTCAGGGAGATGACTTCATCCTCAATGGCAACAAGATGTGGATCACCAACGGACCCGATGCCGATGTCTATGTGATCTACGCCAAAACCGACCCGGAGGCAGGCTCGAAGGGCATCACCGCCTTTATCGTCGAGCGGGACACCAAAGGATTTTCCCGCTCGCCCAAACTGGACAAGCTCGGCATGCGCGGCTCGAACACCTGTGAACTGGTTTTCGAGGATTGCGTGATTTCTGCCGATCAGGTTTTGGGAGAGGTCGGCAGCGGCGTGCGCGTGCTGATGTCGGGCCTCGACTACGAGCGTGCGGTGCTATCGGGTGGCCCGGTGGGGATATTGCAAGCCTGTCTCGATACGGTAATACCCTACGTTCACGAGCGAGAACAATTTGGTCAACCGATCGGCGAGTTTCAACTGGTGCAGGGCAAGCTGGCCGACATGTACGCCCGTTGCTCCGCGAGTCGCGCCTACCTTTATGGGGTCTGCGAGGCGCTGGATCGAGGCGAGCAGAGCCGCAAAGATGCCGCCGCCGTGATTCTCTACACCGCCGAAGCTGCCACCCAGTCGGCGCTCGATGCGATTCAGCTGCTCGGGGGCAATGGGTACATCAATGACTACCCGACCGGCCGGTTACTGCGCGACGCCAAGCTTTATGAGATAGGCGCAGGCACCTCGGAAATTCGCCGCATGCTGGTGGGTCGGGAGCTCTTTGCTGATACCGCGTAGCGAAGGCGTTTTCGCGTCACTCATGTCGCGCGAGTCGTCGCGCCAAGACCAATACCGCCCCTCGTCATACGCCCGCGCATGACAAGCGCGAGAGAAGCCTCAGTCGGCCTGCCCGGGCAGTGACAGCGTCTCCTGCAGCAGCGGCACACTCAGCGGCACACCCGATTGGCCACTCAACGCCAGCGATTGCCGAAGGGAGGATGCGAGGCCAGTAGTGAGCACCCGCTGCTGGTATGGCAGGTGCCGCTCGCCGTTTCGCAGGAGCGCCTCCCAGCTGCCGGAGGCCTCTAACTGTTCGTGAATGCCGTCCAGATACTGGAGCAGTGCGTCGTGCACTGGAGAGCCTTCAGCCACCGACTCATCAAACACCACGCTCCAGGTCATGTCGTGGCGAAGCTTGCATTGGCCCACAAATTCGCCAGGCATGCGGGCACCCCACTCTACCGGGGTAATCAGTGACAACCGCCAGTGCCCTTCAACCAGATACAGCGAGTAGGTGTGTCCCGGGGAGACCCGGAACCCAAACGCGGAGGACAGTACCAGCGCGGACCAACAATAATCCCGCGCCGCCTCGTCGCTGGATTTGGAGCGTAACTGCCCCGGTGACGCCGCATGAAGATCCTGCAGCACCAGCACCAGTCCTTTGTCCTGAAACGTATTCTTGGCGTGAGCGGTCACCCGCGACTCCGGCAAACTTGATCCTGACATCAATTATGGTGGGTCAGGGCGCCAGAACCAATTGGGTCGGCCTGAAGGCACTCCAGTCAGCGATTTAGGCCAGCTCGGGGTGCCTGGCCAATACAGAGGCCTTGAAGTCAGCCGGCATAGGGCAGCTCTTACGCGTGGCCTTATCCACAAAGACGTAGGTGAAGCTGCCTTTGCCCGCAACCTCTTCGGTGCGCAGGTTCTGCATGGTGAAACCGATGACGATGCTGGAATTACCGACCCGCTCTGCGGCGACCTCTACCTCAAGCGTGTCGCCGGCGAGACTCTCACCCAGAAAATCCATATTGGCGTTGACCGTAAAGGTCAGGAAGTCGGGATTCACCACATCGGCCACGTCGAGCCCCAGTTCACTCCAGTACTCTCCCAGTACCTCGTCGGCAAAGACAAAGTAATTGCCAAAAAAGGCGTGGCCATTCGCATCGGTATCGGCAAAACGGACTTTGATTTGGCCGCGGTAAGGGTTCGACATGGGGTAGCTCCTACTGGGTCGTCGACGGTAACTGGCGGGCGACGATTATGCCGACTTGGAGAGGTCGGGTCACCCACCGTCGGCGGCGATACAGAGACACGTAAAAATGACCGCCGCGCGGCGCTCGAGCCTGTCATCTTGCTCACAGAAGCCTTATCATTTCGCGCTTTCCGCTGGAACCCCCAGCCCCTCTCGCAGAAAACAGGAAACACAGCATGAACACCACCACGCTTGTCGCCGCCTTCATTGTCGTCGTCTCGGGTTTGATTTGGATCGGTACCCAGAGCAATGACACCGACTGGGCGGGCAACCGCAACCAGTGTGTGGGTGAGTGCTACGAGGACTGGAAAGCTGAGAATGGCGGCAGCATTGCAGCAGTCGAACAGACCAAGCAGGCTGCGCTGGCGGCGGCCTCACCAGAAGCACTGGGCGAAAAATATTACGGTCAGTGCATCGCCTGTCATGGAAGCCGCGGCGAGGGCGGCATCGGCCCAATGCTGGCGGGACAGGCCGCTGCGGACATCGTCGCCAAGCTGACTGCTTACAGGGCGGGTGAAGAGCGCGGCGCCCAGTCGGCGATGATGTACCCCGTTGCCAAACCCATGACCGACGCTGACCTAGACAACATCGCCGCCTACGTCGCGAGCCTGTGATCTCGGGTTCAACTTCGCGCGATAACACCCAGGGCCGCGAGCGCGGCGCGGCGCACATCCCCTCGGCTGCCGCCAACAACAAGCGCCACGCTGCCACGAGGGTCCTTCGCGCTTTTGCCGCTACAGTGCGGATTTTGACGGCACTGACTCGCACGGTACTGTGCGTGCTAGCACTGTGGACTTGTACCCCCGCGCTCGCCTGGGAAGCCACCATCGAACGCGATGCACTGGGGGTCCCCCACATATTCGGCGAAACCGATGCCGATATGGCCTACGGCCTTGCGTGGGCGCAATCCGAGGACGGCTGGGAAATCCTCGAAGAAACCCTGCCCTACTACCGTGGCAATGCCGCCAGTTATTTCGGGCGCGATGCCGCCGTCACCGATTATCTGATTCAGTGGCTCGGCTTCTGGGACGTGATCGACCGGGACTACGACACCCTGCTCAAACCCGAAACCCGCGAATACCTCGACGCCTTCGCAGCGGGCTTCAACGACTTTGCGGCCCAACACCCCGAACGGGTCAACCTCGATGTGCTACCGGTGACGCCCCAAGACGTGATCGCCGCGCATATGTTCCGGCATCTCCTGTTCTACGGATTTGAGAAGCCGCTCACCGAGCTGCAAGCCGAGACGCGGCAACAGGAAATCAGCCCTGCGCCACAGCTGCCCAACACCGCCATCACATTGGGTTCTAATGCGACAGCTGTTGCACCGTCGCGCAGCCGCGACGGCTCCACCCTACTCATGATCAACTCCCACCAGCCGCTGACTGGACCCGTGTCGTGGTACGAGGTGCATCTGCAGAGCGGTGAGGGACTCAATGTGATGGGTGGGTTGTTCATTGGCGCGCCCGCCCTCGGCGTCGGCTTTAACGCACATCATGGCTGGGGCGCGACGGTTAACCAACCCGATCTGGTCGACGTGTATGTGCTGGAAATGGACCCGGAGGATGACAATCGCTACCGGGTGGACGACGAATGGTTGGAGCTCGAATCATTCGACATCCCTATCAAAGTGCTGCTGTGGGGATGGCTCCCCTGGACCGTCAAGGAAAAGGGCTACCGCTCAATCCACGGCCCTGTGATGAAAACAGACCACGGCACCTATGCGCTGCGTTATGCCGGCATGGATGAAATCCGTCAGGTCGAACAGTGGCTGGCCATGAGCGCCGCAACGTCTTTCGAGGAGTGGCGAGAGGCCATGGCGCTACAGCACATTGCTAGCTTCAACTTCGTCTACGCCAACGCCGACGGTGACATCCATTTTGTGCATAACGCCATGATGCCGCGGCGCGCCTTGGGCTGGCAGTGGGACCAGTATTTACCGGGTGACCGCCGAGACCTTATCTGGGACGACTATCTGGCGCCGGAGGAGCTACCCAGCGTGACGAATCCGCCATCGGGTTACGTGCACAGCGCCAACCAATCCCCTTTTCAGGTGAGTGCCGAAGGCAGTAACCCTGTGAAGTCTGACTATCCGGTGGAGAGCGGCTGGCCGACGCGCATGACTAACCGCGCCGTGCGGGGACTTGAACTCTTGGACGCCAATCCCACCATTTCTTTTGATGACTTCAATGCCATTAAACACGACAACGCTTACTCACCGCGTTATCGGGGGCATGCGTACTTGTCTTTGGTTGCCAACCTCGAGGCGATTGATGACGACGAGGCGCAAGCGATTGCACTGATCAGAGAGTGGGACTTGCACACCGACACGGCTAATCGCCATGCAGCCCTCGGTGTTTGCGTATTGCTCGAGGAGTGGCAAGCGGAGCGGACGGGTGACTCACTCCCCGATGCCCGCGAAACACTTCACACATGCATGGCATCGGTCCGTAACGTGTCTGGACGACTGGATCCCGAGTGGGGCACCGTTCAGCGGCACGGGCGTGATGATCGAACATGGCCCGCAGCCGGCGGCCCAGACACCCTGCGCGCCATGTACGCAGAGCAACGCGACGATGAAGATGACTTCATGACGGTAGTGGCCGGAGACGGCCTCTACTATCTGATCGAGTGGACAGCAGAGGGCGAGCAAATCATTCGCGGCACCCATCAGTACGGCAGCCAGATGACCGACCCCTCGTCACCCCATTACCTCGATCAAGCCGAGGCATTTGCTGCGGAAACCATGAGATCACCGGGGTTTCACGAAAAAAACCGCAGCGAACGCTCGCGGCTTTATCAAGTCTCTGACCGATAAATAGCACGCCTGTCTGGAGCCCCCGAGGCACCCTCAGCGTCTTACGCTATGCCCTATGGTCCACACCCGGTCATGGCGAGCGTGAGCTCTTAAACCTCAGAGACGGTTTGCTACCTCATAAGCCTCGCGGGTGGTCGCGAGCAAAGAGCGCGGCGCTCTGCAGTCACCCACCGCCGTCACCGGGATCCCCGCCGCCTCCAGGAGCGGCTGCAGTTCACTGTTCGGTACGCGACTACTCGCATGCGCCACTGCCACCACCTCGTCTATGTGCTGGGTGGCCCCGCTGTAGACGTTACGCAAAGTTAGCCGGGCGTCTTCCAAGGTCTCGAGGTTCTCAGGCTCGACGTTGCAGACTATCTCAACGCCGAGATCATGAAGGCGCTGATAGATGCCCTGCCGGTTGATCAATGAGACGTCATGGCCGATTCGCTCGCGAGCCGTGACGATCGTTACCGCAGTGAATCTCGCCGCCAAGAGCTCAACAATGGCATAGGTCATCTCAGAGTGGTCCTGGTCCACGAGTACCACCCTGCCCTCCGTGATATCCGTTCGCTCCAGCAACTCAGCCGCGATTTCACGGGCACTCGGTATCAGTCCCGAATCCGCCCACTCTCCGTTTAGCCACTGTGGGCGCCCAGAGCGGGACCCGGTCGCAAGGATGACCTCGTCGGGAGAGAGAGCGAGCACATCTTCCAATGACGCCTGTCTCCCTAGGGCGAATTCACAACCGTGCCTGACTGCCATCAGGTATTGATAGTCGTAGACACTCGACAAATTTTCTCCGCCGGCCAATTCGGCGTGGAGTAACGTCTTGCCACCAACGCGGGAGTGATCGCCTGCAATCGTAACGCGGTGACCGCGCCGCGCAGCCGTGTGTGCCGCTTCCAAAGCCGCAACGCCCGTCCCTACCACCACAATGTGCTTGGGCGCCTCTGCCAATGCCGGCTGCCAATCATGTTCATCGACCGCGCCGACTCTCGGATTGTTGTCACACTCGAGACCGCTGCCATCGATGATGCTGCGCCAGCAGGTATTGCAGGACACGCAATATCGAATGTCGGCTTCTCGCCCTTGCTCACACTTATTGGGAAAAGCAGGATCAGTGATCAGGGGGCGGCCCAAGAAAACCAAGTCGGCCGTGCCGTCTGTCAGGGCAGTCTCACACTCATTAGGGTCAGTGATGTACCCAATCGCACCGGTTGGAATCTCGGGCGCCACCTGTCGAAGCCCAGCAATAGCAGGCAAATAAGGGTGCCTCTCGCCGTGGGCATCCGGTAAGTGCTTGTAAAGCGAGCGCGCATGCGCGCCCCACACCCAGGTCCAACTGTCGAACTCATTACGCTGCGTCGCCAGAAGCGCCGCGATATCTCTCGCCACCGTCAGATCAATGCCACCTTGAATGCCATCATCACCTGGCAGCTTGAGCCCGATAATAAAAGGGTAGCCACACTCAGTGCGGATGGCACTGATCAGAGAGCTGAGGAAGCGTGTTCTGCCTGTCAGATCCCCTCCGTATTGATCCTCTCGTCGGTTGGACCAGGGGGAAAGGAACTGATGAAACAAATGTCCGTGCCCTGCCGAAATTTCGACGCCGGCAAAACCGGCAGATTTCAGGCGCGCACACCCCACTGCCCAATCAGCGATCATGTCCTCGATTTCACTCGCCGTCAGTTCTGCGGGGACTGTCCAGCTCAAATCATCAGGTAACGCGGAGGCGCCCACCGCGCCATCGTTTCGCCCCACTGAATGTCGACCTCGGCCAGAATCCTGGACCTGCCCCATGAGGCAGGCTCCCTCAGCATTGACCACATCAGCGACGCGTTTAAGCCCGTCCATCCCGGCATCGTCCCAAGCGCGCAGGCGGCTGGGGATACGGTTGTGGGCAGTCATGGCGATAGGCTCGGTGATGATGGCAGCGGCGCCACCGGCGGCCCGAGAGCGATAGTAATTGAGCAATTTTTCCGTTGGAGCGTGCTGGCTTACGTACTTCGTCACGATGGAGGCGTGGGTGATACGGTTGCGGAGTGTGTGCCCGCCCAACTCAATGGGACTGAATAAGGCGGGATAATGCGGGTTAGGCACCGAAGCACTCACGAATACAGGTGCTCAGGTATTGCTGCTCGTTTCATCTTCGATCGCCTCCGCTCCCTGAGCACTTGCACCTAGTTGAGCGAGCACGGTCTCAATCAGCCGCTGTCTTTCGGCGCTCATTAGCACCTCGTCTTGGTCCGATAGCGCGTATTGCTCAACTTCATTGGCGACATCAAGGCCCCGTGCCTCCAGCACACGCTCGAGCAAGTACAGCCGCTCACTCAATGCGGAGACTTCAGAGGTCAGTCGCAGCACGCAACTCAGTACCTCGTCAACGCCATCTGCCTCGAAGAACTGGTGCCGCTGGCCGCGGCGCTTACGGGGAATCCGCCTGTTGCTCACGGCTCAGCGTTTCCAAGCACCGAATCCGTACCAGCGGGTGCCTTTGGGATCCATCCTTCCCGTCAGGGTATCGAAGGTGTTGTCGCTATTGATGGATTCCTCGAAGGCCTGCTCGCCGATGAACGTGTAGCGAGGCATGGTCGCCTCAATAAAGTCATCAGCGGCGAATCCTGCGTCAATCAAGAGCTGGCGATAGTCCTGCTTGCGGAAGGTGCCGTAGTAGGGCTCGTTGTTGTAATAGGTATCCCAGTTCATGTAGAAGTTTTCGTAGAGCGGCATGGCATTCATCGGCGGTAATTCCATTTGCCAAAGCACCCCGCCTGGCTTCAGCACTCTGTAAGCTTCCTTCAGATACTGGTGAATATGTTTGAGCGGCAACTCATGCATGAACATTGAAGAGAACACCACGTCGAACTGTTCATCTTCGAAATCCATCGCGGTCGCATTCATTTGCCTGAAGTCCACCGGCACGCCCATCGATTCCGCCCGGGCATGGGCGTAGCGCAGCACCGGTGCTGCAACATCGATTGCCGTTACCCGCGCGTCGGGATACGTCTCGGCCCAAGGCAGGGTGTTGTGGCCGATCGTGCAGCCACAATCCAGAATGGCGGATGGCGCAAACTCGGGGAATTTCAGCCGCAGATAGTTGGATAGCGTCGCGCCAATATCGTTATGTCGCTTGCCAAACTGCCCAAAGGCGAAAACATCAATTGAGTTGTCATATACAGCGCCGGCTGATACGTCATTGTCAGCGCGCTCTTCGTGATAGGCGCCGGGCGAGAGATGGACGTCAATGCCCGTCACACTTTTTGGCAAGGGCAGCGTCGGATTGAGCGTGAGCCGCCCTCTGTTTTCGGACTGCGCGGCCTTTTCATTCAGCGACTCAAGTTCTCGATCTACCGCATCACTGACAACGTCGAACACCATTTCTTGAGCAGCCGTTCTGACGCTGCTATAAGCCTTGAATGGTAACTCTGGCTTGAGCGCTTCGTGGATCGCCTCCGGTGATTCTAGCGTGGCGCCTGATTTCTCATGGTCTGGCCCGACGGAGCCCTCGAAATGCTGGCGTAAATCACCCGCCATGCGCTGCAATACATGGGAACGAAGCGACGCGACAAACGCTCGGCGTGAACGATCGTGCTGGGTAAGAGAGATCGCCATGCCGTGATCGTGGGATCGATTCATATCTGGCCCCGCAGATTCGGATTACACCATTTGATGATATGTTTAACTGCCAAAGGTAAGCAAGGCTGCCGCCGGCGATGACGTGCCGGTCATAGCACCGTTGCTGTCACAAACCAGCCAACCAATTCATAACAACAGTTCATAACAACAGTTCATAACAACAGTTCATAACAACAGTTCATAACAACACTTCACGACAACACTTCATAACAACACTTCACGACAACACTTCACAACAACACTTTACGACAACAAGGAGCCGCCATGACCACGATCGTAGTGCTTTTTAACCTGAAGGACGGAGTGGACCAAGATGAGTACGAGCAATGGGCGCGCACCGTGGATATTCCCAGCGTCAGACGACTCAACGGCTGCGGTGGATTTGATGTGCTGCGCACTCAGGGCTTACTAAACGGTTCACCGGATGCTCCGTATGCCTATGTAGAACTCATTCAGGTCAGCAGCATGGATGACTTCATGGCAGCTGTTGGAGCCCCCGCGGCGCAGGACGTCGCGGCACAATTCCGAGAGTTTGCTGATGGCGCGACATTCATGGTGACCGAGTCGATCGAATGACCGGTATGGATGGCAAGGTAGCGCTCTGCACTGGCGCTGGCCTCGAGGGTGGCCTCGGCCACGGCATTCTGGAGCGCCTTGGAAAGGCTGGATGCCGCTTGATTGTGTCGGATCTCGAGGCCGTAATGACTCACAACGGCGCCCATGAAATCGAAGAGAATGCTGTCGTACAGGATCTTGTACTCAAGGGTTTTGAGACGATGGGCATCGCTTGCGACGTCACCGACGAGCACTCTGTTCAGGCGGCCGTGCAAACGGCTGTCACCAAGTGGGGCCGGCTCGATATTGTGGTGAATAACGCGGCAATCGGCGACATCATCAAACCACTGCCCGAACTGTCACTCAGCGAGTGGCAGCGCGTGATGAACGTCAACCTGACTGGTGCATTTTTGCTCACTCGGGAAGCGTCGCAGGTTATGACTGCCGGGGGCAGCGTCATCAATATCGCCAGTCAGGCAGCGAAGACTGGATTTCGACAAATGGCGCCCTACGTATCATCAAAGCACGGCATGATCGGTCTGACGCGCACCTCAGCGATTGATCTGGCGCCGCTGGGCATTCGCGTCAACGCGGTGTGCCCTAACCACGTCACAACGACCATGGGCAAAGCGCAAAGCGAATATTTTTCTTCTCTGAGAGGCATGGAGCCGGAAGCATACCGCGCCCAAATCGCCGATCGGGTGCCGCTGGGACGGGTGGGCAAGCCCGAGGATACCGCCTCAGCCGTTGCGTTTCTGGCGTCAGATGACGCCTCCTTTATTACGGGGGAAGCGCTGAATGTCAGCGGCGGTGAAGAAACACATTAAGCGGGACAGGAATACAAAATGAATGGCGCTGAATCACTGATCAATGCCCTTGCAGAGCATGGTGTCGACGCCTGCTTTGCCAACCCGGGCACCTCTGAAATGCAACTGGTGGCCGCACTCGACAAGCAGCCGGGCATCCGCGCGGTGCTGTGCCTGTTTGAGGGCGTGGTGACGGGCGCTGCCGATGGCTATGGCCGCATGGCCGACAAACCCGCGCTCAACTTGTTGCACCTTGGTCCGGGCTTTGCCAACGGCATGGCCAACCTGCACAACGCACAGCGCGCCGGATCGCCCGTTCTCAACATGGTAGGGGATCATGCGACGGATCACCTGCAGCACGATGCCCCGCTCACGAGTGACATCAAAGGCATGGCGACACCGGTGTCGCGCAGCTTTCGCGTCTCTGACAGCGCAACGGGGCTCGCTCAAACCGGCCTCGACGCCCTCGCGGACAGTGTTAAAAACAACGGCAGCATCAGTACCTTTGTAGTGCCCGCGGATCACGCCTGGACAGACATCGAATCGTCACTACCTGAACTGCCGCAAACGCCGCTGGCGACAGTATCGGATGCCACGATCAGTGAGATTGCGACACAGTTGCAATCGACGTCGAACAGCTGCCTGTTTCTGGGTGGGCGCACCCTGCGGGAAGACGCACTGCATCAGGCGGGTCGCATAGCGGCCGCCACCGGTTGCAGGTTGGTGACCGAGACCTTCTTCGCACGACAAGCGAGAGGTGTGGGGCGCGTTCTCACAGAACGCCTTGCCTATTTTGGCGAGGCCGCGACCGAGCAGTTGGCAGGCATCGACTTACTGGTGCTGGCCGGAACCAAGACGCCAGTCTCTTTCTTCTCCTATCCGGACAAGCCCAGCGTTTTGGCGCCCGAAACAGCGACTCAATGCACACTCGTCGACCGCGACAGCGACGCGCTCGACGCGCTCACGCGACTGGCTGACTACCTGGAAGCGCCGGCCACGCCCGAGGTCATCATTGATTCTGCAGACTACCCGCTGGGTGATGGCGCGATTGACGCCAATGAGCTGGGTAAAGTCATCGCTAACCGCTTGCCCGAGCACGCGATTGTCTGTGACGAGGGGGCAACCAACGGGCTCGGCGCATTTTTGCTGACCGCCAATGCGGCACCCCACGATTGGCTGACCCTCACCGGCGGCGCGATTGGTCAAGGCTTGCCACTGGCCGTTGGCGCCGCCATCGCCTGCCCCGATCAAAAAGTCATCGCCCTTGAGGCCGATGGCTCGGGTATGTACACGGTGCAGGCGCTCTGGACCATGGTGCGTGAACAGCTCGATATCACGGTTGTGCTATTGAATAACCGGTCCTACGCCATTCTGAATATTGAGCTGAGTCGCGTTGGTGTCGAGCAACCGGGCCCGACAGCCCTGTCGCTACTGGATCTCAGTAATCCGGATCTGGAGTGGACCGATATCGCCCGCGGCATGGGCATGCAGGCGCTCAAAGTCGAGACTGTGGCCGCACTCGATCAGGCCTTTGCGGATGCCATGGCGCAGAAAGGGCCCTGCTTGATCGAGGTGATGCTCTAAAACCCGTCTCGGTAGCACCAAATCGAGTGGACTGATCGGCGACGTAGAACGATTACGCGCATTAGCCGAACGAACGCGCCCACCAGTCGAATAGATACGCTAACCTGTCGAGCAGACCCGCTAATTGATCAGCAGAGACCTGCCCCACACTGCCCGGTCCGGATAGCGCGAGGAGAGCAATATCGCTCAGGCGAAGGTTTCTCCCGCTGCAATCTTTTCAGCAACGATGGCCGGGGCATCAAAGCGGTCGCCATATTGGCTTGCGAGCTCCGCACAGCGGGCGCTGAAGCGGTCTAGCCCATAGGTGTTCACGAACTGGATCAGACCGCCAGTCCAGGCCGGCGCACCAATGCCCATAATGGAGCCAATGTTGCCGTCCGCGACAGTGCGCAACACATTGGTTTCCAGGCACTTCAGCGCCTCGATCACCTGGCGGAACAAGAGGCGATCCTTGATGTCATCCTCGGCCACCGACGCATCGGCGTTGTAGTACAGGTCCATGAGCCCGGGCCAGATAGCCTTGCTGCCATCCTCGGCGTACTCATAGAAGCCACCGCCGTGATGACGACCGCCGCGGCCGTGCTCACCGACCATGGTGTCGATGACGTCACGGGTAATCGTGCCGTCACCCCAGTTATCGAGTACGCCCATGTCCCTCCAGGTCGCCCATGCCTTGCGCGAGAGCTCAAGACTCACCTCGTCATAGACGGTCAGCGGGCCGACAGGCATGCCGATGGCCTTACCCAGATTATCGATCTGGATCGGGTGAACCCCTTCGGTCAGCAGTCGGACGCCTTCATCAAGATAGGTGCCGAAGGTGCGCGAAGTGAAGAAGCCCAACGAGTCATTCACGACAATCGGCGTCTTGCGGATTTGCTTGGTGTAGTCAAAGGCCTTGGCGAGGGCCAGATCACTGGTGTTCTCGCCCATGATGATCTCGACCAGCGGCATCTTGTCGACCGGCGAGAAGAAGTGAATGCCAATGAAATTCTCGGCGTTGGCACTGGCCTCGGCCAATTGGGTGATGGGAAGCGTAGAGGTGTTGGAACCCCAAACGCCCCCCTCAGCAAGGCAGGGCTCGAGCTCTTTGGTGATCTCGTGCTTGAGCGCCATGTTCTCAAACACTGCCTCAATAATGAGATCACAGCCGTTGAGGTCACTGTTTTCAGCCGTAGGGGTGATCAGATCCAGCACCTGCTGCGCCTTCTCTTCGGTCATGCGGCCGCGCTCTACGCGCTTTTTCAGCAAGCCTTCGGTGTAAGCTTTGCCCTTGTCTGCCGCCTCTTGCGAGATGTCCTTCAGGATCACCTCGATGCCCGCCATGGCAGACACATAGGCAATACCCTGCCCCATCATGCCCGCGCCCAATACGCCAACCTTCTGTGTGGTTTGGGGCTCGATGTCTTTAGGGCGTGAGGCGCCGCCGTTGATTTGGTTGAGGTTGAAGAAAAACGTGTTGATCATGTTTTTCGCCACCGGCGTGAGCGCCAGCTCGGTCAATCCCCGGCTCTCAATCCGCATGGCGGTGTCAAAGTCTACACGCATGGCGGATACCGCCACGTCGAGGATTTTCACCGGCGCAGGCAGGAGACCGCGCGTCTTCTGCGCAATCATGGCAGAGGCCACTGGGAGCATTTGCGCGACCGCTGGGTGGTTCGCGTTACCGCCCGGGATCTTGTACCCCTTGGTGTCCCAAGGCTGGGTGCAAGCGGCTTCGTTATCCTGATTCTCGGCGATCCAGGCTTTGGCTCGCGGAATCAAATCATCGAGGCTGTCAACGGTCTCGTTAATCAGGCCCGCTTCTTTGGCCTTGGCTGGCGCGACACGCTTGCCCTCGATGAGGTATTCGTTCGAGGCCATCAGTCCCATCAGGTAAATGGCCTTCACCACACCGCCGCCACCGGGCAGCAGTCCGAGGGTCACCTCAGGGAAGCCCAATTGCACCGCTTTATTGTCCCAGGCGATGCGGTAGTGGCACGCCAAGGCGAGCTCCAGGCCGCCACCCAGCGCCGCGCCATTGATGGCGGCGACGGTCGGCTTGCCCAGCTTCTCGAGCCGGCGGAACTCTGCCTTGATGGCCTGCGCTTCGTTGAAGAAGGTCTCCGCGTTCTCTTCAGTCACCTGACACAGAGAATTGAGATCACCGCCTGCAAAAAAGGTTTTCTTCGCCGATGCGAGCACCACGCCCGTGAGATCACTTTCCGCTTCGAGCTTCTCCACTGTCTCGCGGAGTGCGGGTAAAAACGCCTCCGACATGGAGTTGACGGGACCGTCCATGTCCATAGTGACGGTGACGACGCCATTGGCATCTTTCTCGTAGTTAAATCCGCTCATACTGCTTCACTATCCTTTGTCAGCGCGACTCACACGCGCTCAATGATCGTTGAGATACCCATGCCACCGCCGACGCAGAGCGACAGCATGGCGCGCTTGGCATCACGGCGCTCGAGTTCATCAAGCACGGTGCTGACCAGACAACCTCCTGTGGCACCCAGCGGGTGGCCCATGGCGATGGCACCGCCATTCACATTGGTCACTTCGGGATCAAGATCCAGATCCTGCATATAACGGAGCACCACCGAGGCAAACGCCTCGTTGATTTCCCAGAGGTCAATATCGGCAGGCGTCATGCCGGCCTTGGCGAGACACTTTTTGGCCGCCGGTCCCGGACCGGTCAGCATGATGATCGGGTCTGTCGCCAGCACCGCTGTGGCCATGATGCGTCCACGAGGCTTCAAGTTGAGGTCGCTCCCCGCCTTTTCGCTGCCAATCATGACCGCGCTGGCGCCATCGACGATCCCGGATGAGTTACCGGGGGTGTGAACGTGGTCGATGCGATCGAGGGTGTTGTACTTCGCAAGAATCACATCGTCAAAGCCCATGCCGCCCGGCACTTCAAAAGAGGGTTTGAGCCCAGCAAGCCCCTCGACGGTCGTGTCCGGCTTGATGAAATCGTCTCGCTCAAGAATGGTTACGCCACTGCTGTCTTTGACCGGCACTACCGAGCGGTCAAACCAGCCATTGTCTCTGGCGTTGGCCGCGCGCTGCTGTGAGGTCACTGCGTATTGGTCGACATCTTCCCGGGTCCATCCCGCCAGGGTGGCAATGGTGTCAGCGCCGATACCCTGGGGTACGAAACCGGTCTTGACGGCAAACTCGGGGTCGCCGGCCATGGCGCCGCCATTGGAGCCCATGGGTACCCGTGACATCGACTCCACGCCGCCCGCGACCACAAGGTCTTCCCAGCCAGACGCGACCTTCTGCGCAGCAATATTGACGGCCTCGAGACCGGACGCGCAGAAGCGGTCCAGCTGCACACCGGGGACCGATTCGTCCCACTCCGCATTCTGCACCACCATTTTGGCAACATCGGAGCCCTGCTCACCCACCGGTGAGACACAGCCCATGACCACGTCATCGACATAGCTGGTATCCAGATCGTGGCGCTTCTGTAACTCGACCAACAGTCCTGCGGCGAGGTCGATGGGTTTCACTTCGTGCAGAGTGCCGGTGGACTTACCTTTGCTGCGCGGCGTTCGCACTGCATCATAGATATAGACGGGGTTGGGCATGGTTCGCTACCTGTCTCGGATAGTTGGTGATTGAGGGCGCATATGATGCGATATCGGCAATGTTTATGCCATAACTTTCCCAGCACCACAGCCACTCCCAGCACGCTGTCTAGTCGCCTACACTTGACCTCATTGAGGCAGAAGCAGACAGCTTTAACACGCCGGGCAACTCTTTAATGGCTGCCAGTGCCTGTCCGCTAGACAACCGTGCCGAAACAACTGGCGCTCATACCGGGACGACTGCCGCCGACGAGATAAAATGCTGACACCCTGACGCGATAACCCATAAACGACAATCGATGAATTCCACTGACCAGACTATTCTCAGCTGCTTGTTAGCGTCCCTGAACCAGGGTGAAAAACCCTGGCTGGTGACCGTGGTCGCGACCATTGGCTCATCGCCCCGACCTGTGGGCTCGCTGGTCGCCTTTCGCGCCGACGGCTCTCAGGTGGGCAGCGTTTCGGGCGGCTGCGTGGAGGAGGACCTGATCGCGCGCCTGCTGGCGGGCGAATTCAACGGGCCCAAGATTTACCTTACGGACTATGGTGTCAGCGCCGAGGATAACGAGAAATGGGGGCTGCCCTGTGGTGGCCGGCTGGAACTCGCCATTCAGCAACTCGATACAAAGGACCTTGATTGGGTAACGGAAGCCCACCACGCTATGTCAACGCGGCGGACGTTGCGTCGCAGCGTTTTTCTGGAAAGTGGCGAGACCCGGATCAGCCCGGCCGAGCAGTTCGCGCCGCTTGAAAAAAATGACGACACACTGACCCACTGCTTCGGACCGCGACATCGGCTGCTACTGGTTGGCGGCGGACAGTTGGCCGCCCACCTCAGCACGTTGGCACTGGCCATGGACTATGAGGTGTTGCTGGCCGACTCGCGAGAGTGGGCGCTGGATCAATGGCAGGGACCCGAAGTGGAGAAAATATTAGGGTTGCCCGACGATGTGGTGCGGGAACATGCGGCAGACGAGCACTGCGCCGTGATCACTTTGAGCCACGATCCCCGGGTGGACGACATGGCCCTGATGGAAGCATTGGGTTCAGCCTGTTGGTATGTCGGTGCGTTGGGCTCGGTGCGCACCACTGAAAAGCGACTACAGCGACTGTCTCAGCTGGGAATCAGTCGCGAGGCGCTGGCCAGATTACACGCCCCGGTGGGGCTCTCGATTGGCTCCAAAACAACCATGGAGATTGCGGTCTCGATCATGGCGCAACTGACACAGCTGCGTCGCGAGCCAAATGTGCTTGCACAAAGTGCTCAAACCGCGGCGCTAGGCGGGAGTTAATGGATGGATAACCTGGTGACACAGGCCGTTGCGCTGCTCCAGGATGACTGGGTCATCTATGCTCTACCCTTGTTCTTCACGGCCCTGCTGATCGAGTGGGCAATCGCGTGGCGTAAGTCGCTGCTACTCTATGAGCGGCAAGACTTTCTCGCCTCCATGGGCGTGATGTTGCTGACCGTTGTGATCGACGTACTCCCAAAGCTGGGTGGCGTGCTGCTCATGTTTGTGTGTTGGGAGCTGTCGCCGCTCAAAGACATTGTGAGCCGGGCACCCCAGTGGTGGGTGCTGCTCTTTTTCCTCGATGACCTCACCTACTACAGCTTTCACCGCGCCAACCACGAAGTGCGCTTTTTATGGGCGGGGCACGTCTCGCACCACAATTCCCAGTATTACAACTACGGCACAGCGCTTCGCCAGGGTGTGGGTGAGCGGGTGATCAAATATCTGTTCTGGTGCCCGTTGGCACTACTCGGGTTCGATCCGGTGATGATTGTCACCATGATGAGCCTCAGTTTGATTTACCAGTTCTGGCTCCACACCGAGACAATTGACCGGATGCCCGTATGGTTTGAGTGGGTTTTCAATACCCCGAGCCATCATCGCGTTCACCACGCCTCAAACGTCCGATATCTGGATCGCAACCATGCGGGCGTGCTGATTATTTGGGATCGCCTGTTCGGCACCTTCAGCCCCGAAGTCGAGGCGGAACCGGTTCGCTACGGCCTGACCAACAACATCGCCACTCACCACCCGGTGAAGGTAGCGTTTGTTGAGTACGCCGCCATAGGAGAAGATCTGCGACGCGCCGGGGGCTGGCAAAATGCCCTTCGCTACTTATTTCTTGCCCCGGGCTGGAGCCATGACGGCGACGACAAACGCTCGAACACGCTGAGACGCTTGGCTGAAGCGTCCAGGCCCTAGAGGATCAGGCACTCGGTAGGCGGATCGGTAGCCCGGTGGCGCGGTGGCGCGGTGGCCGCTAGCGGCAAATACCGCCTTGGCGACGGCAGCCGCGACACAAGGCACGCCCAGCTGATGCCACCCCAAAACGACCGTGCGCGCATTGAGAGACGACCCTAGGCGGCAGGACGCCAACTCCCGTGGAATCCAAACGGCACGCGGTGATCCAGTCGCACCGTGGCGACCGGACCATCCGCCACGGCCATGGCGTCCAGCACCACCAGCGACGAGGTATGTCGCTCCGGCTCGTAGACGGTTGCTAGCAGCCACCCGGCACCCTCATCTGCCTGCGTGGAGCGCTCTACAAACACGGGCTCTGACACCCCACTCCCGAATCCGGCACCCCAGACATGTTGCTGACCGGAATCCAGATCGATATGGGTAATTTCGTGAAAGAGTCCGCCGTCGCCCCGCTGCCGTTGTGATGCGGTCGCCAAAAATCCGTGACGGTGTCGACCCATGGCAATCCGGTCATCGATCCTCGGAAATTCTGCTGACACGTCCACGAGGAGCTCACGATCAATCCGACCGGTGCCGACGTCGAGCTGCCATCGCGTGAGGCGGCCCTGGGCTTCAGCGTGACCGGGCAAGTTACCGTCGGGATCAGGGAAGTTGGGTGCCACCGGGAAATCGATGGCGTCAAAGGTGATTTGCTTGCCCTCGTTCCAGGCGTTGAGGTAATGAAAGACAAAACAGACCGGCGCTTCGATCCACCGAATGTCACTCACCGGCGCGTCGCGCTCCATCACGCCGATATAGGCGCCAGCCCCTGTATCAAAGGCGAACGGCGAGCCTATTTTGCCCATGCGCTCTAAATCAAAGGTCAGGGGAAATACGGGGAACAACACGTAGTCCCGCGTCACGGCAAAGTCGTGAACCATCGCCGCATAGGGCGCCTCAAAGCGCTCGGACCGTTTGACCACGCCATCCGCACCGATCACGTGATAGGTCATGGTTTTGCTGCCGATCGCACCCGACATATAACCGAAGCCATGCAGATCGCCCGTCAGTGGATCAACCTTCGGGTGTGCCGTCATGGCATCCTGAAGATCGGCGCCATAATGGCCATAGCCCGCCGAAGCAAGGGTGTCGGGCGCCATGGAAAAGGGATGACTGCCCTCCTCCAAAGCCAGTAGCTGGTTGCCGTGCCAAATGATATGAGTGTTAGCCAGTCCGTTACGTCGATCGGATTCAATGGCGCCGGTTTCAGGATCGGTGATAAAACTCATGGGCAACGGCTTGCCCGCCGCCTGCTCCGCCTCAAACTTCGGGGTGCGCGCCCATCGATTGAGGTAGTTCACCCGTCCGCCGCCAAAATGAAACGCATGCACCATGCCGGCGCCGAAGAACCAGTGATAGCCTTGATCAGGCACAAACTTGGGATTGGGGCCGATTCGGTAAAGCGATCCTTCGAGATCCTCGGGCAGGCTGCCCTCGACAATCAGATCGGTACATTCTGCCTCGAACTGAATCGGCGCGTAATTGCCGCGAAGCTGGGGATGATTCGGTAGAGGGCGTGCCATATCGCCTCCTTGGCTCGGCATGACGAATGATCACCAGTGCCATCGTGAACTCAAAGCTCAAGAGCTACTAGGCTCTATAGCCCCCAAGCGCATTCATTGGATGTCAGGCAAACAGCCTTCGAGAAGCGATTCGCAACCTTCGGCCAAGGCACCCAACTTGGCAAAGGCAACGTCGGGGTCGATGCTGGTACTGCCGACATGCACTGAGAATCCAAAGTCCACGCCCGCCATCAGGCGCTCCGGGTCGACCACCTCGGCCCAACGCTGCAAGCGCTGCGCTACCAGCTCTGGATGCTCGATATAGTTTGACTGCGGCTCGATCAGACCGGGACACAGCTTTTTGTTTGCCGGCACCCCCAGCTCCTTGAGCACCGCCCACTCGTGCGCATGACGCGAGTTCGCACCCTCAACCAACACTGTCTGGGGCTTAGCGGTCCAGACAATGTCGATAATGTCAGCGATTGGCACATCGTGATGGTGCGGCCCGGGGTAGTTGCCCCAGCAAAGGTGCATGCGCAACTGCTCTTCGGGGATATTGCGCACAGCGTGATTGAGCGCCTCAATAATCACGGCAATGGTTTTTTGGAATGTTTCAAGGTCCTGACTGGCCTAGGCCGAATGTCGACCCATTGCCAGATCGGGGCAATCCAGCTGAACGACCGCCCCTGCATCGGCGATGGCCTCATATTCATGCCGCATCGCTTCAGTGATCGCGAAGACATATTCCTCGTGGGTGGGGTAGAAGTCGTTATTGAAAAACAGTGAGATGACCCCGGGAGACGCCGCACTAGAAAAAATGTGGTCGTGGCCGCGCGCCTTTGCGGCGGCAGATAACGCCACCATGTCGTCAATGGCCGCCTGGCCATTAGTGACGGTAATGGGCGCAGTACAACTGGGGGCCTTGCGTTTACGTCGACCCGGGTTTCCGGCCACCATCTCCGCGCTACGCGGAAAATCCTGCAAGTCCTCAAAGAAGTAGTTCTGTACCGTTTCCCCCTCAAAACCCGACAGGCGATCCTGCGCATAGGTTGCGTAGGAAGGCTTGGACATTTCACCGTCGTTAATCACCGAGACACCGGCGTCAATCTGACGCTGGACGACCTCACCAATAGAGTCGTCGATGGCGACTTGCAGCGCCTGCTGATCGACGGGAACGCCGTCAGACACCGCAGACATCAGCTGCACGAGTGGATCGGGCCTCGGCAGGCTGCCGGTATGGGTACAGGGAATACGATAAGCGCTCACAGCGGTCCTTACGGTGTCTCTGACGAGTTGAGAGTGTAACCCGAACCCGGCTGATGCCTCGAATCGGTCGCTCTGATTTACCTTGTGGCTACTGGCTTCTCAGGCAGCCCGCCACCGACTATAGTTTTATAGAGCCAGACGCCGCGGGAGCCGCCGAGATGAGTGATACCCCTCAAGCACAGGTCAATCTGTTCGACGCTGAGACCCAGCGCTGTCCCTATGACGCCTACAAGACACTTCGTGACGAAGCCCCTGTTTACCCGTGTCCGGCTACTGGCATGTATGTGATCACCCGCTTTGACGACGTGCGCCAGATCCTTACCGACACTGAATACTTTACTAACGAGACCGCCTATCTCACCGACGCGACAGAACCCAGCCCGCGGGCGCTGGCGGTGCGCAATACTTTTCAGGAGGAGGGTTGGGTGCCCGCCAAAACCCTCAACGGGCGCGATGATCCCGATCACAAGGCAGTGCGATCAGTCTTTAACGATGCGTTTAGACCCAAAAAAATTGAAGCGCTGGAAGACGAGGTGCGTGACCTGGCTTACCAGCTCATCGATGATTTCATCGGCGACGGTCACTGCGAGTGGGTGAAGCAGTTCGCGATTCCCCTGCCGCTACTCATTATTGGCAAGCAAATGGGCGCCAACCCCGACGATATCTGGCAGATCAAGGAATGGACCGAGGCGTTCTTTCACCGCATTAGCCTGATGCAATCTGAAGAAGAGGAATTGATCTCAGTTCGCAAGGAGATCGAGGCCCAGCACTATTTTCAGCCCATTTTTGAGCGGCTCCGAGACAAGCCGGACGACTCGTTGTTGAGCGCGCTGGTGAATACCGTCATCGAGGAATGGGGGCGCCCGCTCAATGACAACGAACTTCATGCCGAGATGATGGCTGATACCTTTGTCGGGGGTTCAGAGACCACGACCAACGCGATCTCCGCGGGTGTGAAACTGCTGATCGAGAACCCGATGGCCTGGGAGCAACTGCAGTCTGATCCCGACCGCTACCTGAAGGTCTTTATTGAGGAGGTGCTGCGGCTCGAGTCGCCGGTGCAAAGCCTGATGCGTGCCACAGCGAAGGATGTGGAGCTGAGCGGCGTGACGATTCCTGCGGGTAGCCTGATCAATATCCGGTTCGCGGCGGCGAATCGTGACGAGCGTCGCTTTGACAACCCCGACGCGCTGGATCTGGATCGCCCTCGCGCCGGGGGGCATATGGCATTTGGCTCAGGGAAGCATCACTGTCTGGGGGCACCGCTTGCCCGGCGAGAACTGCATTGGTCGTTTAAAGCACTGGTCGATCGCATCGACTCGATGTGGTTTGCGGAGGGTAAAAATGACTTCAGCTACCACCCGCATTATCTGTTGCGGGCGATGAAGTCGTTGCACATCGAGTTCAAGGCAAAGTAAACCCGGCCTCACGCTCTCCCTGCCCACCAGCCGGGGATCAAGATAGGAAACACTTGCTCGGTATTGCGCAGTGTCTCACTGGCATCGTCCGGTAGCGGCGGGTTTTCCGTGGGCGGCAGCCCGTTCGCACCTTTCACAGGATCAAGGTACTCGAGCTCCACATTCGAAAGCACACTCTCGAAATCGTGGCCCTCGTGGTAGTCGGAGGCTTGGTGCAGGTAAAACGCCCACTTATCCTCAAAAGACAGCAGGCAGTAATAGTGCAAAGGCTTCTGACCTTTGAAGTACTCATAGCGTAAAACCTGCTCTTCCTGCTCGAAGGTCTGACGCACCATGTCGGCCATGATGGCCTCCCATTCGGCTTCCTTACCGGGGTGGACTTCGAGATGTGCAAGGATCGTGGCCATAATTGATGACTCCTTTTTATTCAGCCGCTTTCACTAGTTCGAGATTGAGTTGCAGTGTCCCCAGCATGATGCCGGGCTGGTGCAAAAAGGTGTTGTCAGCCCCGTAACTCATGGACTCGAGCCGCTCGAGAAGCCGCGTCCAGGCGATGTGCTGTTCCAGGCGGGAAATCCCCGCGCCGGGGCACACTCTTGGGCCCGCGGAAAAGGCCAGATGGCGGCTGGCCGCCTTGCGGTCGAGCTGAAGATCCATCGGGCACTCGAACTCTTCGGGATCAATGTTGGCAGCGGCCCATCGCAAATGCAGCACCGAGCCTCTGGGCACGTCTACATCGCCAAACCACTCATCCTGACTGGTCAGGCGAGTCGACAGCCCCTGGGTGGGCGCCCGCAGTCGCAGCGACTCCTCGATAAAGGTCCTTAACAGCGACGGGTCGGCCTGCAATGCCTCAAACAGCCCAGGCCGATCGCAAATCAACTGCGCCTGCTGCTCTAGCGCGTACTGAGTCGTCTCCAATCCGCCCAAAACCATGGCATACACGATGCCGTTGATCTCAAGATCGGTGAGCTTGCGATCCAGTGCGCTGTAGGCGACCTGCGTTAAAAAGCTGATCATGTCGTTAGCGGGCGACTGCCGTTTAGCCCGGACAATGTCCTGCACATACTCCTTGAAGCCGTCGAGCTGGGTGAACTGTGCCGCAAGCTGTTCGTCGGTCAAGCGGTTCAAGTGGCCCTCCCCGTAGACGAAGGGCATGACCTGCGCCTCACCCCATGCCGCCAGCTGGGGGATATCTGACTCGGGGAAACCCAGGACCTCCGCCATCACCTGCTGCGGCAAGGGTCTTGCAAAGGCTTGCACAAAGTCCACCTCGCCCGCAGTCGGCAAATTGTCAATCAAAGCGTCGACGCGCCGGGTAATCATCTCGCGATGTCGCTCGGCGCCCGGGCCTACCCAGGGGTCAGTGAGCTCCTTGCGGTGGGCCCGCCACAGCTCGACTGTCGGCCGCAAGGTCAGCATGGAGACCATCATCATATTGATGTAATCCATGTCTTCAGGAGGCGTCTTGGCAGCCGCCATTTGCTCGAGCATGAGGGAGGTGATGGGGGTGTAGCGAATCGGGTCTTTGACGACCCGATTGATGTCTTCATAACGGCTCAGAATGAACGCGTCGGTGTCGGGGGTCAGCCCCTCGCCCGGCAGGCGGTGCACCGACGCCTCGCGGTGCAAGATCGGGTAGGCGTCGTACCAATGCTCCTGCGCCCCAGCGGCGAAAAGGTCAACATCACTAAGATTACTTGGAATTTTCTTCAGCATGGCTTCTGCACAATATGTTCCAGCATGACTCGCAGTAGGCTCAACCGACCCATAGTTACAAAATCAACGTAGCAGCACACTCTGTCGGAGTCGACAATCGCTGACTAAAGCCGCCCCACTCTCTCATTTTAAGATGCCCGGTTCAGACTGATAAATCAGAGGAGCCCAGTGCATTTTGCAAAAGGCGCACCTGATCTCTTTCTTGAATTAAGCGAAAACCCTCTGACCTCAACCGGCTTTGCTCTTCATTATTGGCTAACAACCCCATGCAACGGCTAACTAAATTGGAATAATCCGTGTGACCTTCTCCCCAAAAAGGTAACCAAAACGCGTGAGAGATTTCCCGCTAAGCTGACCCACGGGAGGTCTCACGATGAAGAGCAAGCGATACACCCAAGAGCAGATTATTGGATTTCTAAAAACGCATGAGTCTGGCGCAAAAGTGTCGGACCTAGTCCGCCAGCACGGCTTTTCGGAGCAGAGTTTTTACCGCTGGAAGTCCAAGTACAGCGGGATGGAAGTGTCCGAGGCTAAGCGGTTAAGGGATCTCGAGGCAGAAAACGCACGCCTCAAGAAGCTACTTGCTGAAGCTGAGCTGGATAAGGCGATGCTGAAGGATGTTGTCTCAAAAAAGTGGTGAAGTCGGCGGGGCGTAAACGCCTGGTCGGCTACCTGCAGTCGGAGTATCACATCAGCCAGCGCCGCGCGTGCCGGCTGCTGCCTATTAGCCGTAAGGCGATCTGGTATCAGACAGTCCGACCTGACCGGGACGCCGATGTCATCAAACGGCTGAAGCAGCTAGCTGAACAGTATCCGAGGTACGGATACCTGATGCTCCATGAGTTGTTGCGTCGCGAAGGTCTCGTCACGAACCGCAAGCGAACGTATCGCATCTATAGCGAGCTGGGCATGCAGGTGAGAACTAAGCGTCGGAAACGCCTGGTAAGGCCACGAGTGCCGTTGGAAGTTCCAACGAAGCCCAATCAGCGATGGTCCTTGGACTTTGTGCATGACCAACTGGCAGATGGTCGGCGAATACGCGTCCTCAACGTGGTCGATGACTATTCGCGCGTCTGTGTTGGGCAGTTAGTGGACTTGTCCATCTCGGGTGAACGCATGGCGAGATTCCTGACCCGATTAGGCTCAGATCGCGGGTTACCTCAAAGGATTGTCATGGACAATGGTCCAGAGATGACCAGCAAGGCGATGTTCCTATGGAGTCAATCCTCGGGTGTGAAGCTCCACTTTATTCAGCCAGGAAAGCCAACACAGAATGCGTTCGTCGAGTCATTCAATGGCCGCTTTCGAGACAACTGTTTGAATCAGCATTGGTTCACAAGCTTGGAAGACGCCAGGGAAATCGTT
>CBFHIW010000020.1:0-37878 GCA_965656065.1 Luminiphilus sp. | reverse complement strand
CCCGCTGTTCGCGGGCTTTGTTGTTTATGTGGGCATGCAAAGCTTGAGAAGCGCATGATGTTTCGCGTTTTGACGATGTTTTTGCTGTTGTCTGGTTGCGCTGCGGAGCCAACTGGCACTTCGGGCAGCAGCCAAGATTGCCGGGTTGTCACAAACCCTGACGGTTCTGTTCGTCAGGTTATGTGCCGATGAAGTGCGGATATTTTTCTATCTCTAACGCCACGTCAGCGGAAGGCTCTGTTAAGTGCGTCACTCAGTAATTGCCGCCGTGACCCGCTCAATCGCCTCCATGGCATGAAAGAAGGGTTGTCCGGGCAGTATGTTCCAGCCGGTGAGTACGATCACCATGTCTAACTCCGGCAGGAAGATAGGCCTTTGCCCACCAAACCCCTTGCCAAAGTAGGCCCTTAGCGTTGTTTTCTCGAAGGTGTAGGGCTGAGACCACCACAGGTAACCGTAGGCCTCATCTCCCGTCGCGCCGGTGAGGTAGTGTGGTGCGGTGGACTCTGCGATCCATGGGGTTGGGACGACCTGCTCGTCTTGCCACCGGCCTTTCTGCAAAAAGAGCTGCGCGATCTTGGCGAGGCTCCGCGCTGAGATATATAGCCCTTCCTGAGTATCGGTCAGCCCGTAGGGGGTCCTATCCCAGTAGTAGTCATCAATACCGAGTGGCGCGAACAGATGCTCAGCCGCATATTCCTCGATGTCGGTGCCGGTCGCGAGCCGGAAGATGTGTCCCAAGATGAGTGTGGCACCACTGTTGTAGTTAAAGACGGTGCTGGGCTCTGTCCCCATGGGCAGATCGAGCGTGTATTTCACCCAATCGTGCGCCTTCGTCATCACAGCAAATGAATTAGCGGGGTTGTTGTACGGCAGGCTTTCATCCCACAGCAAGCCGTCGCTCATGGTGAGCAGATCACGCAGCGTTATAGCGCGCTTGCGCTGATCAATATTCAGCACGGCGGCCTCGTCAAAGAACTTGAGCACCGGCGTGTCGAGGTCGGGGAATTCCCCCCGGGATATCGCGATACCCACCAGTGCGGACACGACGGATTTCGTGACCGACTGCATGGAGTGCAGAGTCGTATTCCGATAGTAGGGGTGCCACCAGGGGTTGAAGTAGTTGTAGGGTCCACTGGGGTCGTTAACGACCAGCGCGCCCGGTGTGGCCGCTTCTTGCTCATAGATCGATGGGTAGTCGTGCTCGTAGTACTGCTCGAACACGAGTTTGCCGTGGCGGGCTACCAGGAAGGCATCGATGTATCCGTAGCGCCCGCGGTCAATGTCTTGATGAATCGCAGATAGTGCCTCAGAGGAGAGGTCGACTGCTTCGGGCTTCGTTATTTGCCAGTCGGAGGGGTCTTGGGTGTCAGCGAGCGGGCTTCCGGAGAGTGTGAGTAGCGCCGCGCAAATCAGTCCGCACGGGCGCTTCAGCACTCTCGTGAAGAGATCACTCATCCATATTTTTCTCGTCGCGGCTTTTGGCCCAGGCCTTGAAGCGGCTGGCGCTACGCATAAACCAAACCACCGCGACCACCATGACAATGCTGAATAAAGCGAAGAAAAGCTCGTTGGATAGCTGCATGCTACGTCCCCCAGTTAATAAGCAGTATATAAGCATGCTCGATCGCTGATTCAAAGTGACACAGGAATAACAGACGAAGTGCTTGAATTCTCTTTGATGAGGATTACTCCGGGCTTTTGAATCGTCAGTAGTGTAGGGGTGAGTTAAAGACCGAGGATCAGGGGGCGAGAAGCTATGCGTATTTTGATATTGATTGCAGCGACTGTATTGGCATTAACAAACGAGGTCACTCTTGCGGATGATGGCGGCTCTCTCGCCGACGCTTTCATGGCGCAGTGTGCTCATAGTCAAGCCTGCGGTATTGAAGAGATGCGCAGTAAGGGTATGGATGCGGCAATGCTGCAGATGATTGAAGCACGGATGGAGGGACAGTGCGAAGCGCAATTGACTCAGATCAGTCAGATTGAGTCGCAAGCTAATGCTGGGCAGAACGCAGACAAGGTCGAGGTAATGACCCGCTGCTTCCTGGCTATGGCAGATATGCCTTGTGATGAACTGGTGGATGACCCAGAGATCCCTGAATGTCAGGATGCCTGATGGCCGTCCATGTCAGACAGACCCGCCCCAGTCTATTGATTTGAATCGAACCAGATGGGTGCCGTCCAGGCGCGCTCCTGAATAACCTTCGGGATGCGTGGGTTGTCGCACCCATCGGGTCTCTGGTCCTCTGGAAGCGACAGGCACTTTCGCGTCGACCAGCGGCAGCTGGGATTTTCGATCACTCGGGCGTAGTAGACCGCATCTTGCTGTGGATCAAACGCTGAGTCCTCCCAGACTCCGCACAAGGTGGCAAAACCTTCGCCCTCAGCTTTGCAGCTCAAGGGGTCGACGGTGGCGCCGTTGTCAGCATTCCCGGCCACATCGATAACGGATTGATGAAACGAGCCATCGGATCCAACCCACCCTTTGATGATTTGAATCCGCTGAAGAGGGTGTCCGGGCGCGCCGGCCGTGCCGGGGTCGGCATTGGCTGCGACAACGAATCGTGGGCGCGCATCCGGTTTGGTTTTGGAAGCCAGCACGCCTCCCATGGGAATGCCATGCTGATAACCGGCTTCGGCCAGATTGGGGGTTGAGCAGATATCTGCCGGGATGTGCCAGCCGCCAAAAAAGCGCGGAGCAATCCGCGGTCCGCTGGTTGCAAAGGTCTCGCGGCGTTTTAGCGCGTCAAAAATGGCGTCACGGGTGTTTTCCTCGGCCCACACGCCGGCGAGTCCGCCGGGGTTCTGGAACGCGACCGCGCGGGGGCGGCCACCCACAGTCAGTGTTTGTTCGGGAGTCGTGCCGTACTTATAGGGCTGCTCGTACTCGCTGACGGCGCCGGGTGCCGCGGTGTGAGAGTCCGTACTGCCGATAAACCCAAATTGGTACGGGTTAATGCCGAGGCGTTCTTTCTCTCTCAAGCCGTCGATCAACGCGTAGCGCACGTAATCGTTGCGACTGGTGCAGCCTTTACCCGCCTGCGCACCTTTGCTTTGCTCCTCTGCACAATCTGACAGCTCAGGTTGCCCAAAGTCACGAATTTTCTCGAACTCGCAGAGCTCATTATTGCCGCCCAGAACCTGATACATGCCGTTTCGGCATTCACTTTCACCCTTGATTTGCATCATCTCGACCACCGGTTCGAGTCTTGCGCGCAGGGCCGCCTCTTCACGCTGTCGCGCCAGTGGCAGTTCGGCGTACTCGGCGCGAAACAGCTGACCATTGGAGAGGTTAGGGTTGTGTGGAATGGCAATGGCCTCGCAGCCAGAGCCAGATTCATTGCATTGCTCAAGTAATTGACGCCGCATGTCCATCTCCACGGGTGTTTCTAAAGCGGAGATAGGGAGCTCGGGTACGATCTCGTTGCGCAGGATGATATTGCGGTGGATCTTGGTGGATTGTGGTGAGCGGCTGTATTCCCAGGCGTTGAACGTGGTGAAACTGCAGTCCGAGGATCGGTCGTACCAACGCTCGGCCGATGCCTGCACTGATTGCCAAACGTTGCCGAGCGCTTGGCGACAAGCAACTTGGTTCTCGCCGCAGACGTCTTCTCGACGGCCTCCAATCTCTATCAGACCGCCGATGCGCTCCCGAAAGCCCTTCGCCCCCAAGGCTTTGGCTAATAAAGATTCCTCTTCGCCGCGATAAATGGCGCAGCCGGTGCTGTCATAGGACCTAGAGCCCGGTGTGGTGCACAGTGACACCTCGGCCATCCACTCTGCGTGATCCGTGACCGCGGCGAAATCCAAAGGCCGGTCAATTTGAATCGTTTTTGACTCGGCCCCGGGGGCGCCGCCATAGAGGGCGATCGGCGTGCCGGTGGCAAAGGCGTAGGCATCGTCGGGCAGGGTGCGGGTACCGAGGGAGTTGGCGTCCATCGATAGCGAGGTGTGCAGATGCAGGTCCCCAAATAGCGGCTGACGCTCCTCGACCACGTGGGCGCAGGGGTCTCGTGGCAGGGGCTCCCCGGCGATAGCGGGCTCCGGCGGGGGATCCCAAGGATCAGCGGTCAGTATCAGCCGACCTATATCGCAACCGGAAATGGCGCTGACTGCCAAAACGACAGTGAGTCTTGGCAACGCCGTCAACCGGCCGAGAACAGCGCGGCTCGGTGGAGACAGGTTAAAAGTGAGACGCGCCCAAGCCAATACCGCCGTCTACCTCTAGCGCCACCCCGGTTACCCACTCGGCACAAATCAAATACTCCACACCCTCTGCGACCTCTGTGCCTGTGCCAATGCGTCCTAGCGCGTGCAAGCCGGCCACGGCGTCATAGCGGTCTTTGGCTTGCTCCGCTGTGAATAAGCCAGCGCGAAGGTTCAGCTCCGTCGAGACCGCGCCGGGCAGAATACAGCCGGTCCGAATTTGCTTAGGCCCCAGCTCGGCTGCCATCACCTTCGTCAGGCCCTCCAGCGCCGCCTTGGTCGTGGCATAGGGCGAGGCGCCCGGAAACGCACGGCGCGTGTGGGTGGAGCCAATGAAAACGATCGCACCTTGCGTTGATTCAAGGTGCGGCACTGCCATGCTCGACAGCATCATGGCCGAGACCACGTTGGTGTCGAACGCGTCTTTCAAGAAATCTTCGGTGTAGCCATCGACCGGCTGCCGGTACATGTTGGCGGCATTGTTGACCAGTGCGTCCAATTTTCCGCCATGCTCAATCGAGGCGGCGAGCATGGCCTCCCGGTCAGCCTGAACAGTCACGTCGCCTTGAACAACGCGGCACCGCTCACCCAGCTCATTCTTGATCGCCTCGAGTTTTTCGAGGCGTCGTCCGGTAATGGTGACTCTAGCCCCCTGGCTGCAGAAACGTCGCGCACAGTCTGCGCCGATACCTGAGCCGCCACCCGTCACCAAAATCGACATGTCTTCCAGTTTTCTCATTGTGCTCTCTCCGCACTGAGCCTGACCGGCCCGATCAATCTCGCCAGTCTGGCTGTTATTCGCGCAAACCCGCCTGCTGCATCATCGGAAGGAGGGTATCCCGAAACTGGGTCAGGCCCTCCTCGTAATTCACCCAGCTCAAGGTAATGCCATCGAGCCCGGCATTGGAGAAGGCCAGCATGCCATCGACAACTTGCTCGGGCGTACCGACTAGCGGGATGGCCCCATAGCCGGCGATCAGATTGGCGGCCATGGCCTCCCAGCCGTCACCAAGCGCGCTCTCAGAGTTGGGCACCAGCACATCCAGAAGATTGCGAACACCTTGCCAGTCTCCGCGGTCGTAGACGTATTCGCGGACAAAGTCCTGCGCCTCCTGCTCGGTTTCTCTGCAGACAATGTAGGCCTGCCCAAAAATCTGCATGTCCCGATTGAATCGCTCTTTTGCCAAACGCCGGCCGTTAGCGGCGACCTCACCCGCGGTCGTCATGTCCTGTGCCACCACAAAGTTAAAGTCGGCATGCGCTGCGGCGAACTCTTGTCCCCTGGGGCTATTGCCGGCGCTCATCAGCGCCGGCCACGGTTTTTGCAGAGGTTTGGGTTCTGAGTAGCACCCGGGAGAGGTGAAGTGGGGCCCGGCATAGTCAAACTCGCCTTCGACGGTCCAGAGCTCCTTGCACAGCGAAATCCAGTCATCTGCGACGTCATAGCGCACATCGTGTTCTTTTTGCGGCACACCAAACATGGCGATTTCGCGCTCATTCCAGCCCGCAACGATGTTGAGTCCGAAGCGACCTCCAGAAATGTGATCAATCGTTGCCACCTCTTTGGCAGCGCGGACCGGGTGTACGGTGGGCACATGGAATGTTGCAAATACGCCGATTTCCTCGGTTTTAGCGGCTAAACCGGCTGCCCAGGTAAAGGTTTCAAAGTTGCGGTGGTTGAAATTCACCTTGCCACCCATGCCTTTCCACCTGGCGACGGGAATGACCGCTTCAATACCAGCCTGCTCCGCCAGCTGCGCGATTTTTACCGACTCATCCCACTCAACCTTGAGCGTATCCGTTCGCTCTGTCATCGAGCAGCCGCTACTGACGTTTAGTCCAAACACACCGAGCTTGAGCTTGTGAGGACTGCGTTTCAGTGGGTGTGCTGGTGTGTTACCGGTCATAGATGATCGCCTCGTGATTTCATCATTTTGAGGGCGCGCCCCGTCAAGTCGATCCAGTGTGTCAGAGTCTGCCGAGCTTGCAAAGCACACCTAAAACGACAATTAATATTCTTAATAACAGTAGCTTGAGAGAGACCCCTCAATTATTTTCCCGGCTAACGATACGCAGTACAGCGGCGGACGAGCGCGCCAGGGGAAAACCAATCATGACGATGTCGCGTAAAGTCTACGTGCCAACATCCGGAGCGCGTCATGGCCAAGTCCACATCAGTTGATCAGCTGAGTTCTCAGACAGCTTGTAGCCGCAGTGAGTTTCAGGCCCAGCGCGCCAAGTTGGAGGCATTGCTGCGGGACGCGGGCAGGGCTGCTTTACAGAGCGCGGATGTATCTGCGGGTGAGCGCCGAACGGCCGAAATGACGCTAGAGCGTGACATTGAGCATCGCTTGCAGCGGCTGATTTTGCGCGCCAAAGGCATGGTCTCGGAAGAAATGCTGGTTCAGCACCGACGTGAGATCCCCGTAGATGAAATTCCTGACTATGCCGTGACTCACCTACTGTTAGAGCTGGGAGAGCAAGAGCTTCGTAGCGGAGCGGATCAGTAGGGGTTAGGTAGCCTCACGCTCACATATGCTGTCGTAGCGATATCTGAGCCGTCTTCACCCTAACGGTTACTCCCGCAGGGCTCATAACGGTCACTTTCACTGAAGGCGTTTACATAGGCTTGCTTCGTGGAATGCACCGGCAGTCTCGCTTACCATCACCGACGAACGCTTTTTCGGGGTCAGTACCATGTACTTCGCACTCGCTTGCTTTGCTGCGCTGCTCTTCGTCTACAGCCTAATTTCCGAAAAAGTGGAGCGTTTGTCGTTGTCCGGCCCTATTGTGTTTGTTGCGGTGGGGGCAGCACTGGGCCCACTGGGTCTCGAGTGGTTCAACCCCTCCGTCAATTTCGGCAATGGCAAGTTGTTGATCGACCTGACGCTCGCGCTGTTTTTGTTTGTCGACGCCGCCAGCGCCGATTTGACTGTGCTGAAAAAGAATTGGCGCATTCCCGGCAGAATGCCGCTGTTGGGCTTGCCGGTGACCATGATGTTGGGCGCCGTGCTGGCACTGATGTTATTTCCCGAGTTTTCTGTCTAAGAAGCGGCCATTCTGGGTGTGATGCTTGCGGCCACCGATGCCGCTTTAGGTAAGGCGGTTGTCACCAATCAAGGCGTGCCGGCGCATCTGCGAGAGGGACTGAGCGCAGAGAGCGGGCTCAACGACGGTCTGGCTGTGCCGTTCTTACTGCTTTTTATTGCGCTTGAGTTATTAGCCGAGGAAGTTGGTATTGGCCTTGCCGTTGGCGTGGTGCTCGCATTGATCGCTGCCAGGGTGGTTCGACTGGCGAGAGATTTAGACTGGCTGGGGCACGTGTGGCAAAGAATGAGTGTCCCAGCGCTGGCAATACTCATCTTTGCGGTGGCTCAGGGTTTGCATGGCAGCGGCTATATCGCCGCGTTTGTCGGGGGGCTCTGTTTCCGCGCCGCGATGAAAGAGGATGTGCACGCGATGTTATTGCCCGCCGAGGGTGCGGGCGAGGTGCTGGCCATGACAGCATGGGTGTTGTTCGCCATGATGCTGTTGCCGGCAGCGCTGCCCCACGTTGGTTGGAGCGAGGTGATCTATGCAGTCCTTAGTTTGACGGTAATCAGGATGATGCCAATCATTCTCTCTCTCACTGGAACCGGTGAACCGATGGCGAACAAAGCCTTCTTGGCGTGGTTCGGGCCACGGGGGCTAGCAAGCTTGGCCTTTGCCACCATCGTCTGGTCGGAGCAGATTCCTGAGGCAGGCACTGTGGTCGCGGTGACGATTCTAACTGTGGGCATCAGCTTGGTCGTTCACGGTGTGACGGCCCGGCCTTTTGCCAGTCGTTTGGCGGGTCGAGTCAATAGTTAGCGTTGTTCTGATCGAGCCAGTGACGCAGATCCGGGACTAAATAGAGTCCCGCTGGCGGATTCGCTGTTACCATCTGCCCTCAGCCAGTTTTCGGTCTGGCGGTGCTCGCGAGTAATCATTCACGGGAGGCAGCGTGCAGCAATTTATTAGTGAGTATCTTGATGGGCACCAGAAGGTGCTCGCCAAGCTAGATGCCTCCAAAGGGGATATTCAGCAGGCAGCAGAGCGCTGCATCGCTGCATTAGCCAGTGGCCACAAATTGCTGATTTGCGGTAATGGCGGCTCGGCGGCAGATGCGCAGCATATGGCTGCCGAACTGGTAGGCCGATTTATTGCCGATCGGCCTGCGCTCGCCGCCATTGCGCTCACCACTGATACGTCGGCGCTCACAGCGATTGCCAACGATTATGGCTATGACGATGTGTTTAGCCGTCAGGTCGCCGGATTGGCTAATGCGGGTGACGTGTTGATTGCTATCTCTACTTCAGGATCGAGTCCCAGTGTGCTGGCTGCGTGTGGGCAGGCCCGAGCTCTTGGCTGTGAGGTTGTTGGCTTAACGGGGCGAGATGGCGGTGCGCTAAAGGGGTGTTCTGACACGACCGTGATCGCTCCCGCGGATGACACGGCGCACATTCAAGAGTGCCATATCGTGGTGGTACACCTGCTCTGCGCACTGATCGAGCAGGGGCTTGAGTTGGCGTGAGGGGAAACTCGCGGGTTGGGAGTGGGTTCGCAACATGATCTCCGCCGTATTTTTGGATCGCGATGGCGTGATCAACGTTGACCACGGGTACGTCAGCACCTGGGAGCAGTTTGAATTTCTGCCGGGGGCGTCCGAGGCGTTGCGCGAGCTTCAGGATGCCGGTTACCTGCTGATTATTGTCTCAAACCAGTCGGGCATTGGTCGCGGTTATTACAGCGAGAGAGATTTGCATACGCTGAATCAAGCTATCGCAGATCATCTAGACAGCACTCATGGCGTCACGCTCTCGGGGTTTTATCACTGCCCACATCATCCGACCGAGGCTGAGGGTGAGTTCCGCCAGCAGTGTGATTGCCGTAAGCCAGCGCCCGGTATGATTCAGCAGGCGGTTCTTGAACATGGCATTGACGTGACAACGTCTCTCTTGGTGGGCGACAAGGATTCCGATATTGAGGCGGGTAGGGCGGCTGGCGTCGCGAGGCTGTTCAAAGTGTTGGATTCAGCACAATCGGGGGCGTCTGCGCCCGATATTCAGTTTGTCACTGCATTGAGTGAGGTGCCCTCGCTGCTTTAACGGCGCCGAAACGGTCGAAGCCAAATAACAGGGTGCGGGTCACGCCGTGGCCACGTTAAAACTGGTATCCAAAGGCTTCAATGTCGGCGGCGAAGTGCCGCTCGACTAAAGCTTTCGATTCGTCGTCATAGTACTCACGATAAGCGCTCCGATCGTCGGCTCGTCGTCTGTGGGGCAGTGCCTGTTTCGGTAGGCCGATTCGTTCACAGCAGTGATCAAAGTCAGTTTGGAGCGACTCATAGCGACCCACATAGTCGACTATCTGGTTGCCGCGCAAATCGACGAGGTAGTCCACTTGCGGCGTGATAGAAGTATCGATGTGGTATTGCCACTCGCGCTGTGGATCTAATTTTCGCTGCAAAAACGCACTAAACGATTCGTTGTCTTCAAGCAGGTGGGGTCGCTCACGTTTAATGTGATGGTAGGAGCTCACCTGCAAATCCCATGGGTTGCGTACAAACGCAAACTTGAACAGCCCCTGATAAACCTCTCTCGGAAGCATTTCCTGAGCGGTAATCGCCTTACAGTGCCGCGGTAGCTTGATTCCCAGACTGTGTCCCGTGACGCCACTGAGCTTGCTGGCCATCCACTGCGGAAAGTAATAGGGATCCCGCCACCGGTAGCGCTGCAGTGCATTGCGGACGCTGGTGCCGCCAGTTTTGGCGATGTGCACGAATAAAAACTGATAGCGTCGCGATAGCAGCATGATTCGAAACAGTTCCTTTTCGCAGTCGCTTGTTGGTGGCGACCTTGCGCAGTAATGCACTGGCCGTCGGCAGGCGGTAGTGTCATAGGCGATGCTAAACTAGCACATTGGCGAATGTTAAGAGCGTTTCATGCCTACCTCACCCAGCGCGCAGTCCCCTCTGGATCAGTGGTCCCAGCGATGCCGAGATATGCGCACTGCCTGGTGGATTGTGGGGTGGGTGGCGCTGTACGGCGTGCTGTCAGCAACACAGTTGCTGATATGGCTTGCTGCGGTGGGGTCGCTGGTGTTGCTCGTGGTGACTCGCGGTGCTTGGCGCCAACAGCCGGGGGCCGCGGCGCTGTGGCTATTAGTTCTGTGTTTTTTGCTTCCGGGCCTGCTGTCACTGCCGGGCGCGGTCGATTTTGACCGTGCACTGTCGACCGCGGCGCGGCTGGCTGCATACGGACTCGCCGGGCTTCTTTTTTTGAGGTTTTCGCCCAGTGATTCGCAATGGCCAAACACGGTGCTATGGATGACCGGCTTGCTGGTGCTCTGGAGTCTCGATGGCATTGTTCAGGAATGGCGAGGCGTCAGTCTCAGCGGCTATCCGCTTTTTACCGGGCTGCCAGAAGGACACAAAGTCACCGGCTCAATGGGCCTCGACTACGGGCCCAATTTGGCGGTGTTATCGCCGTTTCTGTTTGAAACACTCCGCCTGCACGGTCGACGCCTGCCTGTGTTGTGGTTGGCGGTGCCGTTGTTGGCAGTGGCGGTGTCCTTGAGCGCCAGTCGATATTCGGCATTGCTGCTGCTGATGAGTGCAATGCTCTGTGGGGCGCTATGGGTGCGAGGTCGTTCCTCGAATCATTATTGGACGCCAGTACTTGTGGTCGTTTTGTCGATGGGGGGCTTGCTGCTACCCATTTTGCTGGTGCCTCACCTCGCTGAGCGACTGTTGCTGCTTGGCGGCAGTTTGAGTGTGAGTGAGGTGGAGGCGAACGCAGCACTCGCGTTCCGGCCAGAGCTCTGGAAGGCCAGTTGGATTCTCTTCACGGAAAACTGGTTGAACGGCGTGGGGCTGCGAGGCGCTTCGGGTGCCATGTATCCGATTCTTGCCGCGTCAGAATTTTTCCCTGATGCCATGTTGTCGCGAACCTGGCATCCGCATCTTGGCATTTTGGAAGTCGCCACCGATACGGGTGTAGTAGGCGTGCTCGGTTATTTGCTGTTCCTGATCATGGTGGTGAGATGGATGCTGGTCGCGAATAGCGCTTCGCAGGGTGTCACGACGACGTTTCTTTGTATCGCGCTACTCGCCATGTTCCCGTTATCCAGTGCACTATCGATGTACTCGTTCCCCACAGGGTCTATCACATGGCCGGCACTTGCCCTGGCCTTGGGTGCGCACTTCAGGAAAGCCGATCAAAATTCCTAAGGGCATTTCAGAAGTCCGTAGTATTCACATCCCCGCTGGTTAAGGTTGCCGCTAATCAATACACTCAATGTGTTCACGTAACGGATGCTGTGCACCAGCTGTGGTGCGCGGTGGCTTTGATGCAACGACTCTCTGACCTTTCACCGTCGATTATTTGGGTGTTTCTGTTTTTCACCCTGTCTTTGTCCTCTGCAACCAGACAGTTTATCTGGCTGATGGCTCTGGTCGGTCTGATTATCTTCGCGAGAGGCCCACGCGATTTTCTTGCTACCGATGGTGTGCGTAAATTCTGGATAGTGCTCGCCTGCTTTTTGTTACCCGCAATCTTTTCTCTGTTCGACGCCATCAATTTTGAGCGGTCACTCTCAGGCGCCGTGCGCTTTCTGTCGTATGGCTTCGCCGTTTGGGTGCTGCTTCAGATTAAGCTCGACCGGTCTGAGAGTGCCCGTCTGATGTCTTTGGTGGGCGCGGTGATGATGCTGTGGGTGGTTGATGGCTTGGTGCAGCTGCTGACGGGCTACAGTGTATTTGGTAATCCGCTGATCGAACTTGATTCTGGCGATACCCTCGTTACGGGCAGTCTGCGCATGGGGTATGGGTCGACACTCGCAATTTTGTCGCCCTTTTATCTAGAGGCGCTGCGCCGCACCGGCTCAACGCCGCTTAACAGCATCCTGGCCCTGCCCCTATTCGCCGCCATTGTCATGAGCGGTAATGAGGCGTCCATGATCCACGCGTTGGCTGCTCTGGCGGGCTATGCCTTTATTCTCCGTCGCTTGGAGTCTGATGTGCAGGTCACACCATGGCTCTTGTCACTGTTATTTTCGTTCTCCCTTGCGGCGCTGTCAGGCCTGATTTTGAGCGATACATTCAGCGCCTCGGCCGCCGGCCAAGCGGCATCTGACGCCTATAAGGCATTCGACTATCTGCCGATATTCTGGAATTCGGCCTGGCAGGGGTTCACCGAGCACTGGATGAATGGCGTCGGCATTCGTGGCTGGGGCTCGATGGTGGTCTCGATGGAAAGTATCAATGTCCTGCCCGTTTCCGAACGATGGCATCCACATCTCTACGCGCTCGAGGTGGCGGTCGATACCGGTATCCCCGGGCTTTTGGGTTATGCGCTGTTTTTTGTCTTTCTGGGGCGGCGACTTTTCGATTCGCGCCCAGAAGTTGCGCTGAGCTCGTTGGTAGTCATTTTGGCCCTGTTCCCCCTGAACAGCTCAGTGTCCTTCTACTCCTACTTCAACGGCAACATTCTGTTTCTGACGCTGGCGCTGTTAATAGCGCTCGACCGAGATATCAAGCCGCAGCCGGAGTTGGATCCTGTCAATGACGCACAGCGCGGCTGAAAACGTCACCCCAGAATTGTCTTTCAAGCGTGTGCTGGTGATCCGCCTCAGCGCCATTGGTGACGTGGTGTTCGCCTCTCCGCTGGTCGAGGCGATCAAGCGCGCCCGTCCCGATGCGGAGGTCTATTGGTTGGCGGAGTCCGCCGTGGCGCCGTTATTGAAGCACCACGCCGGGCTGAAAGAACTGTTGATCTGGCCTCGTGAAGAGTGGCGAGAGCTGTTTCGGCGGGGCCGTCTGTGGCGACTGAGTCGCGAGATCCTGTGTTTTCGTAGGAAGCTCAGAGCGCATCAGTTTGATCTGGTGGTGGATGCGCAAGGGTTGCTGAAGAGCGCGGTGCTCGCCTGGATGACCGGTGCGCGAACGCGAATCGGTTTTCGTTCAAAAGAGCCCACGGGGTGGTTGCTGACGGAGCGCGTGCCCAAAGATCTCGCGCCCACCATCAGTTCTGAGTACCGCGGCCTTGCCCAACACATTGGGCTGGAGACTGGCGAGTTCTCCATGACAGTGCCGCTATCAGAGGCAGCGCGAGGATTCGCTGAACGGTTCCGCGACGGGCACCCTTATGTGGTGTTCTGTCCGTTCACCACGCGTCCACAAAAGCACTGGCCAGAGACTCACTGGCGATCGTTAGCCGCATCCGCACTCGAGCAGGGTTGGCGTATCGTGGTGCTGGGGGCGCCTTCGGATCGTCCCGCATCGGAGCGGATCTTTGCCGGGCAGGCAGTAGAGGACAAAGTGGGAGCTTGTTCGCTTGATGAAAGCGCGGCCTTGGTGAGCCGTGCGAGCCTGGCCATTGGTGTGGATACAGGCCTGACACACATGGGTTGGGCCTTTTCTGTCCCGGTGGTCGCATTGTTTGGGTCCACCTGCCCGTATCGTGTGGTGCCAGAGCGAGAGGGCGACATTCTTTACGCTGAGCTACATTGCTCACCGTGCCGGAGGCGTCCCACCTGTGGCGGTACGTTTGACTGCATGTCTGCGCTGACTCCCGGCGCGGTGATCCACGCCGCACAGCGCTATTTATCCACAGAGTCAGCCACTGCGCCCGTGCTAGCATCTTCTGGGACCAAGGAAGAGGCGCTTTGATGTCTGCTTTACCCGACATGAGCACCGGCAATGTGACGGTGATCGGCGATGTGATGCTGGACCGTTTCTGGAGCGGTGCGAGCCGGCGCGTGAGCCCGGAGGCGCCGGTGCCGGTGGTTAGCGTGACCGGCCAAGAGGACCGCGCCGGTGGGGCGGGCAATGTGGCAGTGAATCTCGCCGAGTTGGGGCTGTCAGTCTCGCTGGTGGGTCTGTGCGGGGAAGATGAGCATGCGCGGGCGCTGCGGTCCTGCGTGGAGTCGGCGGGCGTTCGCTGGAATGTGATGCCGTGCTCAGCAGAGACGATCGTCAAGCTCCGGGTGCTCAGCCGTAATCAGCAGCTTCTGCGCATGGACTTTGAAGAGTCTCTGGCGAGTCATGCCAACGACCTGTTTGTGAGGTATGCCCAACAACATCTTGCTGACGCGGATCTGGTGGTATTCAGTGACTATGCCAAGGGAACTCTGGCCCTTGTTCAGCCATTGCTGGCGCACTGCCGTGAAATGAACAAGCCGACGCTAGTGGACCCCAAGGGCCTGGATTTTGAGCGCTATCGCGGTGCCACGCTACTGACCCCTAATCTTGCCGAGTTCGAGGCGGTTGTCGGACGGTGCGATACAGACGAAACATTGGTAGAACGAGCCGAGGCGCTCAGGGCGTCGCTGGATCTCGATGGCATACTCGTGACGCGCAGTGAGGCAGGTATGACTCTTGTTCAGGCTGGTCAGCCAGCTGCGCATTTCGCTGCGAGCGCCCGCGAGGTGTTTGATGTGACGGGCGCCGGCGATACGGTGATCGCCGTGATGGCAGGGTGCCTGAGTGCGGGACTGCCAATGCGGGACGCCGCGCATTTCGCAAATCATGCCGCGGGGGTGGTGGTCGCGAAATTGGGGACGGCAAGCGTGTCGCCCGAGGAATTGGTGACGGCGGTGTCTGCGGCACCAGCTGGCGTTGCTGACAACGTCCTACCCGAGACAGAATTGGTGAGCGTGTTAACTGATCTGCGTGCCGCGGGTCAACGCATTGTTATGACCAACGGCTGTTTTGATTTAATTCACCCGGGCCATGTGCGCTATCTGCAACAGGCGAAGGCGCTGGGCGACGTGCTGGTTGTGGCGGTGAATGATGACGACTCCGTCCGCCGCCTCAAGGGAGACGGCCGGCCGGTCAATACGCTGGACGATCGGATGGCAGTCTTAGGTGCTCTGGGCGCTGTCGACTTTGTCGTGTCATTTTCCGAGGACACGCCCGCGCGATTGATCGAGGCGTTGGCGCCGGACGTGCTGGTCAAAGGTGGTGATTATGCACTAGAGCAGATCGCCGGCCACGAATCGGTACTGGCACGAGGCGGCGACGTCCGTGTTCTAGACTTCGTTGATGGCCATTCGACCAGCGGGCTGATCGAGCGGCTTAACGACTAGACTCACTCGGCGGCGAGCGAGTGCTCCGCTCGAGTTCACTCACCCCCCTTGAGGATTGATATAGGCGCGGCCCAATCCGGCGTCGGTTGGTAGGTACCGCTTGAGTAGCTCTGTCTGCCGGCTGGTCATGGGGTCCAGTTTGCCGCCAATAATGACGTGGTCTGCGGCGCTGCTGACATCCAGCGGGTCGCCACTCCAGATCACCACATCAGCGCGTAGTCCCGGCGCGATCATTCTCGGTTTGCCGCCAAAGATCTCTGCAGGCAGGCTCGTCATGGCCTCTATGGCCGCTTCATAGGGGAGCCCGTTGGCGACGGCGTTGCCAGCGACTTGGCGCAACTTGCGGGCGTTGTGGGTCTCGCCGCTGGTGAACAGCAGGGTGATGCCTGCTTCGTACAGCAGGGCGGCGTTATCGAGTCGCGCTCCCAGTCCATCAAAGCTCCCGGGGAGATTATCCAGCGCATTGATCACCACAGGCGTCCCCGATGCTGCCAATTCCTCCCTGACGATCCAGGCTTCCTGTCCGCCATGTATGACAGCGTTCAGCTTGTGCTGTCGGCTAAATGCCAGCACCTGAAGAATGTCGCTGGCGCGATTGGCATGGAAAACGAATATTCCGTCCCGGCGCAGAGCCTTGAGTGCGGCCTTTCCAGCGGGGCTGATCAGGCGTAGATCCTCATCGTCCACTGTTAGCTCATCAAAGGTTGACTCAAGCAGCATCCAGTGCGCGGCGCGGGAACCGCCTATTTTGTTGCCGCTGTAACCATCGACGTTGATATAAACAGTGGTCTTACCCTCGAAACTGTCAAAGCCACCATCAAAACTTACCAGCGAGCCCTGACCCGAAATGGTTCGATCGCCCGAAGCAGCCATGAGCAGGCTATAGCCATAACCTTCTATTCGAGTGATGGGGACGACACTCGAGAGCGGGTTGTAGGCTTTGCGTACGTCAAACTCGGGATGCATGAGCCCTGTGTAGAGTTCGTTGAGCCTTGAGTCGACAGCCTCATACACCATGCCAATCTCGCTGAGGCCCGCTGCGGTGATCCCCGCAAACAATGCCGGGGTCACAGGTCGCCCTGCAGCGTCGATTACCTGATCGGCCTCGGCGGCGCTCAAATCGCTGGCAACGGCCTGTATCAGCCCGTCTTCGATGAGAATGTCCAGCTGGCTCGGTGGTGCGTCGTCACCGGTGAACACCATGCCATTCGTGATCAGGAGTGAAGCGGCATGGCCCGAGCTGGCCAACAGCAGGGACCCGAGCAGGGCCATTAACAAGCGCTTGATCTTCATTGTGCCGCCCCCATCAGTTGCCCGAGCTCGAAGTCAGATTGCGGGCTCAGTGAGGGGTTGTTCTGCTCGTATCGCAGCACGCCATCGATGTAGACCTGCAGTGGTTTGGCGTAGACACTAAAGGGGTCCTGATTCCACAGCACCACGTCAGCCATCTTGCCACTCTCGATAGAGCCCGTTTGTTCGTGTACACCGAGAGATTTTGCGGCGTTATAGGTAATCCATCGAATGGCGCGCTCGGGGGGGATGTCGAGTCCGGCGCGGTTGCCCCTTAGCATGGCCTTTGCGGCTTCCTGATTGAGGCGTTGAATCCCCTCATCGGAGTCCGAGTGCACGATAGCGCAGCCGCCGGTTGGGCGGTCGACTAAGGCGATGTTCTCCTGGATGCCGTCGTAGGCCTCAATCTTGAAGCCCCACCAGTCGGCCCAGAGCGCGCCACAGACGTCGTTGGCGGCAAGTTCATCCGCGATTTTGTAGGCCTCTACGCCATGATGAAAGGTACCGACGCGGTAACCAAACTCCTTGGCCATATCGAGGATGGTGAGCATCTCATCAGCACGGTAACAGTGCATGTGCACGAGAATGTCGCCGCGCAATGCGCCGGCCAGCGTATCGAGTTCAAGGTTGCGCCTTGGTGGTGTATTGGTGAGTAGCGCTGATGCCACCGAGGCGCCACTGCTATCGTCCTCAGCCGCTTCTGCAGCGTCCTTGACGGCTTGGTTATAGCGGTCCCAGTCGGCCTGATAGCGTTGCGCACGGATCCAGGCGCTGCGGTAGGCTGCAACATTGCCCATGCGTGTTGAGGGCGCCTGCGTCCGGCCGCCGTAAACGCGTTTCGGGTTTTCTCCGCAGGCCATTTTCAGGCCGTGGGGCGCGCCTGGGAATTTCATACCCTGGTAGCTGATCGACGGCACGTTTTTAAGGGTCACGCCGCGGCCCCCAAACAGGTTGGCAGAGCCCGGAAGAATTTGCATGGCCGTTACACCGCCGGCCAGCGCTCTCGAAAAGCCGGGGTCTTGTGGCCACACACTGTGTTCCGCCCATACCTCTGCGGTGACCGGTGCAGTCGCCTCGTTGCCGTCACTGTGAGCGGCGACGCCGGGTGAGGGGTAGACGCCAAGATGCGAATGCACGTCGATAAGGCCGGGGGTAATCCACTGACCACTGGCATCGACTTCTGAGGCGCCGGGGGCGATCTCACCTTCGCCGACCCATTGGATCTCGCCCTCGGCGATATAAAGGTCTGTCTCGTCGAGGCGGCGACCATCACCGGTGAGTATGGTGGCGTTTTTGAATAAGACCGGCTGTCCTGCAGGCGCCGCGTAGGTTGACGGAAACGCCTCTGGCTGAGCGTGCGTGGCCGTAGATATCAGCAAGGTAAGCAGAACACAGATGAGATTGCGCATGTATAGGGTCCTCAAAAGAGGCGGGGAAGATACCCGCAACGGTCCGATTTGCCAATCACCCGATGGGATAGGCTAACCTCGGGTTTCAGGACTGCTGCAAAGAGCGAAAAGAGATGCCTAATAGACGTTTTGTTGACCTGTCGATCTACCTTGAAAACGAGGTCATCAGCGATCCGCCCGCCATGAAGCCCAACATTGACTACATCACCCATGACATTGGTGCGCAACAGATGGCGTCGTTTTTTCCGGGGCTGGAGAGTAGTGAACTGCCCGATGGGGAGGGCTGGGCGATTGAGTTTGTGCAGTTGTGTACGCATAACGGCACGCACCTTGATGCGCCTTATCACTTTCATCCCACTATGAATGAGCAGACCGGGGGTAAAGAGCGAGCGATAACGATTGATGAGGTCCCCCTGGAGTGGTGCTTCCAGCCGGGGGTCAAACTGGACTTTCGGCATTTCCCCGACGGCTATGTGGTGACCGCCGCCGACGTGGAGGCGGAATTGACCCGGATCGAGCATGAACTGTCGCCCCTGGAGATTGTCGTGGTGAATACCGCCGCAGGCACGGCATACGGGCAGGACGACTTCGTCAGTAAGGGCTGTGGTATGGGCTATGAGGCCACCATGTTTTTGTTGGAGCGGGGGATCAAGGTCACGGGCACGGACGCATGGAGCTGGGATGCGCCTTTTGATCAAACCGCCGAGCGCTATGCCGAAACGGGCGACGCCAGTCTGATTTGGGAGGGACATAAAGCCGGGCGCCATATAGGCTATTGTCATCTTGAAAAGCTGCACAATCTCGAGGCCCTGCCCGCCACCGGCTTCACAGTAAGTTGCTTCCCCCACAAAATACGGGGGGCTTCGGCAGGCTGGACCCGCGCAGTCGCCATCGTTGATGACATTTAATCCAGCGATTTGAGCGTGCTATAGGCGCTAAGCGCGGCCTCTCTTGCCGTTTTGTGATCGACGATGGGATGCGGATAGGTATCGCCCAGGCGGACCCCAGCCGCTGAGAGCACCTCTTCTGGTGCCTCCCATGGCTTGTGCAGGAACTTGTCCGGTAGCTCGGCGACCTCGGGTACCCAGCGACGGGTATAGGCGCCCGCTTTATCAAACTTCTCGCCTTGTGCGATGGGGTTAAAGATACGGAAGTAGGGTGACGCGTCTGCGCCAGAACCGCCGACCCACTGCCAACTGCAGGCGTTGGACGCGATATCGGCATCGAGCAGGCAGTCCCAGAACCATTCCTCTCCCGATCGCCAGTTGAGCAGCAGGTGCTTGGTGAGGAAAGAGGCCACTACCATCCGCACACGGTTGTGCATGAAGCCGGTTTGCCACAGCTCGCGCATGCCGGCGTCGACGATGGGATAACCAGTTTGTCCCCGTTGCCATGCGGCGAGCCGCTCTGGATCTTCGTCCCAGGGGAAAAAGCTGAATTTCGGGTTAAAAGCCTCGTCGGGCATGGTCGGAAAATGAAACAGCAGGTGGTAGCAAAACTCACGCCAGCCGATTTCGCTCAGGAACTTGTCGATAGACCCCGCTGCCTCTGGCCGTTCGAGCTTGCTCGACTGCGCCGCATGCCAGACCTGCCGCGGCGAGATATTCCCAAAGCGCAGATAGGGGGACAGTTTTGAGGTGTTTGGCTTGGCGGGAATATCGCGGCCTTCGCCGTAATCCTGCACGTGGTGGTCCAGAAATTGATGCAGCGCGGCCTGCGCGCCGGCTTCACTCGGGCGCCACAAATCGTTCCAGCCAAAGGCCCAATTGGGTGAAGAGGGTAGGAGTTGCCAATCAGAGAGCTCTTCGTTCTCAATCGACCCGCTGTAAGGGGACAACTGAGGTACAGGCGCGGGCTGATGTGGATCTGGCCGTCGGTTGCAGGCCCGCCAAAATGGCGTGAATACTTTGAAGGGCGTGCCACCACCGGTGGCGACGTCTTCCGGTTCATGGAGCAGGGTGCCCGGGTAGCGTTTTAATCCGACGCCCGTGTCAGACAGGCGTTTTCTCAGCGTTGTCTCAAGCGCTGCCGACCACGGTTGGTAATGGCGGCTGCAGTAAACGGATGTTGCGCCCGTGTCTGCTGCCAATGCCGCCAGCGCCTCAACGGTTTCTCCTGACCTCAGAATGAGTTCCAGCCCTTGCTCAGCGATGTTGGTGCGCAGTGACAGGAGGCTGTGATGCAGCCACCATTGACTCGCACTCCCCATGCGCCAGGCGTCCCCTAAATTGGGGTCTCGCACGAATACCGGGATGACAGGGCCCGCCTGCGCGGCCGCAGCGAGCCCCGGCAAATCTGTGAGTCGGAGGTCGTCCCGAAACCAGTAGAGGGACACATCAGCCATGGCAGGGCTCCTGTTCGTTTTTGAGAAAGGCGTCAGCGCACTCGGCCATTAACGCAAAGGGCGTGTGACTGAATTTGTATGTGCAAATGTCGTCAGCGCGCGTCTGGCCCTGATTGAGGATGATCAACGGCTTCCCCTGCTCCACTGCGTAGCGACAGAACCGCAGACCTGAGTAAACAGAAAGGGAACTGCCGATCACCAGCATGCCCTTCGAGGCATCGATCATTTGATAGCACTCATCGACTATGGCGCGGGTTACCGTGCCGCCAAAAAAGACAACCTCTGGCATCACTACGCCGCCACAAATTTCGCACTGGGGCACGCGAAAGTCGCTGACGTAATGGCCCGGCAAATCAGCATCCCCATCGGGTCGGAGCCTGAGGGCAGACGTATTGGGTAGCGCGTTGTGGATCTCAATCCAGTTTTGTATCGCTTCTCGACTTGTGATGTGGCCGCAATCAAGGCATTTCACCTGATCCAGTCGGCCATGCAGATCGATGACACGCTGTGACCCTGCTCGCTGATGGAGCCGGTCGACATTTTGCGTGATGACCCCGGTCAGCAGGCCCGCCTGTTCGAGTTTGACCAAGGCCGTGTGGCTTTCATTGGGCTCAGCTGCGCCGACGCGGGGCCAGCCCAGCGCGGAGCGGCTCCAATAGCGCTGCCTTTTCGCAGGCTCGGCGATAAATTCGTCGTGCTGAATCGGTTGGCTGCCTAGCCATGTGCCCTTGTGGTCGCGATAGGTAGGGATACCTGAGGCGCCACTGATGCCAGCACCTGTGAGTGCCACCCAGGGGGCGTGCGATTCAAGGATTGCCGATAAAGAGTCAACCGTTTCACTCATGAAGCGTATACGTCAGAGCTTGCGCGTGGATTCCCGCGAAACATGAGGGCAGGAAAGAGATGCATATTTTGATGACGGGTGGCACGGGTTTGATTGGTACGGCTACCTGTACCGCGCTCCACGCCGCCGGACACAAACTGACGATTGTTACCCGCCGAGCGCGCCCCGCGACGGATGAGGCGACCTACGTGACCGCGCTTGCGGACTGCGCTGAGCCGGTCGATGCCGTGATTAACCTCGCAGGAGCAGGGCTTGCAGACAGAAGGTGGACGGGTGCCTACAAGCGGCAAATCGTATCGAGCCGCGTGGATCTCACGCGGGAACTCGTGGCGTGGCTGGGTGAGTGCGAACAACCCCCGGGCAAGCTGATTAGCGCGAGCGCGATCGGTTACTACGGGGCGGACGAGGCGCAGACCTTCACTGAGAGCGATGAGCCCGGCACCGGATTTTCGGCGGCGTTGTGTCAGTCTTGGGAGGAGGAGGCAGGCAGGGCTGCTGAGCTCGGCACCCAAGTGAGTCTGCTGCGCCTTGGCGTGGTGCTGGCGCGTGACGGTGGCGCGCTGGGGAAGATGACCCAGTCCTTTCGCCTCGGGGTGGAGAGTTGGCTTGGCTCCGGTGAGCAGTGGCTCAGCTGGATCCATCTTGAAGATGCCGTTCGGGTGATTCAGCACGTGCTCGACTGTGAACACCCCACGGGTATCTACAACACAGTGGCGCCGGCGCCTGTGAGACACCGTGAGCTCGCCCACGAAGCGGGGCGGCAATCCAATACCTGGCTGAGGCTCGGTGTGCCCGCCTTTGCGGCCAAAATGATGGCCGGGGAAATGGCAGAGGAGTTGCTCCTCGGCGGGCAGCGTGTGTTGCCTGCGCAACTGCTTGAGGATGGCTTTCAATTTCTCTACCCCAACCTCAAGGAGGCACTGGCGGACTTAATGCCCGGTAAAAGTTAAACCGAGCTGACCTGCTGGTAGTCCATGAAGGCTTCTTGAACACCCTCTTGCCCTTTCAACTTCTTGAGGGCGGAGCGTTCAAGTTGCCTGACCCATTCCCGGCTGACACCCAGTCTGTCTGCGATCTCGGACCGGGAGAGCGGGGGGCCATCGTGCAAACCCCATCGGGCTACGACGACTGCCTGCTCGTTGGCCTCTAGCTGATCCACTGCCTCACCCAAAAAACGATGCAGTGAATCTTGCTCGGCGTTACCCGTTGTATCGCCGTATTGGTCTGTCGTGAGTGTATCGACGAGTGCGCCGTCGTCATCGTCGTAGCGCGGCGCGTCCAACGAGATCGCTAGGTTACGGACCTGGAGGATTTCCTTGGTTTTCTGCTTGTCCATGCCCAGCTTCTTAGCGAGCTGCGCAGCGTCGGGCTCCATCCCAGTCTTGGCCTGTTCAATAGCCCGCTCCCGGTACACCTTGTTCACCTGATCTTGGACGTGGGTTGGTAAGCGGATCAAGCTACCGGTGTCGCCGACGTAGCGCCGAACTGCCTGCGTGATCCAGTTGAAGCAGTAAGTGCTGAAACGATAGCCTTTGGCAAACTCGAATTTTTCAGCCGCCCTGATCAGACCTAGCGTGCCTTCCTGAACGAGGTCCAAATACCCAACACCTCGGCCGCGATACCGCCCTGCGATGGAGTGAACCAGTCGCAGATTGTGCATGACCAGAGCATCCCGGGCCTCGGTGTACTCGCGAAGTGCTTTGCGGACGCTCTTGAGCACCACTGGCTCCAGCGCGATGGGTGCGGGCGGCGCCAACCAGTGCCTTGACCAATGGCCAATCGCATCTGCCACTGCGTCGGGAAATTGGCCGCCGGCGCGTCGGAGCATAAACACGGCAATACCGACTGTGAGGCTGGCTGGGATCTTTAGGCCGTTCACCGTCTCGGAATAGCGCTTTTTCGATGCCCGCTTTCTGAGGATTTTGCAGGCGTCCGCGGTGGTGTCAGCGAGATCCCCGTCTGAGAAGTAGGGCGCCAGTTCGCGTCGCAGCGTGAAGTGCTGCTCGCGGCTGGGGAACCGTTTCACCTCGGGAGGGCACTCAAGCGCATTGAGAAGAAGATCAGCCAGCGTCGTCCGTAGGTCAGCGACCTCTGAAAACACGGAAGAGAGGGCCTCTACCGCCGCCCATTTCCTGCCGTCAATGACTTTCTCTTCACCCGCGGTGAGCAGCGGATAGCGCCTGATTTCCGCGAACATCAGTTCCAGATCAGCGTCTTCACTACTGTCTAATGTTTGCATGTTGCCCCCCCCTTTTGCTCACCTACGTATACGGGGGTAAAACCTCGACAGGTTCTGTATGAAGCATGCTTTGTCCATGTTGTAGCTGAACAAAACCTGGACAAATTTCCGATTCGGGGGATCCGGCACGGCAAATGTCCCGTAAAACTGGACAAATCGCGTACAGGAGAGCGTCATGAACGCACCAGTTAAAACCCTGCAAGCGTTGGAGCCACGCCCTTTGTACGGTATTGGCACCGTCGCCAGACTCACAGGACTCAAATCCGACACACTTAGAGTGTGGGAAAGGCGGTACGGCCTTGGGGCCAGTTACAAGTCGCCTACCGGGCGGCGCCAGTACACTCAGGCAGATCTCGATCACCTGCAATTGGTGTCGGCACTGGTGAAGCAGGGCGTGAGGATTGGCGAGATCGCAGCGTCGGATCGCAAGACCTTGGAAGTGCTTTTGAAGCAGCAGGATCATATGTCGCCAGCGCGGTCTCTGCCTCCCGCGAAGCCGCGCGTGGTTTTTTTGGGCGCGGATCTCTGTCGATGGCTGGATGGTCATCAGGGTTGCATCTCAGGTGTATCAGCCTTGCTAGCCCGAATGTCTGTTGACGATGCCGTGGCCTCACTGAATGCTGACGAGGCATGCGACATGCTGGTGGTGCACTGCCCGTCTTTGACGATGCAACAAATCAGAGGTGTTGAGGCGCTAGGGGAGCGCTTAGGAGTGCGGCGCACGATCGTGTTGTATCAGTTTGGCAACGACCAGTGGTTGGCAGAGTTGGAGCGGATGGGTCACTCTGCGTTTCAGTACCCCATAGAACCCTCGCAACTGGCCTTTGAAATCGGCCGCAGCCAGGTTGAGAAGGAAACATCGCAGGGCGTTGGTAACCTTTCGGAGTTGATGCCCGCCAAGCCGCGCATGTTTAATGACGCCGAGCTGCGAGCGGCAGCCGAAGAAAAGATCGTGTTGGACTGCGAGTGCCCCAGGCATCTCTCAGAGTTGATCAAATCCCTGAATGAATTCGAAACATACTCCAGCGCGTGCTCGGTCGACAATTGGAAGGATGCCGCCATCCACGCCAGCATTTACGCTTATACCTGCCAGGCCAGGCATTTGATGGAAAAAGCGCTGCAGTCTGCCCTCGAGGGGCGGACTTTAAATGTCGAGGCTACGCCCTAGCCGACGCACGCTTGATGTCAGCAGCGAGGACCTCCCAAAGGGGTGACCCTCGCAGTTGCCAGAACCAGAGGCAGACCGGTGCCAAAGTCGGCATCAGCAACACGTTGAATTGATACGTCAGCGCGATCAGGTCTGCGGGCGGTACCCGGGGTGCGGTGAGAAAGGGCGCGCCGACCATGAGGAGCAAGTCCTTACCCAGTATCGAAGCCAAGCCAAAGGCCATGATGACCCACAGCCAAAATAGGCCGATGCAGAATTTATACATCGCATCTTTCAGGTTAGAGGCCATCAAAAGGGCTGCGTAAAAGGCGATGGAATACGAGACGAGACGGGTATTGATCTCCAGCGCGATCTGGTTGCCGGCATCGGCGGCAGCCATGATGACGCCGCCATCTTCTCCAAATTTGGTGCGCACCATCATTTCCACGCCCTGAAGTCCGGCCGCCTCAACAATGCCGGGGTAGGCGCTACTCAGTAAAAAGTCAGTCAGCCACACCGCGGGCGCTGCGAATAACGTGCCCGCGGCGTACCAGATGCCAAACGTGATCGGCATCAAAATCAGAGTCAGCACAAACTGGCGCCGCATCAACATCAGGCGGGGGTGACCTCAGAGTGTTGCTTGCCCAGCCATTGCAGATAGATGGCGAACACCACCAGCACGTCGAGCATGATGAGCACCGGCCATAAGTAAAGATGAAACCACTCAAATACGGTGTAGTTCCATTGGCCCAGGTAAAACAGCGAGATAATGCGGACGATATTTAAGGCTTGTACAAAAAAGAAGCCAGCCAAGATGGCGATGAGCTTGTGCTTCACCGACGCAGGGAAGGCCACCACGCCCGCGATGAGAACGATCGCCGCTTCGACCCCATTGCAGCCTGCCTCGATCGATACCGCAAAGCCGGTGGTTGCGTCTCGCAGGATGCGGCCCTGAGCAATGACTGTGTCGTCGAAGGGCAGAATAATCGCAGTGCTGAGTGCCGCCAACAGCCCTGTAAACGGCTGAATGACAGCCTCTTGCACGGGCTTGAGCATCTCGATAGCGAACAAGCCCACGAGAATGCCAACAAAAAGAAGAAGGAAACGGGCCATAAACGTTAGAGTACCGACTGCGCCAGGATCACGCCAATAATAACGGGGCATAGCCACTTCACATAGAGCGGCCAGATCTTCCAGAACAGGCGTTGCTCGGCATCGGCGTCGTTCTTCTTAAGCTCCTGCAATAGGGCATCACGTTGCCACAGCCAGCCGGCGAAGATGCAGATCAGTACCCCCAAAGCCGGTTGGCTGTAGCGAGTGGAGACCGTGATTACCCAGCCGAACAGCGTGCCAAAGTTCATAACAATGAGCGCGCTGAAGCCGGCAATGACGCCGCCGGCAACCAAGGTGGCGCGGCGGCGGCTGAGCTGGTGGCGCTCGATGAGATAGGCCACGGGAACCTCGAGCATGGAGATAGAGGAGGTCAGGGCGGCAATGCTCATCAACGCAAAGAAAGCGGTTGCCAGCCATATGCCGGCGCCCTCCATCGTCTCAAACAGAGCCGGCAACACCGTGAAGATCAGCGTGTCTTCAGAGAGTAGCCCGCCCACATCGTTAAAAATCGGGACCGCTCGCGCGTCGGCGACGTACATGGCGGGCAGGATTAAAAAGCCTGCCAATACTGCGATGCCGACATCTACGAGCGCCACCTGCGCTCCGACACTGGGAACGTTTTCAGTGTCGCTGAGGTAGGAGCCATAGATCAGCATAGTGCCCACCCCCAAAGAGAGTGAGAAAAAGGCGCTGCCCAGTGCGTCGATTAATAAGTCTCCGGACAGCACCTTTTCGAAGTCGGGTAACAGATAGACTGCCAGGCCCTTGAGCGCGCCCTCCAGAGTGAGCACGTAAAGCGCCAGAGCGATCAATGTGGCGATAAGCACCGGCATTAAGCGGCGGGACCAACGCTCAATGCCATGTTCAACGCCCCCGAGCACGACCGCCATGGTCAACACCATAAAGATGAGCATCAGCGTCAGGTTGCGTGGCGAGCCGAAGGTGACTAACCAGTCACCTGTGCTCGCCATGCCCGCAGCGCTCAGGGGGTAGGAGGCCGCGAAGCCCAGCATCCATCCAGCAACAATGGCGTAGAAGCTGAGAATCATGCTGGCGGTGATAAGCCCACCGATACCGGTAAGGCGCCCCAGGCTTGCCAGCGCATTGCGCTTGGGAAGCGACCCCAGTGCCATCACCATATTACGGTGGGTATGGCGCCCGATCAGGAGCTCGGCCATTAGTGCGGGGTAGGCCAGAACAAAGGCCAGTAACAGGTAAGTGATTAAAAAGGCAGCGCCGCCGTTACTGGCTGCCTGGGTTGGAAAGCCCCAGATGTTGCCCAGGCCCACCGCGGAACCCGCGGCCGCCAGAATAAAGCCCAATCTGGACTGAAATTCACCTCTTGGTGAAGCCAAGCGCTGCCCCTTGCTTAACTGCCTTCGCTCGCGATGTTACAGAAAAAGGATCTGGCGCGTGTGGTCAAAATCAGATCCGACGAAGGAGGGCGGCTCGGGGGTTGGGATTGCCGTTCTGCGTGGTATCCTGCGCGCCCGCTGCACCCCACTTTTTGCCCGGGTGGTGAAATTGGTAGACACAGGGGACTTAAAATCCCCCGGCCATTGCGGCCGTGCCGGTTCAAGTCCGGCCCCGGGCACCACTAGCTGATGATGACCCCATGCCGCCTTGGGAGTGGAGAGGGGGCAGACAGGCTTGACCCTTTTCGTGCTTATATTTAGCTTTCCTCGCGAGGTAGTCGCATGCTTCGGTTTCTTAATGCGGTTTTTGTTTCTGCTGTCCTCGGTGGGATAGTCGATACGGTGGAAGCGGCAACCGTTGACGTCCCTCTCAAGTGCGATGCCAATGTCGAGTTTTATGCAGACATCGGCGACACTCTAAATTTTCAGTGGGTAGACCCAAGCACGGGCGCGAAATGGGCGGACTCGCAATGTTCTGGTGACCCGGTGGGTCGAGACGATGCGGTCTACAATCAGACGGATTCGGACAGTACGACCAGTTATTGCACGCCGGTAGAGCTAACAGGCTTTTTATTAATGCCTGGTACAACTGCTGGCAATACCAAGTGCGGATGGATGTGGTACCGGTGGCAGAATCCCAACAATCCCAACAACTACTACGCCAACGATACATTTACTTCCGATCTTTTGGGCATTAATGATGGCGGTAGACAACTAGTCGAGGGCGATGTTGTGGCAGAGCTATGGTTGAATTTTTACGCAAGTTACACGAGTGACCCTCAATTTCACTATGACATCATTTGGAAAGGCCCCATGGCAAATGCGCCTTCTCCTGACTCAGACGGCGATGGCGTAAACGATGACGAAGATGCCTTCCCGAACGACCCTAATGAAATCACTGATTCAGATGGTGACGGGGTAGGCGATAACGCTGATGCATCCCCAAATGACCCGACACGGTCAGCATTGCCCGCAATGCCTGTCCCGTTAATGCCGGCCGCAGTTCTATTTTTACTGGCTGGACTGCTGGGTTTTATTGGCGTTCGTCGACTCAGACCCTGAATCCAAATTTCATCTCTTGTAAGCGGGAGTGGCACCTCCCGCGAATGAACAGGCCCGACCCCATGCCGCCTTGGGAGTGGAGAAGGCGGTAGTTAATCTCAGTTCACTGCGCCTTAATAAAGCCAACAAACACCAGTAATAAGGTGGTGAGTTAGTTGCCATTAGCCGGTAGCCTTTAGGTTGGAGGTGCCGCTATGAGAAAGCTCGTTGTTGTAACCGCCATATTCTTTTCTGGGCTGGCTGTCGCTCAAGGTCTGCCGAAGTTCGGTACGGCCAAATTTGGCCAAGCTGTTTTCGGTCAGGCTTCCACTGGCGCTGATACGCTACCCGTTCCCTTAATGCCCCTTTGGGCAACCATCACCCTCGCAGTCGCGCTGTGGGTTGTGGCATATCTAATGCGTTCTAAGGAGAGTTGAGATGCTTCGATTACTGGCAGCTGTATTGCTTTTGACTTACTCGCTCTTCGGTTGGGCGAGTGCCTATCCTGATGACTACGACAACATGATCATCCACAACAATGGCGACATCATCAAAGCCGAGGATTTCAACAATAACAACTACATCCACAAACAGAACATCATCAACCTAAAAGAGAGCATCAATAACATTCAGGCTGGGCCCCAAGGCCCGCAAGGTCCAGCAGGGCCACAGGGGCCAGCCGGAGCTACTGGAGCCACCGGTGCTGCTGGTGCAGACTCTCCCGCCTCACACACAACGGGCACTAGCACTGCTGTGGGTCAAGGCGCCCTACAAAACAACCCGGGCGACCACAACACCGCCAGCGGCATGAATGCGCTCTACAACACCACCACGGGCGGCTACAACACCGCCATCGGCAGTGAGGCGCTCTACAACAACACCACGGGCAGCTCCAACATGGCCAGCGGCAGACAAGCCTTGCAGGACAACGTGGGTGGTAGTAACAACACCGCCAGTGGCAGTGGAGCGCTCCAGAAGAACGTCGAGGGTAATAATAACACTGCCACTGGCTACGGGGCCCTGCCCATCAACACCGACGGTAGCGATAACACGGCTACCGGCCTTAACTCCCTTCGGTTCAACACCACGGGTGGAAACAACACCGCAAGTGGCAGGGACGCCCTCTACAGCAACACCACGGGCGACTACAACACCGCAAGTGGCCGGAACGCCGGCTACAGCAACACCACGGGCTACTTGAACACCGCTATTGGCTACTACGCAGATGTAAGCACGGGTAATCTCATAAACGCCACCGCGATTGGCGCTAACGCAATAGTTACCGCCAGCAACACAATTCAGCTTGGTAATTCATCAGTCACTGGGGTCTACACCAGCGGTTCGTATTTCAGTAACGGGAATTCGGTAACGTCAGACGAGCGGCTGAAGACAAACATAGCCGGGATAGCGGCAGGACTGCCCCTTATCAATGATTTGAATCCAGTGGCCTACCGTAGGATTAATAACGAGGGCTTGGGAATTGAGCTGGGACTGCTGGCTCAGGACGTTGCCAGCACACTTGAGAGGCATGGCCTCGCAGACAGCGGCATGGTTATCCAGCCAGACGACAAAGCTTATTTGTATTTGCGTTACAACGACCTGCTGGCGCCGATGATAAAAGCGATTCAGGAGTTGGATGACGCGTCAGAGGCAAAAGACGAACAGATTGCTTCTCTCCAGCAGAAACTGGAGTCTCAACAAGAAGAACTTCTCGCGATTGTCCAAAGCCAACAAGAGCAGATAGCCCAATTGCAAACGATGGTAGAGCATCAATTCGCCTCAAATTAATCTCTTGTAAGCGGGAGTGGCACCTCCCGCGAATGAACAGGCCCGACCCCCTCCCCGGGGGCAGGGTTCTGCTGACACCCTGCTGACACTTATAAGCCAGAATAACTGCATCTAAACCCCAAATAACCCAGAAGAGCAGGGCGGTTCTACAGGGCTATCTTGGGTTATGTCGGGTTATCCCGTAGTGAAGAGAACTTAAAATCCCCCGGCCATTGCGGCCGTGCCGGTTCAAGTCCGGCCCCGGGCACCACTAGCTGATGATGACCCCATGCCGCCTTGGGAGTGGAGAAGGGGGTAGTTAATCTCTGCCGCCCGTTTCGCCAGTTTGCGGCGCTCGGAAAACCATGCTTAGATAAATGTTCTATCTGACTCTCAACGTGCGGATGGTGTTCACCACCACTGGAGTCAGAGCTATGAAGCACCTTTTGGCGCGCACCTGCGTCGTTATCTTCGCTTTGGGCGCCAGTCTATTGGCGGTTGCCCAGAGCCTTCCTGTATTTGGCACTGCCAAGTTTGGCCAAGCTGTATTTGGTGAGGCATCGGTAGGCACCACTGGTGTGGGCGCTGATGCGCTACCCGTTCCCTTTATGCCCTTATGGGCAACCCTGACCCTCGCAGTCGCGCTGTGGGTTGTGGCATATCTAATGCGAACCAAGGAGAGTTAAGATGATTCGATTTCTGGCGGTGACGTTTTTTGTTTTGAGTGCGCAGGTCGGCGGGCAGAACCTCCATGTGTTCGAGGACGGCGAAACGATTGATGCGGCGCGCTTTAACGATAATTTTACTGCCTTAAAGGATGCCATCAATGGTGGAGGCAGTCCCTCAGATGGCGCCGTTTACGGGTCACCGGTATGGGTGGACTCAAGTGGAACAGTGCTGTCTGGCCGTGACAGCACCCGCGTTCTCTGGAGGGTGAACGGAGAGCTTAACAGTATAGGGATTGTGGCGAATGGTGCTTACGCAAGCTACGTGTCGAGATACTATTCCTCTTCAGACTGCACCGGCGACGCAATAGGGATCCTGGCAAGCTCGGGGAAGTATTGGGTTGCAAACGGCTTTTTAAATGAGCAGGGCGCGCTTCTACAGAATACGCCGCAGTTCAATTCAATTGACTACTATCCGGGGGGTGACTGCTCCGTAGAATCAGGAGATAGTGAAAACTACTTGAGGCAGGAGAGTAGCACTGGAGTGGCGGCTCCTAGCTGGGCCATGGACGGCACACCCATGTTTGCGGATTTACGCTGAGCCAGCACTCCTCTACCAAGGTAAAGCCCCAATTCCATCTCTTGTAAGCGGGAGTGGCACCCCCTTGGCTTTTTTCGCACTATGCCTCTCCGGCTCGGTAATCGCTGATGATCACGGAGGGAATCTCACCTTTGAGCCACGTCAGGACAGTGCGCCTATGACGCTGACCTCAATTCACCTCAATAAGAACGGCGGCGTGATCACTGCGGTTGGCGACATGGGTGTGTATGGCCGCGTATACACCACTTACACCCTCACCGCTGACGCCAGTGGTCTTCAGGGCACCGTGCTCGGAGAGGGCAGGGGCGCAATGGAGGACGGCACGTTCGCATCAGGCTCCGGCTCTGGTTCCTATTTTCGTGAAGGGACGACGTTCACCATGCATATTTTGTTCAAGATCAGTGACGGCACTCAGAATCTGGACAAAATTGTTTTTGATGCTGCCACAGGTGAGCTGACCCACGATGCCTACATCGTGATGTGACAGCTGGAGAATGTGCTGGTAGCTGTAGTGGCCCGCCTTGAGCGGGCTTTTTTTTGGTGCCTGTATGAATCGCTTTGCTTTTTTTAAGTATGCAGGGCTAGGCCTTACAGCGTGTGCTCACTTGGGATGGTCCGTCTTTAAGCCAGCCTCGTAAAGACCCCAGTTCCTGCTTCTCGAGGCAATCGCGATGAAACGGTTGTTAACGGTCTTTTTTCTAAGCATAGCCAGCCCGGTGAGGGTGTTGGCCGAGTCTGCCGTCCACATCGTTATTCCCGAGGGAGCGTTTGGTGATCATTTGGCCGCAAGCGGCGCGATCGCCAAGGTGCCTGCTGGCACGGTCATGAGAATTTCCTTCGATTACACCGAATACGACCACCGTCATCCATACCTGATTGCCGACAGGTTTTGCGGCCTGAACCAATTTATTCGCTGGGGTGCCGCTAACCATCCCTCCTTTGGGGATATCGACCTGGTGTGTGTCAGGGCGCCAGAACAGCGACGAAGAGCGCCGCTCATAGGCGGTCATTGATTTTCATTTCGTAGGCGGGGCGTTATGGTGTTTGGGCTGGTCCATCAACTCAAGGACGCCCATGTTTCACTTTTATCAGACAGTCACTGCCTTAATCATCTCTAGCTTGCTGGCCCCTGTGTCCCTGGCTCAGGATCCGGATGTCAGTCCCTTCGGAGACGACGTCGACTGGGTCCATCCGGTGCCAGCCGTCTCCCAAGAGAAAGCTGCGCTCTCATTACCCGTTTTGGTGACCTTTGAAGCATCCATCAAGCCAGGTCAGCAGGGGGCAGTGCGTGACCTGATAGCCCGCATGGTTGAGTTCAGTGAGCAGGGCGAGCCCGGCACCGTGCTGTACCGCGCGTTTATGCGGGAAGATGCCCAGGTGCTGACGTTTATAGAGGGCTACACCCAAAGTGACGCCATGCTGTTTCACGACAAGCGCTTTATCACCCACTTTGCCGACGACATTGCGGCGCTGACCCCGGGCGGGCGGCTTTGTATATATGGGGAAGTGTCTGAAGCCTATCGGACGTTCGCCGCAGCAAACGGGTCTGAGGTCGAATACTTCAACAGTTTGTCGGGCTTTCAGCGTTAAGTCGCTGATCTTAATGTCATTCCTTTAGGGTGCGGTGACGTGCTCTTGCCGGTGCGCCCTGCGAAGGGTTTCTGGCCTGCGAAATACTACCTGTGAATGTCGAGAACTTAGGGTCCATCGGGCGCTCTAAATCTCCGTCAAGGATGACAAAGCCACGGAAGGCTCACCATGGATGGCCCATCGGGTGCCCCGTCTCAGTGCTCTTTTCCGGTATGCTTCCGTCGTCCACTTTGCGAGTGACAGTCGCGTCTCGCTCGAGGGCAGAGTTTTCGTCAGTCGAGGGGATCCCATTGAGAACGCCAACCTATCTTGTCAGGCTGCAATATCTCGCAGCAGCAACGCTTGTGATCGCGGCCTGTCTCCCATCGTTTGAGGCCAGAGGCGACGACTACGAGCTGCAAGCTACTGTGCAGACGCCCGAGATCGCGTTTGAGTCTGACACTGATATCGGCCTCTGGGCGCGCTTTCATTTTGCCATTCACACCGAGGACTTCGACACTACCCGCGAGTTCTATCGGCGACTGGGTTTTACGCAGGGCATCACCGGTTTCCCCCTCACCAATACCCATGCGATGGCGCGTGCCCTGGGCATGTTCGATCTCTGTCAGTACGAGCTGGAAAAAGGCGAGGTGCTGCTGTTTCCCGGGGCCGAGAACACCACCGGCATCGATTTGCTTAAGTGGCGTGTACCGTTCAACCCTGAGCCGCCCTATGGCAAGCCCAATCATCTCGGTATGGCCTACGCGACCTTGATGACCGGCGATTTGATGTCGGATTACGCGCTGCTCAAAAGCCAGGGCGTGACGTTTATCAGCGAGCCCTATGGTGCCCCGGGTAATCGTTTTGTATTCATGCGCGACCCCGACGGGATCTACCTCAAGTTGGAGGAGAGCCCCATCCTGCGGCCCGCTCAAAACGCCGAGCAGACCCAAATCATGGGCATGCCTTACATCGGCATCAACGTGAGCGATGTCGAGGCGTCGGTCGCCTTTTACCGGCGCTTTGGTTACACCAACGTGCGCTGGATCAATGAGCAAACGCTGACCGCTGAGGAGTCCGCGGCCTGGGGCTTTGACGAGCCAGTGACCTATCGCGGCGCCGATGTGGCGCTCGATCGCGGGGACCGTCATCGCCTGCGGTTACTCCAGTGGATAGCGCCTTACGATCCTGAGCCCGCCTATCCGCCGCCGATCAATCACAAGGGCATCAATCGCCTTGCCCTCACGGTGCCAGATGTCGAGCGAGCCGTGGCGATTCTCAAATCTCAAGATGTGCCGTTTCTCTCGGAGGTCGCACCATGTTGCTCGGGTACTGACACCGACACCGGGGGTATCGTGCATGCGATCGACCCTGATGGTGTCTTTCTGGAGCTGGTAGGCGACCTTACGCCGAGGCCCGTGCCGGCCCAACCCGCGCACTGCCCGCCGCTCGAGATCCGGTATCCCGCTACTGCGCAATAGTTGACCTTTGCTGTCCGATGGCCTTGCCCGCGAGTGTTGCGCAGGCGGTGCAGTACAGTGCAAAACTGCATCGCTTCAAGGTAGGCCTAAACATCGAACACGCCTCGAACTCTTCTGTTAGCGCGGGGAATGATGTTGCGGTAAGACAGAAAAAGAGTTGGCATCAATCACTCTTTGGGGGAGTTAATCATGTTGTTTCGTCAATTCTCTATGGCGTTGTCAGTACTGGTCGCGGTTTCGGGCGCGGGTACCACTCACGCTCAAGATCGCGCCGCGATGGAGAGCTGGGCTTGTAATTACGTAGAAGGTAAAGGCTACGGTGACCTGATGAAGGTGGCCGCGAAGTGGGACAAGTGGGCCTCTAAAAATCATCCAGCGCCCTATGCGGCTTATGTGCTCACGCCGGTGTTTGCGACCTTCGAAGAAGTGCCCGAGGCGGTGTGGCTAGGTTTCTCACCCACGTCGGCCCAGTTGGGCGCCATTGCTGATCAGTGGATGAGCGAAGGGGGCGATCTCATTGATGAGTTCAACAGTGTTGTCGACTGCGGCGCGCACACGCTGGCGGCGAGTCGCGCAGTAAGAGCTTACGAGAAGGCAGGCGAGGCGGGTATTGTGCAGCTGAGATCCTGTACCGCCAATGAGGGCGTAAGCTGGGGCCAGATCGCCAAGGCGGACCAGGCCTGGGCGGACTTCATGACTGAGAACGAGCTACCCGGCGGTGTTTATCGTTGGGGTGCGGGTCCGGGCACGGCAAAAGATTCAAAGATGGATTTTTATGCTGTGTGGATTACCGAATCTCTTGAGCAGCGCGGTGCTGCATTGGATCAGTTCCGCGAGATCGAAGGCGCAGGCGATACCTACTACAACATTTATGGTGAAGACAGCCTGTATACCTGTGACAACGCGCGCATTGATCACGCGACGCCCGTTGGCGGCTCAGACTAATCACCGCATTTCGTAGTCATTGATCAAGCCTCGCAATTTGCGGGGCTTTCTCTTTTCCAAGTCGTCCATCACTTTTGCGGGATAAAAACAGAAATAAAAAGGGGATGTTATGAAGTTGTTACTAGCTGGTTTACTGTTTTTCACAATGAGCGCGGTCGCCCAAGAGTATGAGGTGCGCTCCGAATTCACTTACTGCACCTTAAACGAGGGTAAAACCCTTCAGGACGTCATCGCGCAATCCGAGCGTTATGGCGAGTTTTCCAAGGAGGCAGGCACTCAATATCTGCAGGTGGTGCTGACACCGATGCACGCGGGATTCAACAAGCCCTACGACTACATCCTTTGGGGGCAATGGCCCGATGGTCAATCCATGTACAACGAGTGGGGTAGCTACACCAATGACTACTGGGCGTGGATGGCAGAGCAGGATGAGGCGATGGAGCCGGCAGGGACCTGTGTGGGCAGTATCGCCATGTTTAATGCTGCCACGGCTCACAGTCGCATCCCCTGGGATGAGCGCGACACGTGGCAGCCGCATCAGTGGGCCGACTGTAAGCTCAGCGAGGGTGCCACGCTGGCGCAGGTCATGGAAACACAAGCTCGTCATGGCGAACTGATGAAAGCCGCCGGGTTTGAAGGCTGGGGCAGCCACGTGTTCACGCCTTATTTGGGTTTTGAGCCAGACTGGCCTTACGACTATGTTGCCATGAACCACTGGTACACCTTCGAACACCGAGGTAAGACCGCTGACACATGGCTTGCCTTCCTTGAGGAGCACCCCGAGGTGCAAGAGGAGTCCCAGGCATTGTCGAGTTGTGAGCGCAATCGCAGCTTTGCGGGGCGTCTGATCTTCAACAACGCCGACTAGCGGTTCGCAGATTCTGGCAGTCCCTGACCAAGGGCCTGCTCAAGCGAGGGCTGATCATCTTGATCGGCCCTTTTTTGTTGGCTTGCTTTATGGAGCATGAGCGGGCAATTTGATCGTCATCAACACCGAACGTGGGAACGCAAATATGTGGAAATTTTTATCGGCTGCAGTGATGGCAGCCTGTTGTGCATCGGAAGCGATGGCGAGTGACTGTCAGCCCTCGGAGTGGGGCGCTGATGACCAAATCGGTGCGGCCAACCGCATCACGCCGGAGCGAACCGTGGCTGCTGCCCAACTGGTAAAGCAGGGGACAAGTCATCCTTTGGGTATCGTGATCACGCCCGGCATGCCTGCCTACCCGCCCAGATTCACTCAACTTCAGGTTCTGCAACCGGAGCACCCCTACAGTGAATCAGCGAATGCTTTTGGCTGGGAGGCATCAGCAAATGACGACCTGGTGCAGATGTGGCTTGGCACCGGCCCGCAATTGGATGGCCTGGGCCATCTTGGTGAGGCGGGGGAGTTTTATAACTGCAACCGGGGTAAGGCATTCTCCAAAACCACCGGCCTGACGAAGCTTGATATCAGTCAAATCCCACCGATGGTCGCGCGGGGTGTTTTGATCGATATGGCCAAGCACTTTGGCGTTGAACACCTCGAAGCCGGCCAGCCATTTTCTCGCACAGAGGTGGCGGCTGCGATGAAAGCGCAGGGCATTACGATCGGTGAAGGAGACGTGGTGCTGTTCCACACGGGTTGGACCGATGCCATGTTGGAGGCTGATCCGGCTACCTGGGGCGCGACGATTCCCGGTATTGATAACGATGCCGCGCGATTTCTTGCCTCATTTAAGCCATTGGCGGTCGGGGCGGATACTTGGGGCTTGGGCGCGGTGCCGCCCAGGCCGGGAGACAAGGTCTTTTACGATCATGCGATTCTCCTGAAAGAGAACGGTATATATATCCTCGAGACTATGAATACTGGCCGACTGGCCAGCGAGGGCGTCACCGAGTTTATGTTTGTGCTCGGTCAGGCGCGGCTCAAAGGCGCGGTGCAGATGATCATTAACCCTGTCGCCATGTGGTGAGGCGTCGGCACAATATCGCGCTTCCAGCGAGTGGCTCGTGACAGGCGTGAAGGGTCTAACAGCGTTAATGATGAAGAAGCGATGGCGTGAAATTTTTGATCAGGGGTGTTGCTGGTGACTGACCTGAGCCCTTTTCATTTAGCGATTCCGGTGAGGGATCTTGACGAAACGCTCGTGTTCTATGAAGAAGTGCTCGAATGCACCAGAGGCAGGGAGTCGGATGACTGGGTCGATCTGAATTTTTGGGGCCATCAACTGGTGCTGCATCGCGTCGAGCGGGCAGCGCAGGCCGAGGCCGATACCAATACCAATCCGGTGGATGGTGAGCATGTGCCTGTGCCGCACTTTGGCGTAGTGCTCGACTGGGAGATATTTGAGGCGCTGACTGAGCGACTTATCGCCCAGCAGTGTGACTTTGTGATCCGGCCAACAGTCCGGTTCGAAGGGAGCGTTGGAGAGCAAAAGACCTGCTTTTTGAAAGACCCCAGCGGGAACTGCCTTGAATTCAAAACCTTCCGCCAGCCCGATCGCTTATTTGCGACCGATGCGGAGGCCGACCAGTAAGCGCAGATGTCGTTGCCATTACGGGGCGGTAGCGCAGAATGCCATCAATCGATGGCTGAAAGCCTGCTGATCCTCATGGTTTATAGCGCTTGCGTGCTACCATTTCCTAGACCACTACAGTGTTACGCACTCTATGAATCGAGATGCCATCTTGAACATGCTGCAGATGCA